>NZ_JBHRSA010000044.1:0-61480 GCF_042643145.1 Virgibacillus xinjiangensis
GCTGTTTAATAGAAAAAACGAGTTGTTTCTTCTTGACATACTGGTTGTTTTGTTCAGTTTTCAAAGATCAATTTGTGTTTTGTTTTGTCGTTTTTCGCGACAAGATATAATTTATCATGTTTCCTGTTTGTTGTCAACAGCTATTTAATGAAAAATTATAAGTGATGTTGCCGAACTGTGTTTCATCGGCGACAAAAACTAATATAGCATACATAAAAAATATCTGCAAGGGGAAATATGAAATTAATTTCACCTTCTCTCAAATGAATGAGCCCCCGGGCTTCGTAGGAATGCCTCCAGTTTGCACCAAGCACTGGAGGCATTTATTCTCTATCAATTCTCTTTCCGCTTAGGCATATATTTAATGCATTCCTGCTCACTGGCCACCCTGCGGAACAATTGGAAAAGAAGTTGATATCTCTCTCTCATTGCTCTTTTAACCATTTGATCTATCCGGTGATCTTCCAAGTCCATTAACAATTCTTCCAACTCTCTTTTTAGAAGGTACTCAATTTCCTTCTGTTCCATGTCATTAACGAGTAATCCTAACATTCCATTCACCTAACTTTCCTCCACTATTCATGTAATATGCTATACGCCTCGTGAAGTTCTTTATCATATATATCACATGGTTCGTGAATCACCGGGGCTTTTGTCGGTCTTTTTGCGATATGTGTATTAAAAGAACTTTGGACTTACCGGCTTTGTATGGTTACTATTCCCATTTCCCCTTAATTTTCATCCACTTTTTTCATCATTTTTTCTATTTTATTTTGACAGCGGCACCTCCTCGTTCTATCACTGAAAATATGGCATAGAATATTGTTAAGCAGGACAAGTATAGGAGGGTAGCAATTGCAGCATTTTTATGTTTGGAAACTTTCAAAGTGGAAAAGATGGTCGGTAGTTGTACTGTTTGCATTCTTCACAGCTGCATTTGTATGGTTTGAAAGAGACGGCTCTTTTTCAGTATTTTCCGGAGAAGAACCCACGGCCATAGCAAAGGGGAGTGCTAATGAGCCGAATATTGCCTTGACTTTCAATATCAGCTGGGGAGAAGAGAAAGTCTTTGACATATTAGAAAAACTTGCGGAAGAGGGCACACAGGCGACCTTCTTCTTAAGTGGAGAATGGGCAGAACGCCACCCAGAGATAGTAGAGAGAATTAATGAGGAAGATCATGAAATAGGGATGCTCGGCTACCAGTATAAAAGTTATCTTGATCAAGAAACAGACGAAGTAAGGCAGGACCTGATAAAGGCGAGGGAAGCTTTCGAAAAGATGGGCTTAGAGGACACGAACCTGCTACGACCGCCCAGCGGTCATTTCAATAAACAAATAATAGAGATTGCTGAAGAAATGGGATTTGAAGTGATCCACTGGAATATCAACACTCATGACTGGAAGAATCCAGGTACAAATGAGATTGTCGACACGGTGATGGAAAACACCACCAATGGCGATATTATTTTGATGCACGCATCCGATTCAGCTAAACAGACAGCTGACGCCCTGGAAATCATACTGCCCGGCTTAAGAACGAAGAAGTTTCAATTTGTCACCATGTCTGAACTTATAGACCAAGCGCACGCAGAAGCGGAACTTGTGGAGTGACACCTAAAATACCATAAAAAAACTGGCGAGTTTTGTTCGCCAGTTTTTTTATCGTCTCCAGCTATTTACTAATTACTTCCTCTCCTGTAATCGATGCAATACCAGGAGCTGGTATGTATTACAAGCCAATAATGGAAAGATCATCAGAATAGCATAGTCTGTCCCCTCTACTTGCATTCCAGGAATCCATTCAATGGTGGTCATCACTACCATTAAAAATAATGCAGGTATGAATGCACGTTGATTTGTTTCCTTGGCTTTTAATTTGGCGACAATCCAACCATAGCCTAAGATTGCACCGGCCATTAGAATAAACCAGTATAAAGCTACTTCTTCCATAGCTCTGTATGGAAAATATATTAGGTCGAACAATACAAATGCAATCAGCAATACTTGTATTGTTGGCCAATAAATCCGAAAAAGAGACAGTCCGAAGCGATTAATGAAAAGATATGCAAAAAATCCTGTTTGGCTCACTGCAGCAAAAACAAAACCAATCCCTACAAAGAAAATAACCAACCCGAGTAACTCAAAAGCATCAAACGGTTGGAGATAACGGGCATAATCCTCCGATTTAACGAAGAAGCTGGTGATTAGCCCTACTACGCCCCCGAGCAAAAAAGTTTTAAAAAGAAAACCCACTAACTTGCGACTATTCAAACCATTATCCTCCTAATTCTATATCGAACAGATCCTGGAAACATAAAATTGGCACCATTGGTATTTTATCATGTACGGATTCTTTTTTCCTTAAAAGCATTGCATATTTTACAATTTGTACACGCATATTAAATATATAAAGGAAGGAGAAATTCTCATGAAGCACATATCAATTATGATTGCTCTAGGATTTTCCTTCATTTTGTTAGCTGCCTGCGGCGGCAATACAGCAGCAGGTAATGAAGGAGAATATGACACCACGAAGAAAATGGTTGTTGATATACTGCAGACAGAAGATGGAAAAAAGGCAATTCAAGAAATTATGGCAGATGAGGAAATGAAAAAAGAACTTGTCATCGAAACTGATGTGGTAAAGAAATCGATCAATGAGACCCTTGCAGGGGAAAAGGGCAAAGAGATGTGGAAAAAACTCTTTGAGGACCCAAAATTCGTTGAGGGTTTTGCAAAGTCAATGGAAGACCAGCAACAACAACTGATCAAAAAACTTATGAATGACGCTGAATACCAGGAAAAAATGCTCGAACTACTGAAGGATCCAAAGATGACGGAACAACTGCTCAGTGTCATGAAAAGTCAGGAGTTCAGAGCCCATTTGGAAAAAACAATCCAAGAGACACTGGAAACACCTACCTTCCAAGCTAAAATACAGGAAATCCTCCTTAAGGCTGCAGAGAAACAAGGAAGCGGCGGTGGAGGACAACAGCAAAGTGGAGGGCAAGGCGGCGGTGGCGGCCAATCTGGTGGAGGCGGTGAAAGTAGCGGTGGGGGTGGTCAGTAAAATTGTTCCAACTACCCGCACACGAGCTCACTCCTTAATTAGCAAGGGCGTCCACTATAGGACGCCCTCTCTCTTGAATTACTCCTCCATTTTAGCAACAACTTTGGAAGCAATTTTATGATATTCTTTCCCGATTGGGTGATCTTCTTGATAAATGGATGGTGCAAAAACATCCTCTTCGTCGTATGGCTGTTTAAGAGGCAACTGTCCCAGAACTTTTGAGCTGAGTGCCTCGGCCAGCTTTGGACCGCCGCCTTTCCCGAACACATATTCCTTCTCTCCCGTACTTTCACTTTGGAAGTAAGCCATATTTTCCACAACTCCCAGTATTTCATGCTCGGTTTTCAAAGCCATTTGTCCAGCACGTGCAGCAACAAAAGCTGCTGTAGGATGTGGAGTTGTTACAATGATTTCCTTACTTGTCGGAAGCAGTTCATGAACATCCATTGCAATGTCCCCTGTCCCTGGTGGGAGGTCTAGCAGCAGATAGTCTAAGTCGCCCCACTCCACTTCAGAGAAAAAGCTGTTCAGCATTTTCCCCAACATAGGGCCTCTCCAGATGATTGGTGAATTATCCTCCACAAAGAACCCCATGGAAATGACTTTCACTCCGAAACGTTCCACTGGGATGATCTTCTCCCCACGTACGGCAGGGCGATTCTCTACTCCCATCATATCCGGTACACTGAATCCGTAAATATCCGCATCAATGATTCCGACTTTCTTTCCCAGACGCATCAGATTGATCGCTAAGTTGACAGTGACCGTTGATTTGCCTACACCGCCTTTCCCACTAGCAACCGTGATGAATTTCGTCCCTTTATTTCCTCCGAGCAGGGATGCTTCCTTCTTATCATCCGCTGCACTTTGATATTTTTTGATCACCTCGTCAGGCAATTGTTCAAAACGGAGACCAACTGTTGAGGCTCCATTCTTCTTCAAGATGCCTACGATTTCCTGTTGCAATTTCATCTGTTCTGCAGTATTTGTCTTCGCAATCCCTGCTTTTACACTGACGTGTTTCTTTTCTTCTTTTATCGTCACATCTTTAACTGCATCCAATTCCTCAAAGGTTCTATGTAAAAACGGATCTTTTACCGGGTTAAGAAGTTCGATTACCTCTTCTTTTGTCAACATATGTCACCATCCCTTTCTAGCTAATAGCATTCTTTCGCTAGTATAACACAAATCACCATTTTTCTAAGTAATTTGAGTTTGGATGGTGACGTTTTCATTACTCTTCTGGTGGGTCTTCCGTCACATAACGGAGAATCCCTTCATAAATACTGGCGGCCATTCCCTGCTGATAATCATCCTGCTTCAACAGTTCGCGTTCCTCCGGGTTGGACAAAAAGCCGATTTCAACCAAGGCTCCAGGGACTTCTGCGTGTTTCATTAGATAGACCTCCTCAATGGCCAAGGCTTCCCGCTTCGTATTCTCCAAGTTACGGATGATTTCGTTTTGAATCATTACTGCCAAGTGTTTGCTTTCTTTAAACTCAGGATAATAGAAGGTCTGTGCGCCCCTCCACTTGCTGGAACCCAGTGCATTTAAATGAAGAGTAATGAAAAAGTTCGGCTCTTTTTCTTTAATAAATGCCAGCCGTGCCCGGAGGTCTTCCGCCTTTCTGCGTGATAAGCCCTTTGTATCTGCAGAAGCAAGATCTTTATCTTCCTCTCTGGTAAGATATACGACCGCTCCGGCTTGTTGAAGGAAATTCTGCAACTTCTTTGCAACCGACAGAGAAATATCCTTTTCCAACGTGTTGTCACTGCCAACTGCCCCACCATCTGGTCCACCGTGGCCCGGATCGATGACCACAGTCTTGCCCGCAAGCGGCGTAGTCCATGTGGCTACTTCCGACTTCTCTAGCGGAAATTGAATAAGGATTGCCAGTAATACAGCGCCCATCACCCATAGCAGATACTTCTTACTATTTTTCATCGCGCTCGCCCCTTGTCCCTCTGCTTTTAAAAATATATGGGCGGGTTAAAAAGATTATGACTCGACCCAATACGTGAGACGTTTATTTCTTAAGGATTAGTGGTATCATTAAAGAAATGAAATGGAGTAAAAGGAGTGACAATTATGGATTGGCTCGGAATTGGAGTCATTATTATTGGAGTAGCATTCTTGGTTCTGGTAATACTGCTCATTAAGCCATTGAACAAATTATCAGGTGTGCTGGGCAACCTGCAAAAGACAACAGACGATTTGCCGGAAACGGTGACTGATATCACTGCGCAAGCAAGGGAAGCTCTCAGCACAAGCACCGATACACTTCACCAAGTAAACAATCAAGTGAAGGAGCTTAGTCCAATCTTCTATATAGTGGGGGATGCCGGGAGAGCTACCAGCCAGTTATCCAATTCTATGGTGAACGCTGTGGGGAAAATGGAAGTGAAGGCTCAAGAAGCAAGTGATTTTGCTTACCGGAAGAACCTGGAGGGTATCTATGGGGCATTGACACTCGGCTATATCCTCTTCCAGAAGCGTAATGAATTTTCTACACCTAAAAATACGACTAACAGTAAATAAAAAATATTCCCTTGCCATGTGGAACGGCGAGGGAATATTTTTTATTTGGTAAAACCTGTATGAATCTCCTGCTTAATTGATTCCATTTGATCGGCCCTTCTCCGGCCATCTTCATAAAACTTCTCATCGAACTTCCTGATTTTCTCGGTAATCGTCCGGTGTTCTTCAAGTTTCTTCTTCCGGGTCATCTTTGCATTCAAACACCATCCAATAGCCGCACCTGCCATAACCGCTGCTGCCAAAGGGAGTGTTTGTTTATTCTCGCCATTACTGGTCATCCGTGGATGCTCCTTCACTTCTCGCCTTTCTTTTCTTTTGCAACAGATAATAGCCTAGGGCGAAAGATCCGTACATTCCACCAAGATTGTTTTTCCCGGAAATGCTGCTGGCGTCATCTGATTTTTGCTTCAAGGCCTCCGTCATTTCTACGAGTGAAGAAGAAAGCTTGCGGGTAGCGTCTCCCATATCACCCGCCAATTGGAAAAACGGAGTGACCTGCTCCATCTTTTCATTAACATCTGCCAATGTATTATTGCTTTCACTAATCAAATTTCCGGTTTCTTTCATGACGTCGTCCAGCTGGTCCGGTAGTCTGTCCACTGTCTTTTCTACACCTTTCAGCAGCCCAGCCATGTGCTGCAGGGTATTCGCAAGGAAAATTGCTAATACCAAAAAGGCGATACCAATAAGTAAAACACCAATCCCTGTCAATGTCATGGTCTATCTCCTTTCCCTGTCTTTGCTGCCGGCAGCCGAGTCGTGTCCCTGCCTTGAACTTTCAGCTCATAACTATTTTGCGGCATCAGTTCATTCTTAACCGGCTTTGTCTTTGTCCACTTAGAATATAATTGAGACCCTGCTTCAGCCCACTTGATACCTTCCACGAACGGTCGGATTTCCTCCTGAAGTTCCGGATCGGACATAGTAGCACGCTTCTGCTGGTAAGCAAGGTTAAAGGACTGGGCAGAGAGTCCCAGCTCTTCCAGACTGTCAAAAAGACTGTCAGTTGATTTCAACTTTGTTCCCAAATCATCTACAATCTTATCTGTCCCTCGGATGGTTTCCTTTACCTGTGGTGTAATATGCGTCAGTTCCTTCTCAACTTTCCCAAATGTCTTTCCTAACGAGTTCAACACATCTGATGTACGTTTTAACACCAGGCAGATGTACACAACAGCGATTGCAAATGCTATGGCACATAACAAGATTCCTAAATATACAACTCCCATACCTGTACCTCCCTTAAAAGCATTATACCACCAGTAGTTGGAAATAAAACGTATGAAGCCTCACCATGCAGACGATTAGATTATGACACACATGGGTAAAGGATAACAAACTTAATTTACACTACTGGAGGAAGTAACATGTCAAAGCTTAGAAACTTTACAAAAGAACTGATGGCCAAATTCAAAGAGGACAACGTTCCTTTATTGGCTGCTTCTCAGGCGTACTATTATCTTTTATCCATATTCCCCTTATTAATCGTCGGCTTCACTATTTTGCCTTACCTTAATATCCAACCACAGCAAGCGGTCGATTTCATCGGTAACATATTGCCCGCTGAAATAGCATCCGTATTGCAGGAGAATGTCGTGAATTTAATTGATACACCCCGTGGTGGACTGCTCACTGTCGGTATCATCGGGGCCTTATGGTCGGCATCCAATGCAGTGAACGCATTTATTAAAGCTTCCAATGAAGCATATGAAGTGGAAGAAACCCGTAACTTCATTGTCGTCAGGCTGATCGCCCTGGGGTTGACCCTTGGCATGATCATTTCCATCGCAGTGGCTTTTCTCCTGCCCATATTCGGGAATGTTATTATTAACTTTATAGAATCCAGCATCGGTCTTCCGCCAGGAACCAGTCTTATGCTGCAGGTACTGCGCTGGGCTATCAGCATTGTCATTCTGACGGCAATACTTTTAGTACTTTATCATGTTGCACCAAACAAGAAACTGCCATTCAAACACATCTTGCCGGGTGCATTGACATCAAGTGTACTGTGGCAATTGACATCTCTTGGTTTCTCATTCTATGTAAGCAATTTTGGGAATTACTCAGCAACATACGGCAGTCTTGGCGGGATCATCATCCTTATGATTTGGTTTTTCCTGACAGGCTTGATTCTGATGACAGGTGCCGTAATCAATGTTCTATACCACAAGAAACAGATTGTCTGGGACACGGAAAAACAGCAAGCATCTAATATATAAAGCGAAGGGGATGCGTTGGCATCCCCTTCATACTTATCTTGCCACTATGCCGTTTACTACGTTCTTTTTCCATTCTTCGTCTGCAAATAGATTCTTCCAGGGCACTTCCTGTAGCTGCAGCGGAGTAATGAAGACGGCGCCTTGACGGAATTGGCCGGTCGGTGACTCTGCAGCCCAATCACCCACTCCGATACCGCTCTTTATTTCATAGATGAAATCTTCATAAATTCCCGTCTCGACCTCTTGCTTCTGTAATGTTCCTTCCCCAGTCATTTTCCATACCGCTCCGTTATATACTGCACCTTCGTACAGAGCAGTGGCCCCTGTAGACTCTTCTAGAGTGATAGCCAAATTGGTATGATAACCAGGCAGTAATCCTTCCTCCTCCGTATATTCACTTAAGGAAACTTGGAAAGGATAAATACTGTCACCATCAACGTGCGCGGATTTTGGTGAATCACTCACTTGGGTAATTTCTCCTTCAATCACTGTGTCTGTTGTTTTCACCTGGACTTCTACCGGCATCCCAGCTTCAATTTTATTCCGTTCTTCCTCTGAAAGTTCTCCCTCTGCTTGAAGCTGAATATTTTCAATCACCACCACAGGATCCGTTAAAGTTTCAGAAATCGACGTTACCCGTCCCTCATAAGGACTCTCCACCACTACAGAATTACCAGTCTCTTGCAATTCGTCCAATGAGGCTTCCACACTGTCTAATTCTGCATTCTTCTGGGAGAGTTCCTTTTCCTTTTCAATTAGGTACTCCTCCTTCATAAGTTCGGCTTCCGCAGGTTCTACCGGTTGTGTTGGTGACTCGGTGAAAGTAGTTTCTGATTCAAAGGGTGGTGGGGAAGCAGCTTCCGATTGACTGCTTGATACCTGGTACTGTTCCATTTGGATAATTGCCTCTTCAATGGCTGTGATTTCCCCACGAAGGGTTTCTGCTTTGCGTGACAACTCGGTCTCTACTTCTGTATAGTTCTCTGCTTCATAAGCGAAAAGCGGTTCTCCTTGTTGCACCAATGTGCCTTCTTCCACTAGGAACTCCTGGAAAGAACCAAGACTCTCATCGTAATAGACCATCCATTCTTCAGCAGGTTGGAGCACGCCGGGTTTATGTAATAAGGTAGTCATGTTCTTTTCCATTGCCTTGGACCATTCACTAATATATGCCTTCTGCTCCACCTTGCCTTCTTCATCCATAGCCACCATCAGGATATTAACACCTGCAAACAATCCAGCAACCAGAAGCAAGATCCATTTCTTGATCATTCAAACCACCCGCTTATAATTGATATGTCGGAATAAGAAAGCAATGCTGCCAGACACCAGTACAGAATATGTAGAATAACCACTATTGCCCACAGCCACCTTTTGCTGACGGAAGACAACCTGTTCAAGTATTTAACTTGGAACCAGATTATCCATAGTTGAAAAAGAGAAACTGCCCCACAGAAATAGATGACCCATGACTGACCCGTAAAGTAAGAAGCCAGGATACCAAAAGAAAACGGAGACACATACCAATCCAGACCGCTCAAAAGCATAATGGGAATCCAAGTCAAACGCTCTGCCAGCATCACTAGAAGAACCATTTGCTGCATAATTAACAGCTTTCTATAAGGCAGCTTTGTCAACAAATGAAACAGCAGGGATGGAATGAATAATACCAGTACTGAAAACAGGAGCGCATAGGCAAGACGCCCGATAACAAATCCTGCTTTCGCCATCTCATATTCAACAACTGACATGGATGTTGCGTCCCTGGAGAGCAGCTCGCTACCCATGCCGAGATAAGCCATCCAACCATAAACCAAGATACTGCCTAAAAACAGGAGGATCGTTATGAACCATAGATTATGTATTCTCTCTGCTTTCCGGATTCGAAAGAGGTGATCTTCCATGAAAAAAAAGATTTTAAATAAGTTCACATGATAAGACATTCAGCTACATTCCCTTTTCCCTTTACTATAATTTTGATACTAGTCTAATTTTAACGTACAGTTCGATAAAATTCTAACATCTTCTCCAACTTTTAATGATTACTGTCATTTCATTCCCCCTTTCTACAAAAACAAAACTACCAAATGAGGGCATTTCCAATAAAAAAAGACTCTCTTCCCAGGAGAAGAGAGTCTTTAAAGAAATTATTAACGTTTTGAGAACTGTGGTGCACGACGTGCTTTCTTGAGACCGTATTTTTTACGCTCTTTCATACGTGCATCACGAGTTAGGTATCCTTCTGTTTTCAGGGAACCGCGGTATTCCGGATCTGCTTCCAGAAGAGCGCGAGCGATTCCGTGGCGGATAGCACCAGCTTGGCCAGTAAATCCTCCACCATGAACGTTGACAATGATGTCGTAAGTTCCTTCGGTTTCTGTTGCAGCCAATGGCTGATTCAGAATAAGAAGTTGAGTTTCATATGGAAAGTAATCTTTTGCCTGGCGGCCATTGATTGTGACATTTCCAGTTCCAGGTACTAAACGTACACGTGCAGTTGATTTTTTACGGCGTCCTGTGCCATAGTATTGTACTTGAGCCAATTGATTTACCTCCTTTTAATTACCCACGAAGCTCATAGACTTCTGGTTTTTGTGCTTGATGATTGTGTTCGGAACCTCTGAAAACATGCAGCTTTTTGCCCATTTTACGGCCGAGTGGGCCTTTTGGAAGCATTCCTTTAATAGCAAGTTCCAGCATCTGTTCCGGGTATTTTGTACGCATTTCATTAGCATTGCGTTCTTTCAGACCACCAGGATGGTTGGTGTGACGGTAATACATTTTATCTGTAAGCTTCTTGCCTGTCAGTTCAATCTTCTCTGCATTGATGATGATGACATGATCACCAGTGTCTGCATGTGGTGTGTAGGTTGGTTTATGTTTACCGCGAAGTACTGAAGCAACTTCGCTTGCCAGACGGCCCAAACGCTTGCCTTCCGCATCCACAACAAACCATTTGCGTTCAATATTGTTTTCATTCGCCATGAAAGTTGTGCGCATGAGTTATCCCTCCATATATCATATAGTTCGTTTCAAATTTTTATATTCTCAACATAATTAGTTTCCGGGGCTAATCATGGTTTAGAAATAAAATGCCATAAATCATCATATCCCACATGGAGCCGTATGTCAAGGTTTAGAGGGGATTTCCTCATCGTTTTCTTCATAAATCACCTTCCATAAATACAGCCCTTGAGGAGGTGCAGTCTCCCCTGCATACTTGCGGTCCTTTTTTCCAATGATAGATTGAATATCTTCAGGTTTCTTCCTGCCCTGGCCAATATCCAGCAGAGTTCCTATTATAATTCGTACCATATTGTAAAGGAACCCGTTTCCTCTAAAAATAAATTCAATCTGGCCGTCCCTCTCTGAGCAAGAAGCATGATAAATGGTCCTGATTTTGCTCCCTTTTGTGGTTGCCTTCGCTGACGTAAAGGAAGTGAAATCATGCGTGCCTTCCAAATGCCTGCATGCCTCCTGCATACTCTCCAGATTCAGCTGGTAAGCGAAATGGAAGACATAATTTCTCCAGAACACATTTGGTTCCACCGTGTTACTGACATAATAACGGTATTCCTTCCTTTTGACATCAAAGCGGGAATGGAAGGAAGAAGCCACTTCTTCACTGGATGTTATATATATATCTCCCGGAAGGAGGCTGTTTATTGCTTTCTTCCATTTCTCTTCAGGAATCTGGTATGAGGTCTCGAAGTGGAATACCTGCCTGATCGCATGTACTCCTGCATCCGTTCTGCCTGACGCATGTACTCCTGTATGGGATCCTTTGTGTATTTTTGCCAATGCCTTTTCCAATTCACCTTGTACTGTTCGTTGGCCCGGCTGAATCTGATAACCGGAAAAACGGGAGCCATCATAGGTGACAATACACTTGATTTTTCTCATGTTAAAAGCCCTCTCTCAGTAGATACACCTCCTGCCTGCAGAAGGGCAGGAGGATTGGTGTGCTTCTTTAGGAATAACTTCTGGTCAGGAACAAGCCTATAAGAGCAATGATAAATAGTATGATGACCCATATATCCCTGGACTCAATTTTCAGCTCACGAAGCTTTGTACGCCCTTCTCCACCCTGGTAGCCTCTGGCTTCCATGGCCATCGCCAACTCTTCCGCACGCTTGAATGCACTGACAAACAATGGTACAAGAAGCGGAACCACAGCTTTTGCTCGCTCTTTAATGGACCCCGTACGAAAGTCAACTCCCCTGGAAGCTTGCGCTTTCGATATCTTTTCCGTCTCCTGCATCAATGTAGGGATAAAACGAAGAGAGATGGACATCATCAATGCGAGCTCATGTACTGGAAAGTTCACTTTCTTCAAAGGCCCAAGCAATTCTTCCACTGCATCTGTAATTTCTATCGGTGTAGTGGTCAGCGTCAATAGGGAAGTAACCAGAATAAGCAGGAAAAAGCGCATAGATATGGCAAACCCCTGTATGGCACCTCCTGTATAGAATTCGAAAAACCAGAGGTCAAAAAACACTTCTCCCTCTCTTGTGACGAATAAATGCAAAATAAAAGTGAAGATAATCAGGAACCAGACCGGGGTCAAACCTTTCAAAATAAAGCGGATCGGGACCTTAGATGCAAGCATGCTGATGAGAGCAAACCCGGTAATTATTGCATAACTCCAAACAGTATTGGCAAAAAACACAATAATTACATAAAAGAAGATCAAAACCATTTTATTGCGAGGGTCGAGCCGATGAACAATAGAATTACCTGGCACATACTGACCTATGATTAATGAGTTGTTCATATCTGTCCCCCTTTTTGGAGAACATCCTTGATGCTTGCAGCCAATTCTTTTATAGATTGTCTATGAAAAGGGATGCTTACCCCCATTTTCTTTTGGAACTCATCCATGAACTGAACAATTTCAGGAATGTCCAGCTGAACAGCATGCAGCTCCTCTTTTCGCACAAAGACGTCTTCCGGTTTGCCCTCCATGTATTTGGAACCTTTGTTCAAGATGATTACATGATCTGCATACTCTAGAGCATCTTCCATGCTATGGGTGACTAGAACCGTGGTAAGCTGTTGTTCTTTATGCTGCTGATAGAACATTTCCATGATATCTTTCTGGCCGCGGGGGTCTAGGCCTGCAGTCGGCTCATCCAAAACCAGAACTTCTGGTTTCATAGCCAGTACACCGGCAATGGCTACTCTCCTCATCTGCCCTCCACTCAAGTCGAATGGTGAACGTTCCAGAATTTCTTCCGGTAAGCCGACCGCTGGAAGGATATCGCGCATACGATGCACAACTTCAGACTCTCCGACGCCAAAATTCTGCGGGCCAAAGGCAATATCTTTCCTTACTGTTTCTTCAAACAGCTGATGTTCCGGATATTGGAAGACAACGCCCACACGGCTGCGCAATTCCATCATGTTCTGTGGCTTCTCTTCCTTTGTGAGGTGGAAATCTCCTATAGAGACTGTACCTTCAGTTGGTCTAATTAATCCGTTCAGATGTTGTAAGAGCGTGGATTTACCAGAGCCAGTATGGCCTATAACTGCCACAAATGACCCAGATGGGATATAGAAGGACAGATTGTCGATTGCTCTATATTCGAATGGCGTGTTCTGCTGATAAATATAGCTTACGTTTTTGAATGCAATGTCCATATATCCTCCAACAATTCTTCGTGGTTTAGTGGTCCTGTACGGGAAATCGGCACACCTGCAAGCTGAAGTTCATCGGCAAGAAGAGCAGCAAAAGGGGCATCCAATCCGATCTTTTGGAGATCATTCTTTTTTTCAAAAATTTCACGAGGGGTAGCCTCCTGCCATACTTCCCCTCCATTCATGACAATCACACGGTCTGCCTGGACAATTTCCTGGAGATCATGGGTAATAGTTATGAGAGATAAATCGTTTCTTTCTCTAACTTCAGAAACGGTATCCATAATCTCTGCCCTTCCGTGAGGATCAAGCATTGCCGTTGCTTCATCCAACACCATGACTCTGGGGGAAATAGCCAAGACTCCAGCTATAGCAACCCGCTGTTTCTGACCGCCCGAAAGGCGGTGCGGCTCGGTCAGGCGGTAATCCTGCATCCCCACAGCACGCAAGTTCCTATCGATTTCCTCCAACATCTTGTCTCTCGTAAACCCTCTATTCTCCATGCCAAAAGCCACATCATCCTGAACCGTTGTCCCGACGAATTGGTTATCAGGATTCTGAAAAACCATCCCGACATCCCGGCGGATTTCCCAGACTGTCTCCTGATTCACTTCTTTCCCATTAATGAGAATCTGACCCTCCTGAGGAAAAAGAAGACCATTGATCAACTTGGCAATCGTCGACTTCCCCGAGCCATTATGGCCGATAATAGCTGCCCATTCATTCATATGAATATCGAACGAACAATTATTTAAAACCCATGGTTGCTCATCACGGTAGCGAAAAGATACATTCCGAAACTCAATCAGTTTTTCACTCATCTCTCTTCCTCCTCCTGCCCTCAACTCGCCCCATTTATGATATGTAAGAATATAGCACCTTCTCTTATTACATACCTGTCTAGAAGAGTAAAAGAAACGCAAAGGTTCACCTTTCACCTTTTAACTCTGTCTACAAAAAAAGGGCTTGGATTCACCTCATGAAGAGATTCAGTCCTGCCCTTGACGCATATTGTCAGATTAAACTAGTTCAATAATTGCCATTTTTGCCCCGTCTCCTTGGCGTTCACCAAGTTTAAGAACACGGGTATAACCGCCTTGACGGTCTTCATAGCGTGCAGCCACGTCGTTGAAAAGCTTCTGGACAACTGTTTCATCTTCGTTAGCTTCCTGGTTATAAAGGAATGCTGCAGCTTGGCGGCGTGCGTGAAGATCACCACGCTTGCCTAGTGTAATCATTTTATCTACCACGGAGCTCAGTTCTTTCGCTTTTGCCTCAGTTACTTCCAAACGTTCATGAATGATAAGGTCAGAAGCAAGATTGCGAAGAAGAGCTAAACGATGGTCTGTTGTACGTCCTAATTTTCTAGCCATGGACTATCCCTCCCTTTCTTGTTGCTCCGGAAATAAAGATTGCATGAAAAAGTAAGTATCCTATCAGAATACAAATGAGACTAATTAGTCATCATCCCGCAAGCCCAAGCCAAGGTCATTGAGTTTAACTTTTACTTCTTCCAATGACTTACGGCCAAGGTTACGCACTTTCATCATATCCTCTTCCGATTTATTTGCAAGCTCTTGAACTGTATTGATGCCAGCACGTTTCAAGCAATTATAAGATCTAACAGACAGATCAAGTTCTTCGATGGTCATTTCCATAACCTTCTCTTTTTGATCTTCCTCTTTTTCAACCATAATTTCGGCCTTTTGAGCTTCGTCTGTCAATCCTACAAATATATTAAGATGCTCTGTAAAGACTTTAGCTCCCAAAGAGATTGCTTCCTCTGGGCGAATGCTTCCATCCGTCCAAACATCCAGGGTCAACTTATCATAGTTGGCGACTTGTCCTACACGTGTGTTTTCCACTTGGAATGTTGAGCGTGAGACAGGGGTGAAAATCGAATCAACCGGAATTACGCCAATCGGCTGTTCATCCCTTTTGTTCTCTTCCGCCGGACGGTAGCCGCGACCACGTTCTGCAGTTATTTTCATATGCAAGTTGGCTTTTGAATTCAACGTAGCAATATGAAGGTCAGGATTTAGAACTTCCACATCACTATCATAAGTTAAATCAGCAGCCGTAACTTTTCCTTCCCCCTGTACATCGATCTCCAACGTCTTCTCATCATCAGAGTAAATCTTCAGGGCCAGTTGTTTCAGGTTCAAAATAACCGTTGTAACATCTTCAACAATACCTTCAATTGTTGAAAACTCATGCAGCGCACCATCAATTTGAACTGATGTAACAGCAGCACCTGGAAGTGAGGATAATAGGATACGACGCAAGGAGTTTCCTAGAGTGGTACCATATCCACGTTCGAGCGGTTCGACTACGAATTTACCAAATGTAGCATCATCGCTGATTTCCACCGTTTCAATTTTTGGTTTCTCAATTTCGATCATTCAATAAAACCCTCCTTCAAAACGTCGAAACCCCGGTTAGACGACTGTCTAACCGAAATTCCTCAAATAGGCAGTTGGCGTTTCTGCTCTACCTGCATTTCTTTTGCACTTTGTTGTCCGGATGCTAGTTGCATAGGTCCTGCCCTATGCTTTCAGCCATCATAACCCATTATAGACAGGGTGACAAATTATATACGGTACAATTATACACGACGACGTTTTGGTGGGCGGCAACCATTGTGAGGTACTGGTGTTACATCCATTATAGCAGTGACTTCCAAGCCTGCTGCTTGTAAAGAACGGATCGCTGCTTCACGACCTGCTCCTGGACCTTTAACCGTTACTTCCAATGTTTTCATGCCATTATCGATTGCTGTTTTTGCAGCTGTTTCTGCAGCCATTTGTGCAGCAAATGGAGTGGATTTACGGGAACCTTTGAAACCGAGTGCTCCAGCAGAACTCCAGCCGATGGAATTACCTTGCTTATCCGTAATCGTAACAATTGTATTGTTAAAAGTAGAACGGATATGGGCAATACCAGATTCAATATTCTTTTTCACACGACGCTTACGTGTATTAGTTCTACGTGCCATTGATTAGCTTACCTCCTTCACTTTATTTCTTTTTGTTAGCCATTGTCTTACGAGGACCTTTACGTGTACGTGAATTGTTTTTAGTCTTCTGCCCACGAACCGGCAGACCTCGGCGGTGACGTACACCTCTGTATGAGCCGATCTCAATCAAACGCTTGATGTTCAATGAAGTTTCACGGCGAAGATCACCTTCTACTGTGTATTCATCCATTGCCTTACGGATTCTAGAAAGTTCGTCTTCAGTCAGATCACGAACACGAGTGTCCTCAGAAACGCCTGCTTCTTTAAGGATTTCCTGTGCGGTGGATTTTCCAATTCCATAGATATATGTCATGGAAATAACTACGCGTTTGTCACGAGGAATATCTATACCTGCAATACGTGCCATCGATCAATGCACCTCCTGTTTTTAGCCTTGTTTTTGCTTGTGTTTAGGGTTGTCGCAAATCACCATTACTTTACCCTTACGCTTGATTACTTTGCATTTCTCGCAAATTGGTTTTACAGATGCTCTTACTTTCATCTTCGTTACCTCCTTTTATATCGGAGCTCTCTTATTTATAACGGTACGTAATTCGCCCTCTTGTCAAATCATACGGAGAAAGTTCAACCGTTACTTTATCGCCTGGAAGAATGCGGATGAAATGCATACGAATTTTCCCGGACACATGGGCCAGGACCGTATGGCCATTTTCAAGTTCTACTTTGAACATCGCATTCGGCAATGTATCCGTTACGGTTCCTTCCACTTCAATTACATCGTCTTTCGCCATCGTGTTGATCTCCCTTCTTCAAATCAGTCACAACCTCATCTGCAAATTTAGCTATGGCATAACGCAGCTTGCCATTTGTGACACGACCAGTTTCCAGAAGGCTGTTTTGGACTTCAGGGGATGTATAATCCATTAACTCAATATGACTGATATTCTTCTTTTTCGGCCGGTCATATTTACGTTTTTCCCCATCTGCAAGCAGAACATACCGATCATCGACGACTTTTATGATTATCGCGTATTGGCCCGCTTCCCGTCCTTGCATAATACGAACAACTTGACCTATTAGCGGAATCGAATCATCTTCGTTCAACAACGATCACCTTCAATTAGGCTATAGTAGTGACTACCTCTTCCAGAAAAGGGGTGAGAACTTAAATCATGTGCCACTTAAACTAAACAACACGTGAATCATAACTACTACGATACCAAGCATCTCTTACTCAGCAGGGTTCCACCCGTATCGTGCCCTCAAATACAGTCAATAGCTTATTTTTCAATGATACTTTGAATATCCCGGAATACTTCATCAATCTCACGATCTCCGTCTACCGTAACAAGATATCCAAGATCTTGGTAAAAGTTCAACAATGGTTGCGCCTGCTCGATATTAACAGCTAGACGATTTTTAACCGTTTCTGGTTTATCATCATCACGTTGGATCAGAGCAGAACCATCTTTGTCACAAATACCTTCCTCTTTTGGAGGATTATACTGTACATGGTAAGTAGCTCCGCATGTTGGACAAACTCTGCGACCAGTTAAGCGCTCCACTAATTTTTCTTCCGGTACATCCACATGCAGTACATAGTCAATGCTGCTTCCCATGTCCTGCATCAGATTTTGAAGGCTTTCCGCCTGAGCAATGGTTCTAGGGAACCCATCAAGCAGGAAACCGTTCTTGCAGTCATCTTTGCTTAAGCGTTCTTTGACAATGCCTATCGTGACCTCATCGGGAACCAATGCCCCCTGGTCCATATACTCTTTTGCTTTTTTACCTAGGTCTGTGCCTTCTTTAATTGCTAGACGAAACATATCTCCTGTAGAAATATGAGGGATGTTATAATTTTCATTTATCTTCTCTGCCTGTGTACCTTTACCGGCACCAGGAAGACCCATCAAAATCAAGTTCAACTAATTTCCCCTCGCTCTCATTGGCAGCCGGGTTTACTTTATGAACCCTTTGTAGTGGCGTTTTACCAACTGACTTTCCAATTGTTTCATGGTAGTCAGGGCAACTCCGACAACAATCAGTAAACTAGTGCCGCCGATTTGTACTGCAGTCGGCAGGTTTGCAATACTGCCCAGTACTATAGGAAGAACAGAAACTGCCGCTAGGAATAGTGATCCTACAAAAGTCAGTCGATACATGACTCTTGTCAAGTAAGTCTCCGTATTCTGGCCGGGACGTATCCCCGGAATATAGCCGCCCTGTTTCTGCAGGTTTTCAGCCATCTGCTCAGGATTGACCTGGACAAATGTATAGAAATAGGTGAAAGCAATAATCAATGCTACATAAACCACCATACCAACAGGCTGTGTATAGTCAAAGATATATTGGATGGTAGAGGCTGCCTGACTGCCCTCAAAGAAACTCGCAATGGTAGTCGGCGCCATAATGAATGCAATCGCAAAGATTACCGGGATAACACCTGCAGCGTTCACTTTGAGTGGTAAATGGGTGGATTGCCCCCCGACTGGAGACCGATTCACTAGTTTTTTTGCATATTGGATAGGTATTTTACGCAATGCTTCATTCACAAAGACAACACCAACTGTAACGGCGATAACAACTAGTGCAATCAACGTGACAATAACAATATTGATGAACAATTCATCACCAGGATTAACGAAATACTGGCTATATAATTGACCAATACCATTCGGCACTGCAGCAACAATACCTGCAAAGATCAAGATTGAAATTCCGTTTCCAACACCATGCGCTGTAATTTGTTCCCCCAGCCACATCAGGAATGCTGTACCACTGGTAAGTACAATGGCAATAAGCAAGAATTTCCCTACGCCAGGATCTTCAATCAACATACCTCCAGCCATGGCATTGAAGCCGATGGACATTGCAATAGCCTGGATGAAAGCTAGCACGACTGTAGCATAACGTGTAATCTGCGCTATCTTCTTCCGGCCCACCTCACCTTGCTTTTTCAACTCAGCAAGTTTAGGCACAACATCCATCTGCAATAACTGCATGATGATGGAGGCAGTGATATATGGCATGATCCCCATGGCAAAAATGGAGAAGTTTTGTAAAGCTCCTCCACCAAAAGTATCAAGAAAACCGAAAACATTTTGCTGGTTCATAAAATCAATTGCATCTCTGTCGGTATATGGGACTGGAATGAAAGTGCCCAATCGAAATACAATCAACATTAATAAAGTGAAAATAATTTTCTGTCTGATGTCTTTTACGCGCATAAAATTGGAGATCGTACGGAACATTAGATCACCTCAGTTTGACCGCCCGCTGCTTCGATAGCTTCTTTAGCTGAAGCAGAGAACTTGTGAGCTTTTACTGTAAGTTTCTTCTCAACAGTGCCGTTGCCCAGTACTTTGATACCGACTTTTTGCTTACTTACGACACCTTCTTCCAGTAATAACTCAGGTGTGACTTCTGTGCCGTCTTCAAAACGATTCAATGCATCCAAGTTTACAATAGCAAATTCTTTGCGGTGGATATTTGTGAATCCTCGTTTTGGAAGTCTCTGGTACAATGGCATTTGGCCACCCTCGAAACCTGGACGAGTACCTCCGCCTGAACGTGCTTTCTGCCCTTTATGTCCTCTGCCGGAAGTTTTACCATTCCCGGATGACATACCGCGGCCAACACGATTTCTGTTTTTGCGAGTACCTTCTGATGCCTTCAATTCATGAAGTTTCATGCGAGCACCTCCTTATCGCTAGATTATTTATTATACTTCTTTAACCGTGATCAGGTGGGATACTTTATCGACCATACCGCGTACAGCAGGTGTATCTTCAAGTACCACTGATTGACGGATTTTCTTAAGACCTAAAGCTTCAACAGTTTTACGCTGTTTATCTTTTCCACCAATAACACTGCGTGTGAGGGTGATTTCTAATTGTTTAGACATAATTCTTCCCTCCTTATTATCCTAACAGTTCTTCGACAGACTTTCCACGTAGTTTCGCTACGTCCTCTGCACGTTTCAGATTTGTCAGTCCGTTTAATGTTGCGCGAATCATATTGATTGGTGTATTGGATCCAAGTGATTTCGTAAGGATGTCACCGACACCAGCCAATTCAAGAATTGCACGGACAGGTCCACCGGAGATAACACCAGTACCTTCCATTGCTGGTTTCAGCAATACATTACCGGAACCATAGCGACCGTGGATTTCATGTGGAATGGTTGTTCCTACAATCGGTACTGTGATCAAATTCTTCTTCGCATCATCAACTGCTTTTTTGATTGCTTCTGGTACTTCCTGTGCTTTCCCTGTACCAAAACCTACATGGCCATTCTTATCACCGACAACTACTAAGGCTGCAAAGCGGAAACGACGTCCACCTTTTACTACCTTTGCAACACGGTTGACCGTAACAACACGCTCTTCAAGATCTAATTTGTTCGGATCGATGTTTGTACTCATCTAGGGGTTCCCTCCTTTATCTTAAAATTCCAGTCCTGCCTCGCGAGCAGCATCTGCCAATGCTTTTACACGTCCATGATAAAGGTAGCCTCCGCGATCGAATACAACTGATTTATAACCTTTATCCTGGGCACGTTTAGCAATCAATTCTCCTACTTGTACAGCAGCTTCTACATTGCCCGTTGCTTCCACGTTCAATTCATTATCGTTGGTTGAAGCACTAGCAACAGTAACACCATTGTTATCATCGATTAGCTGTGCGTAGATGTGTTTATTTGAACGGTATACATTCAAACGAGGGCGTTCTGCTGTGCCGAATAGACTTTTCCGTACACGTTGATGCCTTCTCTTACGTGTAATGTTCTTGTCAGGTTTTGTGATCATCTAGCTCACTCCTTTCTGCTCCCTAACTCACTTTACTTAGCAGTCTTACCTTCTTTACGACGTACATATTCGTCTTGGTATCTGATACCTTTGCCTTTGTAAGGCTCCGGTGGGCGGATTGCTCTAATGTTGGATGCGACAGCACCAACAAGTTCTTTGTCAATTCCCTTCACGACGATCTGTGTGTTTTTAGGAACTTCGATATCAATACCTTCAATCGGATCCAATTCAACAGGATGTGAGTAACCGGCATTGATTACTGTTTTATCCCCTTGTTTCTGGGCACGATACCCGACACCGATGATCTCAAGGGATTTTTCAAAACCTTTGTGTACACCCACTACCATGTTGTTGATCAGACTGCGGGTAGTACCGTGCAATGCACGATGATCTTTATGGTCGCTTGGACGCTCAAGTGTAATGATATTATCTTCAATGTTTACTTTGATATCTTGGTGGAAATCTCTTGATAATTCCCCTTTTGGTCCTTTTACAGTAACCTTGGTACCGTCAAGCTTCACTTCGACGCCTTCAGGGATTTCAATTGGTTTTAGTCCTATACGAGACATTCCATGCACCTCCTATCTAGAAAAGTTAATTACCAAACGTATGCTAGTACTTCGCCGCCAACAGCTTGAGAACGAGCTTCTCTATCAGAAAGCACTCCGTTGGATGTTGAGACGATAGCAATTCCTAAACCGTTAAGTACACGCGGTACTTCCGTTGCTTTAGCATAAACGCGGAGTCCAGGTTTACTGATGCGTTTGATGCCGGTGATAACACGTTCGTCATTTGAGCCGTATTTAAGGAAAATACGCAGAACACCTTGTTTGTTGTCCTCAACAAATTCAAAATCAGAAATGAAACCTTCACGTTTGAGGATATCAGCGATTTCTTGTTTCATTTTTGAAGCAGGAAGCTCCAATTTTTCATGACGTACCATGTTAGCATTACGAATACGAGTCAGCATATCTGCGATCGGATCTGTCATAACCATTACTCATTACCTCCTTCCCGAATCGGGGTTTACCAGCTTGCTTTTTTGACACCAGGAATTTGACCTTTATAGGCAAGTTCACGGAAACAAATACGGCATAGTTTAAATTTACGGATTACTGAATGTGGACGGCCACAGCGTTCACAACGTGTATATTCACGTACTTGATACTTTTGTGGACGCTTTTGCTTCGCAATCATTGATTTCTTAGCCACAATTTTCCCTCCTTCTATTAGCTCTTAGCTTATTTTTGGAAAGGCATGCCTAGCTGAGCCAAAAGTTCACGTGCTTCTTCATCAGTATTGGAGCTTGTTACGATAACAATATCCATACCACGCACTTTACTTACTTTGTCATAGTTAATTTCCGGGAAAATCAATTGCTCTTTAACACCCAGCGTATAGTTGCCACGGCCATCAAAAGCTTTTTTAGAGATACCGCGGAAGTCACGTACACGAGGCAGTGAAACAGCGATCAGTTTTTGAAGGAATTCGTACATACGCTCACCACGGAGTGTAACTTTGGCGCCGATTGGCATTCCCTCACGAAGGCGGAACCCAGCGATGGATTTCTTCGCACGAGTAACCATAGGCTTTTGACCAGAAATTAATGCAAGCTCTTCTACGGCATCATCCAATGCTTTGGAATTTTGTACTGCATCACCCACACCCATATTGATTACAATCTTTTCAAGGCCAGGTACCTGCATAACAGAATCATAGTTGAATTTATTCATTAGAGATGGTGTAATTTCATCTTGGTATTTTTGTTTAAGTTCATTCATCATGTCGCCCTCCTTTCGTCGCTAAATTAATTATCTAAAGCTTCACCGGATTTTTTAGCGATACGGACTTTCTTTCCATCACGTACTTCATACCCAACACGAGTTGGTTCACCGGATTTTGGATCTATCGGCATTACATTAGATACATGGATTGGACCTTCGATGTCGAGGATTCCACCCTGCGGATTATCCTGGGAAGGCTTCGCGTGTTTCTTGATCATGTTGACACCTTCTACAAGAACACGTTCCTTCTTCGGATAAGCTTCTAAGATAACGCCCTCTTTACCACGGTCTTTGCCGGATAAAACTTTGACTTTATCACCTTTTTTAACATGCATGCTTGACGCACCTCCTTGACAGGTTTCTATCACTTATAAAACTTCTGGAGCTAGAGATACGATTTTCATGAACTTTGCATCGCGCAATTCACGTGCGACTGGCCCAAAGATACGAGTTCCTCTTGGACTTTTATCGTCACGAACGATTACCGCTGCATTTTCATCAAAACGAATGTATGACCCGTCTTTACGGCGTGCACCAGATTTAGAACGTACAATTACTGCTTTTACAACATCGCCTTTTTTGACAACGCCTCCTGGTGTTGCTTGTTTCACCGTACAAACAACTACATCACCAATATTAGCAGTTTTACGTCCGGATCCGCCTAATACTTTAATGGCCAATACTTCACGAGCACCAGAGTTATCTGCAACTTTCAATCGAGTCTCTTGTTGAATCATAACACTGTGACCTCCCTTCGGATACCTTCCGAGCGAACTTTATTTATATGATTACCGCTTCTTCTACAACTTCTACCAGACGGAAGCGCTTAGTAGCTGACAGCGGGCGGGTTTCCATGATGCTGACAATGTCGCCAGTTTTTGCTTGATTGTTTTCATCATGCGCCTTGAATTTCTTTGAATACTTAACACGTTTTCCGTACAGCTTATGAAACTTGTATGTTTCAACCAATACAGTGATTGTTTTATCCATTTTGTCAGATACAACACGACCTGTATATACTTTACGATTATTACGTTCAGTCATATGAGGCTAGCCTCCTCTCTAGGAATCAGTTATTTACACTTAGTTCGCGTTGACGCGCAACAGTTTTCATGCGGGCAATTGTCTTTCTTACTTCACGGATACGTGCAGTGTTTTCCAATTGGCCGGTTGCAAGTTGAAAGCGTAAATTAAAAAGTTCTTCTTTCAAAGATTTAACTTTTTGTTCAATTTCGGCAGTGGTTAGTTCTCTGATTTCATTAGCCTTCATTGATTTCACCACCAATTTCTTCACGTTTTACAAATTTAGTTTTAACCGGCAGCTTATGTGAGGCAAGACGTAACGCTTCACGCGCAACTTCCTCGGGCACACCTGCAATCTCAAACATAATTTTTCCTGGTTTTACTACTGCTACCCATCCCTCAGGAGCACCTTTACCGGAACCCATGCGGACTTCTAGGGGTTTAGCAGTATATGGTTTGTCTGGAAAGATTTTGATCCAAACTTTACCGCCACGTTTCATGTAACGAGTCATTGCAATACGGGCAGCCTCGATTTGACGGCTTGTGATCCAAGAAGCTTCTGTAGCTTGAAGACCATATTCCCCAAATGCTACTGTTCTGCCACCTTTAGCTTGGCCTCTCATTTTTCCACGATGTTGTCTACGATATTTAACACGTTTAGGCATTAACATAATGCATCTGCCCCCTTCCTTATTTGTTAGGTTTGCTTGGAAGGACTTCCCCACGATAGATCCACACTTTGACACCTAACTTACCATAAGTTGTGTCTGCTTCTGCTGTGCCATAGTCGATGTCGGCACGCAGTGTGTGAAGTGGTACAGTTCCTTCGCTGTAATGTTCAGCACGAGCGATGTCTGCTCCGCCAAGACGTCCGGATACCATAGTTTTAATACCTTTCGCGCCACCACGCATTGCACGTTGAATGGTTTGCTTCTGAGCACGACGGAAAGAAATACGGTTTTCCAACTGACGAGCGATATTTTCAGCAACAAGTGTTGCGTCAAGATCAACTTTCTTGATTTCAACAATATTAATGTGTACACGTTTGCCTGTAAGGCTGTTCAACGCTTTACGAAGTGCTTCCACCTCGGAACCGCCTTTACCGATTACCATACCTGGCTTACCAGTATGAATGGTAATGTTTACACGGTTTGCTGCACGTTCAATGTCGATGGAAGAAACAGCAGCTGTACGCAAACGGTTTTCAAGATATTCTCTGATTTTAATATCTTCATGCAGCAAGTCTGCATAGTCTTTGCCGGCATACCATTTTGACTCCCAGTCTTTGATGATGCCAACGCGAAGACCCGTTGGATTAACTTTTTGACCCACTGACTATCCCTCCTTCTTTTCTGTTACAACCAGTGTGATATGGCTTGTGCGTTTATTTATTCTGCTTGCACGTCCTTGAGCACGTGGACGGAAACGTTTCAATGTAGCACCTTCATTTACAAATGCTTCAGAAATGACCAGGTTATCCGGATCCATCTCATAATTGTGTTCTGCGTTTGCAATAGCGGAGTTAAGCACCTTTTCAACTACCGGAGATGCACCGCGTCTTGTGTGGCGCAGGATTGCTACAGCTTCACCAACATTTTTTCCTCGAATTAGATCGACGACTAGACGTACTTTACGAGGAGCAATGCGAACTGACTTCGCAACGGCTTTAGCTTGCATATTGAATGCCTCCTCTCATTAGCGTTTTGTTTTCTTGTCATCGCCAGCGTGTCCTTTGAACGTACGGCTTGGCGCGAATTCACCTAATTTATGTCCGACCATGTCTTCTGTAACGTAGACGGGTACGTGTTTACGTCCATCATATACTGCGATTGTATGACCAACGAAATTAGGGAAAATAGTTGAACGGCGGGACCAAGTCTTGATTACTTGCTTCTTTTCCGTTTCATTCAAGTTCTCGACTTTTTTCATTAGATGGTCATCTACAAAAGGTCCTTTTTTTAAGCTACGACCCATGGATAAACCTCCTTCCGCAATTGAGAGACGGGGATGTTATCCCGTCCAAAACTTAATTTATTTTTTACGTTTACGAACGATATATTTATCGCTAGGCTTGTTGCGTTTACGTGTTTTGTAACCGAGAGTTGGTTTGCCCCATGGTGACATTGGAGATTTACGTCCGATAGGAGCACGGCCTTCACCACCACCATGTGGGTGATCGTTAGGGTTCATTACAGAACCACGTACTGTTGGACGAAGACCTTTCCAGCGAGAGCGTCCAGCTTTACCTACGCGAACAAGTTCATGCTCAAGGTTTCCGACTTGGCCGACAGTTGCACGGCAAGAAGAAAGTACCAAGCGCACTTCACCAGAAGCTAGGCGTACAAGAGTGTATTTGTCCTCACGTCCGAGGATTTGAGCTTCAGCTCCAGCAGAACGAGCCAGCTGGCCTCCACGCCCCGGTTTCAGTTCGATGTTGTGGATGATTGTACCCACTGGAATGTTAGCCAATGGCAATGCATTCCCCAATTTAATGTCCGCTTCTTCTCCAGAAACGATATCTTGCCCTACCTTCAGTCCTTTAGGAGCTAAAATGTAGCGCTTTTCACCATCAGCATAGTTGATCAAAGCAATGTTTGCTGAACGGTTTGGATCATACTCAATAGTAGCAACGCGTCCTGGTATACCGTCTTTATCGCGTTTGAAGTCGATAATACGGTATTGACGCTTATGGCCGCCACCTTGATGACGAACAGTCAATTTCCCTTGGTTGTTACGACCGCCGCGTTTATGCAGTGGGCTCAACAGGGATTTTTCCGGCTGGTCAGTTGTGATTTCCGCGAAATCAGATGTTGACATATTACGTCGGCCGTTTGATGTTGGTTTAAACTTCTTAATCGCCATCTTGTTTTCCCTCCTTCACTTATTTTTGACTAAGCTTCAAAGAATTCCAGTTCTTTGCTGTCTTCAGTAAGCTGTACAATTGCTTTTTTGCGATCTGGGCGGTAACCACCGTAACGTCCCATCCGCTTGAATTTACCTTTGACGTTCATCGTGTTGACTTTCTCTACTTTCACATCGAAGATCAACTCGACTGCATCTTTGATTTCGGTTTTATTGGCTTTTGGATAAACTTCAAATGTGTACTTTTTCTCTGACATCAGATCAGCTGACTGCTCAGTGATGACAGGGCGCTTTATAATATCACGTGGATCTTTCATTATGCAAGCACCTCCCCTGCTTTTTCAGCTGCATCCTTAGTGACGATCAGCTTGTCATGCGTAAGCAAGTCAAGTACATTGATTTCTTCTACAGTAAGTACTTTCACTGATTGAAGGTTGTTAGCTGAACGGATTACTGTGTCTTCCTTTTCAGCAGTTACGATCAGAGCTTTAGAGTCTACATTAAGTGCATCCAGCATCTTAACGACTTCTTTAGTTTTTGGAGCTTCAATTGCGATATTTTCCAATACTACAAGATTCTCTTCTTGAACTTTAGAAGATAAAGCAGACTTAAGCGCCAAACGACGTACCTTCTTAGGAAGTTTGTAACTATAGCTGCGTGGTGTTGGTCCGAATACTGTACCACCACCAACCCATTGTGGAGATCGGATGGAACCCTGACGCGCACGGCCAGTTCCTTTCTGACGCCATGGCTTACGTCCGCCACCGCTAACCTCTGCACGGTTTTTTACTGCGTGAGTACCTTGTCTCAAGGAAGCACGCTGCATAACAACAGCCTCATGCAGTACATGTGTGTTTGGTTCTATGCCGAATACGGAGTCATTCAACTCTACATCTCCAGCTTGTGAACCGTCTTGTTTAAAAAGTGCTACTTTAGGCATGACATATCCTCCCTTCGTGTATATTATTAGTTAGCCTTGTTTGCACTCGTGATCTTCACGAATGATTTCTTAGCACCTGGAACGTTTCCTTTGATAAGAAGCAGATTCTTTTCAGTATCCACATTTACAATTTCCAGATTTTCGATGGTAACCTGGTTGCCGCCCATTTGACCTGGAAGTGGTCTACCCTTGAATACTCTCATCGGGTCAATAGAACCCAAAGCACCTGGGCTTCTGTGGAAATGGGAACCGTGGGAAGATGGCCCGCGTTGTTGATTGTGACGTTTGATAGAGCCTTGGAAACCTTTCCCTTTGGTAGTACCAGTTACATCAATTTTATCTCCAGCCTCGAAAACGTCTACTCCGACTTCTTGGCCGACTTCATACGCATCAATGTCTGCGTTACGGATTTCACGAACGTAGCGCTTAGGGCTAGTGCTCGCTTTTTCAGCATGACCTTTAGCCGCTTTGTTTGTGCGAGATTCTTTGACGTCAGCAAAGCCTAGTTGCAATGCTTTATACCCATCGTTTTCTTCTGTTCTCTTCTGTAAAACTACGTTTGGCTCAGCTTGGATAACTGTTACAGGGATTAATTCGCCAGTTTCAGAAAAAAGCTGAGTCATGCCGATTTTACGACCTAAGATTCCTTTCGTCATCCGTTACACCTCCTATAATTAACCTAAAGATTATAATTTAATTTCAATATCCACACCGGATGGAAGATCAAGACGCATAAGCGAATCAACCGTCTGTGGTGTTGGATTAACAATATCGATCAAACGTTTATGTGTACGCATCTCGAATTGTTCACGTGCATCTTTGTATTTGTGCACGGCACGCAATACTGTGTAGACAGACCTTTCGGTCGGCAAAGGAATTGGTCCAGATACTTTGGATCCAGCTCTTTTTGCAGTGTCTACAATTTTTTCAGCAGATTGATCCAATACTTGGTGATCATATGCTTTCAAACGGATTCTGATTTTCTCTTTTGCCATTATTTTCCCTCCTTTTTCGCCCATATTGTTACAGACATACTCCACGGAAATTCCTTAACACTCCCGCCATGGCAAAGGGGCCGGGTGTGCCAACAACCTTCCGTTTCATCGCCTTAAATGACCAACATTCATATTATATAAGAAAATGGTGGTCAGTGCAACCTTTATTTATATAATCCTAACGAATCGCACATCAATGTATTATACAGACATTAACCCTCTATTTCAAGGGTTCGCGAAACTTTTTTACTAAGAGGGTGAGTCTATATCAAAATTGACGATGATGCCTTCCACACCATCCATAGACATAACAAAAAGGACAGCGCAGCACGCTGTCCGTTTTGTTATTAGCAAGTTTACTCTTGAATTTCGTTTACAACGCCTGATCCAACAGTACGTCCACCTTCACGGATGGAGAAACGAGTACCGTCTTCGATAGCGATTGGGGAAATCAAATCAACTTTCATTTCCACGTTATCGCCAGGCATTACCATTTCAACGCCTTCTGGAAGTTCAATTACTCCAGTCACGTCAGTTGTACGGAAGTAGAACTGTGGACGGTAGTTGGCGAAGAATGGAGTGTGACGTCCACCTTCTTCTTTAGAAAGAACGTAAACTTCTGCTTTAAACTTTGTGTGTGGAGTGATAGAACCAGGCTTAGCAAGAACTTGGCCACGGTTGATGTCATCACGAGCTACACCACGTAGAAGTGCACCGATGTTGTCACCAGCTTCTGCATAGTCAAGAAGCTTACGGAACATCTCAACACCAGTTACAGTAGTTTTAGAAGATTCTTCAGCAAGGCCGATGATTTCTACTTCGTCCCCTACTTTAACTTCACCACGTTCAACACGGCCAGTTGCAACTGTACCACGGCCAGTGATGGAGAATACGTCCTCGACAGGCATCATGAATGGCTTATCTTTGTCACGGTCTGGAGTCGGAATGTATTCGTCGACTGCAGCCATCAATTCAACGATTCTTTCCTCGTACTCAGCATCTCCTTCAAGAGCTTTCAGAGCAGAACCTTTTATTACTGGTACATCATCACCAGGGAAGTCGTATTCTGTAAGAAGATCACGCACTTCCATTTCTACTAATTCGAGCAGCTCTTCATCGTCTACCATGTCTGTTTTGTTCAGGAATACAACGATAGAAGGTACACCTACGTTACGGGAAAGCAGGATGTGCTCACGAGTTTGTGGCATTGGACCATCTGCAGCAGAAACAACCAGGATAGCTCCGTCCATCTGTGCAGCACCAGTGATCATGTTTTTAACATAGTCAGCGTGACCTGGGCAGTCAACGTGTGCATAGTGACGGGTATCTGTTTCGTACTCTACGTGGGAAGTAGCAATAGTAATCCCGCGCTCTTTTTCTTCTGGAGCTCCGTCGATCTGGTCATAGGCCATAGCGGAACCTTTACCGGATTTCTTGTGCATTACAGAAGTAATAGCAGCAGTAAGAGTTGTTTTACCGTGGTCAACGTGACCAATTGTTCCAATGTTCACGTGACTTTTGGAGCGATCGAATTTTTCTTTAGCCATTTATAGTTCCTCCTTTAATTAAATGAAAGTTTTTAGCATTTATATACAGCCAAGAAAATAGAATGGTCATAATCTCTCAGCCTTTACTAAAAGTTATACTTTAGATTGAAGAAAAAATCAATTATTCACCAGCGTTTTTCTTGATAATTTCTTCAGCAATGCTCTTCGGCACTTCTTCATAGTGGTCGAAGGTCATTGTATAAGTTCCGCGGCCCTGTGTATTGGAGCGCAAAGCAGTTGCATAACCGAACATTTCAGACAATGGGACAAATGCATTGACTAGCTGTTGCTGTCCACGGGAATCCATACCTTCCACACGTCCACGACGGGAGGTTACGTCACCCATGATGTCACCCATATACTCCTCAGGAATGACAATCTCCACTTTTACGACAGGCTCGAGGATTACCGGTTGGGTCTTAGCTTTAGCAGCCTTCAACGCCATGGAACCAGCAACTTTAAATGCCATCTCGTTGGAGTCAACGTCATGGTAGCTTCCATCATACAATGTAGCTTTAAAATCAATCAGAGGATATCCTGCAAGAATACCATTCTCTGCAGACTCTTTGATTCCTGCTTCGACAGATGGAATATATTCACGCGGTACAACCCCACCAACGATTTTATTTTCAAATTCAAAGCCGGCGCCTTCTTCGTTTGGTTCAAATTTGACCCAAACGTGACCATACTGTCCACGACCACCGGACTGACGTACGAACTTACCTTCAACTTCAGCAGAAGTACGGATGGTCTCACGATAAGCAACCATTGGAGCGCCAACATTTGCTTCTACTTTGAATTCACGCTTCAGACGGTCCACGATGATGTCAAGGTGAAGTTCACCCATTCCGGAGATGATTGTCTGGCCAGTTTCCACGTCCGTCTCTGTCTTGAAAGTCGGATCCTCTTCAGCCAACTTGCCAAGAGCAATAGCCATTTTATCCTGGTCGGCCTTTGTCTTAGGCTCGATAGCTACAGAGATTACCGGTTCAGGGAAATCCATGGATTCAAGGATGACCAAGTCTTTTTCATGACACAATGTATCACCGGTTGAGGTATCTTTCAAACCAACTGCAGCGGCAATTTCACCACTGTATACAGTGGAGATCTCTTCACGTGAGTTAGCATGCATCTGCAGGATTCGCCCTACACGTTCACGCTTATCCTTCACAGAGTTTCTGATATAAGAACCAGAATCAAGTGTACCGGAATAAACACGGAAGAATGTAAGTTTACCAACATATGGGTCAGTCATAACTTTGAATGCCAATGCAGAGAAAGGTGCATCATCACTGGATGGGCGAGTTACTTTCTCTTCAGAGCCAGGTATAATACCTTCGATAGGTGGTACATCGGTCGGAGCTGGAAGATAATCAAGGACACCATCCAACACCAGCTGAACGCCTTTGTTTTTGAAGGCGGAGCCGCAGAATACAGGGTAGAATTCTACGTTCAGGGTAGCTTGACGGATTACATTTTTCAGTTCTTCGTTGGAGACTTCCTCCCCTTCGAGGAACTTCATCATCAAGTCTTCATCAAGTTCAGAAACTGCTTCAACCAGGCTTGCGCGAAGTTCTTCTGCTTTTTCCTTGTATTCAGCGGGAATCTCACGAGCCTCTGCGCGTGTTCCAAGATCATCTTCATAATAGTAGGCTTCCATGGTAACAAGGTCGATGATTCCTTCGAATTCATCTTCAGCACCGATAGGAAGTTGGACCGGATGGGCATTAGCACCAAGTCGGTCTTGCAGAGTTCCAGTGGAATACTCGAAATCCGCACCTACTTTATCCATCTTATTGATAAACACGATACGCGGCACACCATATGTGGTAGCCTGGCGCCAAACGGTTTCTGTTTGAGGCTCAACACCTGATTGGGCATCAAGAACTGTTACAGCACCATCCAACACTCTGAGGGAACGTTCAACTTCAACTGTGAAGTCTACGTGTCCTGGTGTGTCGATAATGTTTACACGGTGGCCCTTCCACTGAGCAGTGGTTGCTGCGGAAGTAATCGTGATTCCGCGCTCTTGTTCCTGCTCCATCCAGTCCATCTGAGAAGCACCTTCGTGGGTTTCACCGATTTTGTGAATACGTCCTGTGTAGAAAAGAATACGCTCGGTAGTGGTGGTCTTACCTGCATCAATGTGTGCCATAATACCAATATTACGCGTCTTTTCCAAGGAGAACTCTCTAGCCATGTATTCTTCTCCCTTCTCTTGAAAGCTTTTAATTTGGTAGTATTACCAGCGGTAGTGAGCAAATGCTTTGTTAGCTTCAGCCATTTTATGCATTTCTTCACGTTTCTTCACTGCAGCCCCAGTGTTGTTGGAAGCATCCAGGATTTCGTTTGCTAGGCGCTCTTCCATCGTTTTCTCTCCGCGAAGACGGGAGTAGTTGACGATGTAGCGTAGTCCTAAAGCCTGGCGGCGCTCAGGGCGAACCTCCATTGGTACTTGATAGTTTGAACCACCAACACGGCGGGCTCTAACTTCGAGTACTGGCATAACGTTTTTCATCGCCTGTTCAAATACTTCCATTGCATTTTGACCGCTTCTTTCAGCTACAAGATCGAATGCATTATAAAGAATTTTTTGGGCTTTACCGCGTTTTCCATCAATCATGATTTGGTTGATTAAACGGGTAACTAACTTTGACTTATATAGTGGATCTGGCAAGACATCGCGTTTAGGTACTGGTCCTTTACGTGGCATATGTCCCCCTCCTTTCCTGTTTGTTTTCGTTTGACATCTTATTTCTTAGGTCGTTTTGTCCCGTACTTGGAACGGCCTTGTGCACGACCTTCTACTCCTGCTGTGTCAAGTGCACCACGTACAATATGGTAACGTACACCAGGAAGGTCTTTTACACGTCCTCCGCGCAGAAGAACAACACTATGCTCCTGAAGATTGTGGCCAATCCCTGGGATGTATGCAGTTACTTCCATGTTATTGGAAAGACGCACACGAGCATATTTACGAAGAGCCGAGTTCGGTTTCTTCGGTGTCAGTGTACCCACACGAGTACAAACTCCGCGTTTTTGAGGAGAGTTTTGGTTGGTGAACTTTTTCTTGAAGCTGTTGTACCCTCTGTTGAGTGCTGGGGAGTCAGACTTCTTCGGCTTGCTCACACGACCTTTACGTACTAGCTGATTAATTGTAGGCATTTATGTTTCCTCCTTTCTTAACATAAGTTCGGTTTACTCTGAAACCTAGCACCACCCGCCAATTGTGGCTTTTGTAATCCCACATGTCCAGGTGGTTCATCTTTTGGCAAAAACAAAGCTTTCGCGGGAAATCCCGCCAAAACTAGGATTGTTTTATTGCTGCTGTAGATGCGCCAACCTCTATGCCGCAAGCAGCTCCAAGCTCATTCATTGAATCAACCCGATCGCATGGTATATTCAATTCTTTGGCTAAACTTGCAACTTTTTGTGTTATTTTTGGATCAGCATCGTCAGCAATAATCACTTCACTTATTTCGCCATTTTTCATAGCTTTGAGTGTTTGCTTCGTTCCAATAATCACACGTGATTGAACTTGCGTTACTTTTTCATAAGACATATCCGTATATCCTCCAAAGCAACAAGCATATCGGAAGCACCTAGGATAGTTTATCACTCACCCAATGGCGTGTCAACATAAAATAGATTTTTTATGCTTCCTGATTCAACACTTGTTTCCTCATGTAAATAAGCGGACGGGGTTCCGGATAGACCGGAACCTCCATTCCGTTTATTGAATTGTTTCTGTTTCTTCGGTTTCCTCAATTGGCTCATCAACATCCGCTTCAACTGAGCGGTATTGCTGCATCCCTGTGCCAGCCGGGACCAACTTACCGATAATAACATTCTCTTTCAGACCTAATAGCTCATCGCGCTTTCCTTTAATAGCAGCATCTGTCAGGACACGTGTTGTTTCCTGGAAGGATGCCGCAGATAAGAACGAATCGGTCTCAAGGGAAGCCTTTGTGATTCCGAGTAATACGGGTTTCCCGGTAGCAGGAGACTCTCCATTCACCAGAACTTCATGGTTTGCATCGCGGAATTGATGCAGTTCGAGTAAAGATCCAGGAAGAACTTCAGTATCTCCGGCATCGACTACACGGACCTTGCGCATCATCTGGCGAACCATCACTTCAACGTGTTTATCGCCGATTTCCACACCCTGCATACGGTAAACTTTTTGTACTTCCTTAAGCAGGTAGTCCTGGACTCCTTCAATACCTTTAATCCGCAGGAGCTCTTTCGGATCTACAGAACCTTCTGTAAGCTCCTGCCCAGCTTGGACCTCATCACCCACTGTCACTTTTATCCGGGCATTATATGGAACTGGATAAGAACGTTGTTCGACATCGCCTTGGATGACGATTTCCTGCTTATCTTTGACTTCCTTAATCTCCAGTACACTTCCTTGTACTTCAGTGATGACTGCCTGACCTTTTGGATTACGGGCTTCAAAGATCTCCTGAATACGCGGCAGACCCTGTGTGATGTCATCACCAGCCACCCCGCCGGTATGGAATGTACGCATGGTAAGCTGTGTACCTGGTTCACCGATGGATTGTGCAGCAATAATACCAACTGCCTCACCAACCTCAACCTCATCGCCGGTCGCAAGGTTGCGGCCATAACACCTCTTACAAACTCCGTGTTTAGTGTTACAAGTAAATGCGGTACGGATAATCACATTTTCAATACCTGCTTCTTCAATCTGTTTTGCCTGATCCTCAGAAATGACTGTGTCGTATTCAACAATCACATTGCCGGTTTCCGGATGTTTGACAGTCTGGAAGGCGGTACGTCCAATTAAACGGTCGACCAGAGGTTCGATCAGTTCCGTACCTTCAGTCAGGGCAGAAACGTTCAAGCCTCGATCTGTACCACAATCCTCTTCACGAACAATAACATCCTGGGCAACGTCAACCAGCCTTCTGGTGAGATAACCGGAGTCGGCCGTTTTCAATGCTGTATCAGCAAGCCCCTTACGAGCCCCGTGGGTGGAGATAAAGTACTCCAATACAGTGAGACCTTCACGGAAACTGGACTTGATCGGCAGCTCAATGATCTTACCAGCCGGGTTGGCCATCAGACCACGCATCCCCGCCAGCTGTGTGAAGTTGGACGCGTTACCCCTCGCACCTGAGTCACTCATCATGAAAATAGGATTTCGAGGACTCAAGGACTGCATCAATTTATCCTGAATCGTGTCTTTTGCCTGAGACCAGACTGCAATGACCCGGTCATACCGTTCCTCATCAGTGATAAGACCACGGCGGAACTGTTTCAACACGTTATCCACTTTCTTCTGCGCTTCATCAAGGATGCCTTCTTTTTCAGCAAGCACCACAATATCAGAAACACCGACAGTCATTCCAGCTCTCGTAGAATAACTGAAACCAAGATCCTTCATACGGTCAAGCATTTTAGAAGTTTCACTGATCTTAAACCGTTTGAATACTTCAGCGATAATATCACCCAGGAAACCTTTCTTGAAAGGTTTGATAATTTCTCTGGATTGGATTACTTCTTTGACATTTTCATTACTGTCTACAAAGTACTTGTCAGGTGTTTCGTCTTCAAGATTGCTTTGAGTAGGCTCGTTAATATACGGGAAGGATTCCGGCAGGATTTCATTGAACACCAGTTTCCCGACCGTCGTCAGCAATAATTTGTTCTGATTATCTTGTGTAAAGGTTTTGTTTTTCAGACTAGCAGCCTGAACTGCAATCCTAGTGTGAAGGTGGACATACCCATTCTGATAGGATAGAAGCGCCTCGTTGATATCTTTGAAAACCTTACCTTCACCAATCGCACCTTCTCTCTCCAATGTAAGGTAATAGTTACCCAACACCATGTCCTGGGAAGGCGTAACAACAGGTTTACCATCCTTAGGATTAAGAATGTTCTGAGCTGCCAGCATCAATATGCGGGCTTCTGCTTGGGCCTCTGCCGATAATGGAACGTGAACGGCCATTTGGTCTCCATCAAAGTCAGCATTATAGGCTGTACACACTAGTGGGTGAAGGCGGATAGCGCGCCCCTCAACAAGAGTCGGTTCAAACGCCTGGATTCCCAGCCTGTGCAGAGTTGGCGCACGGTTAAGCAATACTGGATGCTCCTTGATGACTTCCTCAAGCACATCCCAGACTTCAGGGTGCACACGCTCGATTTTACGTTTTGCAGACTTGATGTTATGAGCGATTCCTCTTTCCACCAATTCTTTCATAATGAATGGCTTAAACAATTCCAATGCCATTTCTTTCGGCAGTCCGCATTGGTACATTTTCAAGTGTGGGCCGACAACGATAACAGAACGACCTGAATAGTCTACACGTTTACCGAGCAGATTCTGACGAAAACGCCCCTGTTTCCCTTTCAGCATGTGGGACAGTGATTTCAATGGTCTGTTACCAGGACCAGTTACAGGGCGTCCTCTCCGGCCGTTATCAATAAGAGCATCGACTGCTTCCTGCAGCATACGCTTTTCATTTTGGACGATGATGCTAGGTGCACCTAGGTCAAGCAAGCGCTTCAGACGGTTATTCCGGTTGATCACTCGACGGTACAAATCATTTAAATCAGATGTGGCAAAACGACCGCCATCAAGCTGTACCATTGGACGAATCTCAGGAGGGATGACCGGCAGAACATCCAGCACCATCCAGGAGGCATCATTGCCGGAATTACGGAAAGACTCGAGTACCTCCAAACGCTTGATTGCACGAGTCCTTCTCTGGCCATGAGCCGTCTTCAGCTCTTCACGCAAGGCGTCTACTTCTTTCTCCAGATCAATGTCCTGCAGAAGTTTGCGAATTGCTTCAGCACCCATCTGGGCCTTGAAGGATTTACCGTACTTATCATAATAAGAGCGGTATTCCTTTTCGGAAAGAAGCTGTTTCTTCTCTAAAGGAGTATCACCTGCATCTGTTACAATATAGGCCGCAAAATAGATAACTTCTTCCAAAGCTCGTGGAGACATATCGAGAACAAGACCCATACGGCTCGGGATCCCTTTAAAATACCAAATATGTGATACAGGGGCAGCTAATTCAATATGGCCCATTCTTTCCCTGCGGACCTTGGATTTGGTTACTTCCACGCCGCACCTATCACAGACCACACCTTTATATCGTACCCGTTTGTACTTGCCACAATGGCATTCCCAGTCTTTCTGCGGCCCGAAAATACGCTCACAGAATAAGCCGTCTTTCTCTGGCTTCAGCGTCCGGTAATTGATTGTTTCCGGTTTTTTCACCTCTCCGTAAGACCATGAACGGATTTTTTCCGATGATGCTAAACCGATTTTCATATACTCAAAGTTATTTACATCTAGCAAAGGGCCTACCTCCCTTAAAGTGTCCCGTTTTATCCTTTGGCTTATCTTTAATTAAGCAAAAAGCTGGCTGGGGATCCCGGAGTCCGGGATCATTTCCGCCAACTATTGATTTTCTCCGACTTCCAAGTTCAACTTGCTAGCCGCCTGTGTATCTTCTTCTTCCAGTTCACGCATATCAATTTCTTCTTCATCACTTGATAGCATTTTGACGTCCATTCCGAGACTCTGAAGTTCTTTTATCAATACTTTGAAGGATTCAGGAACCCCTGCCTCCGGAACGTTGTCGCCTTTGACAATCGATTCGTAGGTCTTCACACGACCAACGACATCATCCGACTTCACCGTTAGAATTTCTTGCAGGGTATATGCAGCACCGTAAGCCTCCAGTGCCCATACCTCCATTTCACCAAAACGCTGTCCACCGAACTGTGCTTTACCACCCAACGGCTGTTGGGTAACGAGTGAATATGGTCCAGTTGAACGTGCGTGCAATTTATCATCAACCATGTGGGCCAGTTTGATCATGTACATGACTCCGACTGATACACGGTTATCAAAAGGTTCACCACTGCGGCCATCATAAAGGATCGTTTTAGCATCCCTTGGCATACCAGCCTCTTCCAGTGTTTCCCAGACATCTTCTTCTCTCGCTCCGTCAAATACCGGGGTTGCCACATGCAGGCCTAATTCTCTAGCAGCCATTCCAAGGTGCAGCTCAAACACCTGTCCGATATTCATACGCGATGGTACACCCAGTGGGTTAAGCATGATATCGATTGGTGTCCCATCAGGAAGATAAGGCATATCTTCTTCTGGAAGGATCTTTGAAATAACACCTTTGTTACCGTGACGACCAGCCATTTTGTCACCTTCGTTTATCTTCCGCTTCTGCACAATATAAACGCGAACCAGCTGATTTACGCCCGGCGGCAGTTCATCTCCATCCTCACGATGGAAAATTTTCACGTCGAGGACAATTCCGCCAGCACCATGAGGTACTCTCAACGAAGTATCACGAACTTCTCTTGCTTTTTCGCCAAAAATAGCATGAAGGAGTCGTTCTTCCGCAGACAACTCGGTTACACCCTTAGGAGTGACCTTGCCCACCAGGATGTCTCCATCTGTCACTTCAGCACCGACACGGATGATTCCTTGCTCATCTAGATTCTTCAAGGCATCTTCCCCGACATTCGGGATGTCTCTAGTGATTTCCTCAGGTCCCAACTTCGTGTCACGAGCCTCTGATTCATATTCTTCAATATGAATGGAAGTGTAGACGTCATCTTTTACAAGTCTTTCACTCATAATGATGGCATCCTCGTAGTTATAACCTTCCCAGGTCATAAAACCGACCAAAACGTTTTTGCCTAATGCCAATTCCCCATCCTGCATGGAAGGGCCATCAGCCAGGACTTCTCCTTTAGTCACCCGGTCGCCCTCACTTACGATTGGACGTTGGTTGTAACAAGTACCTTGGTTTGAACGAATGAATTTCTGCAAGGTGTACTTGTCTGTATCTCCTTCGACTTCTTTTCCGTCCACTTCAGAAACACGGCGCACCACCACTGTCTTAGCCTCCACACTCTCCACAATACCGTCGTGGCGGCAGATAATTGCAGCACCGGAGTCCTTGCCGTTTACGTATTCCATTCCAGTACCGACTATAGGGGATTCTGGCTGCATCAAAGGCACAGCCTGCCGTTGCATGTTCGCACCCATCAATGCGCGGTTGGAGTCATCATTTTCCAAGAAAGGAATACATGCCGTAGCCGCAGAAACAACCTGCTTTGGAGATACGTCCATGTAGTCGATCTGTTCCCGTTTAACAACGGTGTTATCACCACGGAAGCGGGCGATGACCTCCTCGCTTGCAAATGTTGCATCCTCATTCAATTCGGCGTTTGCCTGTGCTACTACATAGTTATCTTCCTCATCGGCTGTCAGGTAATCAATCTGTGCGGTAACCTTTCCTGTCTCAGGGTCCACACGACGATATGGAGTTTCAATAAACCCGAACTCATTCACCTTTGCGTAACTGGACAAGGAGTTGATCAAGCCGATATTCGGCCCCTCAGGCGTCTCAATCGGGCACATACGGCCATAGTGCGAGTAGTGGACGTCACGAACTTCGAAGCCGGCACGTTCTCTTGTCAGACCACCCGGCCCCAATGCGGAAAGGCGGCGTTTATGGGTCAGTTCAGCAAGTGGATTGGTCTGATCCATAAACTGGGATAACTGCGAGCTACCAAAGAATTCTTTGATCGACGCAATTACAGGCCTGATATTGATCAGCTGTTGTGGTGTGATACTTGAGGTATCCTGAATGGACATTCTCTCTCTGACCACACGTTCCATCCGTGACAAGCCAATACGGAACTGATTCTGCAGCAGTTCTCCGACTGATCGGAGGCGCCGATTTCCAAGATGGTCGATATCATCTGTGCCGCCAACCTCATGAAGCAAGTTGAAGAAATAGCTGACAGAAGAAAGGATATCGGCCGGCGTGATATGTTTTACATCTTTCGGCACATTTGCATTGCCGATCACATTCAATTCCCTTTCGCCGTTAGGATCAGTCGGGTCAACTATCTTGATAGATTGGAGTGGGATTGTGTCCTCTAAAACTCCATCATTCGGCTCGAGCACCTTCTCGCCAAGACGAGCTTCTTCGTCCTCGAGATACGGAATGATTTTATCCAACAGTTTACGTTCCAGCTTATCCCCTTTTTGGGCAAGAACCTCTCCCGTTTCTTGATCCACGATATTTTCAGCCAACACCTGATTGAAAAGGCGGTTTTTAAGATGCAATTTCTTGTTCATCTTATAACGTCCGACACGCGCCAAGTCATATCGCTTCGGGTCGAAGAAGCGGGAAACCAGCAGACTTTTCGCATTTTCCACGGTAGGTGGTTCACCAGGACGCAAGCGTTCATAGATCTCCAAGAGAGCCTTTTCTGAAGTCTCTGTGTTATCTTTTTCTAATGTATTTTTAAGGTATTCATTCTCTCCGATCAGATCGATGATTTCCTGGTCTGTACCAAAGCCAAGTGCACGCAATAGCACGGTTATCGGCAATTTGCGTGTTCGATCAATGCGGACATGGGCAACATCTTTGGCGTCTGTCTCGAATTCCAGCCAAGCACCTCGGTTAGGGATGACTGTAGCGCCGATTCCCCGTTTCCCGTTTTTATCAATCTTCTGGTTGAAATAGACACTAGGTGAACGGACGAGCTGTGAGACGATCACTCGTTCAGCCCCATTAATCACAAATGTTCCCGTATCTGTCATCAGAGGGAAATCTCCCATAAAGACTTCCTGCTCTTTCACTTCGCCGGTTTCATTATTTATGAGACGGACCTTCACGCGAAGCGGAGCATTATAGGTGACATCCCGTGACTTTGATTCTTCCACGGAATACTTTGGTTCACCTAAGCTGTAGTCGACAAATTCAAGAGATAGATTTCCAGTGAAATCTTCAATAGGAGAAATGTCTTTGAACATTTCCCTAAGCCCTTCTTCCAAGAACCACTCATAGGAAGCGGTTTGAATCTCGATTAAATTTGGCAGTTCCAAAACTTCGCTGATACGCGCGTAGCTTCTGCGTTGGCGGTGCCGTCCATACTGAACTAGTTGACCTGTCAACTGCTTCACCCCTTAAATCAAGCATTTTGTAGAAATTTTCTACTGAAATGAATATTATATTTGAAAAACAAGCCTGAATTTGCAATCATTCAGGATCGTTTTAATACCGTCTTATACTTGCCGGATAACCGGTTTTCAAGTAAAATCATAAATCTATGAATGTGCAGCAGATTCCTCTGCCCTCCACCATTCTCGTGCGGCAGTCAATGTCATTCTTTTGACAGGGGATTCCAGTTTTACTTACTCTTAACTTTACCATCTTCCCCGTTCAACAATGGAATATACGTCATAATTCGATAAAAATATATATTGACAAAGGAATCGCCATGTTAGCATTTATCAATCATACCATCATGAGAATTTGTCGTCAAATTTTTAGGGCCTTTAATATATAGTACCCTTTGTCTTTCGCCACCACTTCAGTTTCTCCGAATAATTCTTCTAATTTATTCTTTGCTGATGGCGCACCTTGTTTCTTTTGGATGACCACCCATAATTCCCCATTGGCATACAACGCTTCCTTTGCGTCTTCAAACAATTGATGCACTACCTTTTTCCCTGCTCTGATCGGAGGGTTGGTAATCACTGCCGCAAACGAACGATTCTGCAGGCCGGAAAGCAAGTCGCTATATACAAATTCCACATTGCCAACATTGTTCTGTTTCGCGTTCTGCTCCGCTAATCCGAGTGCTCTTTGATTGATATCAGCCATGACAACTCTTCTTTCCGAGTAAGCATCTGCTATAGCAATTCCAATAGGACCGTAGCCACAGCCAAGATCCAATAGATCTCCGGAGCGTCCCGGAGCGGAAAAATTCTCTATTAATAAACGTGAACCGAAATCCACATCATTTTTGGAAAACACTCCCACATCGCTTGTGAAAGTATAAACCTTACTCCTCAATTTATATTTCCAAGTTTTGGGTGAACTTTTTGATTGGGGTTTGTTTGAAAAGTAATGCTCAGCCATATGGGCACCTACTTTTTAATTATTGGATAAGAAGATTTATATTTAATGGACCAGGGTCATCCTATTTCAGAGCTCCTAGTTTGACGCTTTACACTGGAGGGAAACCAGATAGTGGGATTGCGTCGGAGCCGGCAAAACAGATTTCGCCGATAAGATATAGAAAGCCCGCCGTAGCACGACGAGCTTACATGTAATTAATAGGTTATTACTTAACTTCGATTTCAGCGCCAGCTTCTTCAAGCTTGCCTTGAATTTCTTCAGCTTCTTCTTTAGAGATGCCTTCTTTAACTGGTTTAGGAGCGTTATCTACCAAGTCTTTAGCATCTTTCAGGCCAAGACCAGTGATTTCACGAACTGCCTTAACAACTTTGATCTTAGAAGCACCGGCACCAGTCAATACTACGTCGAATTCAGTTTGCTCTTCTGCTGCTTCTCCGCCTGCTGCTGCACCTGCTGCTGCAACTGGAGCTGCTGCAGTTACACCAAATTCTTCTTCGATTGCTTTAACTAAGTCATTCAGTTCAAGAACGGACATTTCTTTAATCGCATCAATGATTTGCTCGTTATTCATGATAAAATTCCTCCTGGTTTTATAATATATTTTTTATTGAAACGAACTGGATCGGCACAATGGCCGCTGTTCACCTTATTCCCCTTGTTCTTCTTTTTGCTCAGAAACTGCTTTGGCAGCATAAGCAAAGTTACGAACTGGAGCTTGTAGTACACTAAGAAGCATGGAGACCATACCTTCATAGTTTGGAAGTTCTGCAAGTTCTTTCAATTGATCAACTGTTGCAACCTTTCCTTCAATAACGCCACCTTTAATTTCCAATGCGTCATGATCTTTGGCGAAGTTATTCAGGATCTTAGCCGGAGCTACAACGTCGTCATTACTGAAAGCCAGAGCGTTTGGTCCTGTAAGCAGATCATTCAATTCTGTCAGTTCAGCAGACTCAACCGCACGACGGGTCATCGTATTCTTGTAGACTTTGAAGTCGATGCCTGCGTCACGAAGCTCTTTACGCAGCTGTGTTACTTCAGCAACATCAAGACCACGGTAATCCACTAGTACAGATGTTTGGCTCTTTTGAAACTTCTCTGTAATTTCTTCTACAACCTGTTTTTTCTGCTCAATTACGTTAGACATTATTCCACCTCCTGTTAGCATTCATCATACCGTTCGAGAAATCCGCATGGTGCAGGGAGCACCTTCCTGACCAATGGATATATTAGAAAAGCTCCCATGTAGACATGGGAGCTTTATATTACAAACGGAAAAATCACATAGGTGACTTTCACATCTGTATTAAAACACCTCGGCAGGATATTAAGCGTATTATCGCCCCTGCTGTCTACGGTACAACGTATTCAATTCACAACATTTTTCATTATACTGGATAGAAATCAGGATGTCAACAACCGATTAGCGGTAGTTGGATACATCGACCTTGATTCCAGGACCCATAGTAGAAGCGATAGAAACATTCTTCATGTATGTGCCTTTAGCGCTTTGCGGCTTCACTTTTACCAGTTGCTCCGCAAGAGCAGCAAAGTTGTCCACCAGTTTATCATCTTCGAATGAAAGTTTGCCGATAGGTACATGTACGTTGGCGGACTTGTCCACACGGTACTCAACCTGTCCGGCTTTAACGTCCTTAACAGCTTTTTCCACGTCGAAAGTCACTGTTCCGGTTTTAGGATTAGGCATCAGGCCTTTCGGTCCCAACACACGTCCCAGCTTACCAACTTCAGCCATCATGTCAGGAGTGGCAACAATCACATCAAATTCAAACCATCCTTGGTTGATTTTATTGATGTATTCCTCTTCTCCTACATAATCTGCTCCAGCTGCTTCAGCTTCTTTGGCTTTATCGCCTTTGGCGAATACCAATACACGCTGTGTTTTACCAGTTCCGTGCGGAAGCACCATTGCTCCACGCAATTGCTGGTCAGCTTTCTTAGGATCCACACCTAAACGGAATGCAGCTTCGACAGTTTCATCAAAATTAGCTTTGGAAGCTTCTTTTGCCAAAGCGACTGCTTCTTTTATATCATATGCTTTTGAACGATCAACAAGCTTTAGAGCTTCTTGATGTTTTTTGCCTGTTTTTGCCATATTATTCCTCCTCTATTGTGGTTATAACGGTAAGACCTCCCACTTATAAAAGCAAAACACTTTTATAAAGCTTAGAATGACAGACATTCCAAGGAGTTCCCCGAAATGCTGTCAATCTTACGAAAAAGGTTGCGGGTAATGGCATGTCACTCGCAACCTGCACCGTATTAATCAATCATTAATCTTCGATGGTGATACCCATGCTGCGGGCTGTACCTTCAACCATGCGCATAGCTGCATCTACATCAGCGGCGTTAAGGTCTTGCATTTTAGTTTCAGCGATTTCCTTAACTTGATCGCGTTGAACACTAGCAACTTTATTACGGTTAGGCTCCCCTGAAGCAGTTTCAATGCCTGCCGCTTTCTTCAACAGAACAGCAGCCGGTGGAGTTTTAGTAATAAATGTAAATGAACGGTCTTCAAACACCGTAATTTCAACAGGAATAATCATACCCGCCTGGTCTTGCGTGCGTGCGTTGAATTCCTTACAGAATCCCATGATGTTAACACCCGCTTGACCCAATGCCGGTCCTACTGGCGGTGCCGGGTTTGCTTTTCCAGCTGGAATTTGCAGTTTTACTAGCTTGATTACTTTTTTAGCCACGAGACACACCTCCTTAAAGTCCGTGATGTGGTAATAGGGTCCTGTCTGGTACCCTCCCACTCCTATTTGCCATATTCAATGCCAAGCATGAATAACAAAAGAATTTTAGCATGTTTCAGGAAATATTGCAAGTCCCCCGCTGAATTTTCTTGCTTACTTATAATCAGCCGAGCTTTTCAATTTGATTGAAGTCTAACTCCACTGGGGTTTCTCTCCCGAACATATTTACATGTACTTTGATTTTCTGCTTATCCAGATCGATATGTTCGATGGTACCTGTAAAGTCTGTAAACGGCCCATCTGTGACACGGACATGCTCTTTCAAGTCAAAGTCCAGCTGCACCGGCGCTTCATCAACTCCCATACGTTTCAGAACGGCTTCTGCTTCCCCGGGGAGTAGTGGAGTCGGCTTTGCCCCGCCTCCACTGGAGCCGATGAATCCAGTGACACCTGGCGTGTTTCTCACGACATACCAGGAATCGTCTGTCATAATCATTTCTGTCAGCACATAGCCAGGGAAAGACTTCTTCTTAACGACCTTCCGCTTCCCGTCTTTTATTTCCGTTTCTTCATCTTCCGGGACGATCACACGAAAGATTTTATCTTCCATGCCCATTGTCTCCACTCGTTTTTCCAAGTTCATTTTCACTTTGTTTTCATACCCGGAATACGTATGAATAACATACCAGTTTTTCTCCATTTAATCAGGGCGGCTTTCGCCCTTCCCTCCCTTAACTTTTTTGGCGGACATCTATTCTCAAGCAAAGGCGATTCTGTACCGCACCTTGCTAATTGCTAATTTGAGGCAATTTAAAAAACCCGTCCAGCCGGGTTTTTTTAAAGGAATATTTATTTTCATTATAGCATAATTTTCTAGTATTTATTCAAAGAAGGCGTTCAAAGCCTGAGAAATTCCAAAATCGACAATTGCAAAGAAAACCGCTACAAATGCCACCGTGGATATAACCGTAATCGTGTATGCAGTCAATTCTTTTCCTTTCGGCCAACTTACCTTCTTCATCTCTCTGGAGACATTCTTCAAAAACGAGAACATGTCTGTACCCCCTAAACTCTGCCTTAACCGGGCGTTCACTTCGTCTCTTGGTGCATCGTATGCTTACCACATATTTTACAGTATTTTTTTACTTCTAGCCGTGTGCCCTGCGCAGATACATTTTTATTTGTCGAATAATTTCTGTTAGAACAATTTGCACACGCTAGAACTATTTTCTTACTCATTATACCACCCCGTTTCAGGGCCTTTTTTACACACTTTCTAATGTAGCATGGGGCAGCACCTCTGTCAATCAGCCCATGATAGCAGCAGTCAGTATTTGACTTTTTCCGTTTCTATCAGTTGCTCCAATTTTCGCTTCACCCGTTGCAAGGCATTATCGATGGATTTGACATGTCTGTCGAGAACCACCGAAATCTCCTGATAGGTTTGGCCATCTAAATAGAGATGAAGCACTTGCTTTTCCAGACCACTTAACAGTTCGGATAACCTGCTTTCCATATCTCCATACTTTTCTCTGTTTATCAGCAGTTCCTGCGGGTCTATTGTTTTAGAACCGGCAATCACATCGAGCAATGTTCTGTCGGTTTCCTCATCGTACATAGGCTTGTCCAGCGAAACATAGGAGTTAAGGGGAATATGCTTCTGCCTTGTAGCTGTTTTGATCGCAGTGATAATCTGCCTTGTCACACACAACTCAGCAAAGGCCTTGAATGATGACTGCTTCTCTTTATCATAATCCCGGATAGCCTTATAGAGGCCAATCATCCCCTCTTGAATGATATCCTCTTTATCTGCTCCTACAAGGAAATAGGTACGCGCTTTGGCCCATACAAAATTTTTGTATTTATTTATGAGAAAATCCAATGCATTGCTATCCTCTTGATGAATTAAACGAAGGATTTCATCATCATCAAGCATACTCAAGTTATAATCATCTGCCGCTAACTGCTTGACACTCACCACATAGCCCCCCCTGGACACGTACAGTCAATTTAGAATTATTATACAGTAAGCGTTTTACTAGAGTCAATGCCAAAAAGGGGATAATATGCGGCATAACAGTACTTGCATCGCCTATGCATCCCCTCTTCTCCACTTTTCAAATTTTTTCAACACTTCGTCACTCAAAGCTATTTTTGTCTGTGGCCTTGTTTTTTGATGTGTTTTGATGTTCTCCTCTATTTCCCTCTCAATATTACCTAATTCGATCAGTAATTCCCTGGCAGATTTACGGAGGGCTCCCCGGCTGAAAATGGTGCGCTGTTCTGTATAATCATTAGTTACTACATACACTTGGTTCTGTACGTTCTTGAGATCCTTTACGAGCTTTTCAATACATTCATCAGCCGTTTCCTTTTCTTTGGTGAATATAACCTCTACTTTATATGCCTCCAATTTGGAAGCCGTACCTCTCACATAATAAGCGTCAAATACAATAATGACCCTCATTCCAGTATAAGCCTGATATTCAGCCATTAAATCAATCAGCCGGTCGCGCGCTTGGGACATATCCTTTTCTTTAAGCCTCTGCAATTCCCCCCATGCACCTATGACGTTATAACCGTCAACCACCAGTATATTCATTACTCTTCACCAAGCGGCAACCTTTTACGGTACACCTCATATAGTAGCAGGCTGCAAGCAACAGAAGCATTAAGAGATGAAACCTTCCCTCTCATTGGAAGGCTGACCGTCCAGTCGCATTTCTTCTGCACTAGTCTGCTCATGCCCTTTCCTTCATTCCCAATGACGAGTGCAAGGGGGAGAGTTCCTTCTAACCGCCGATAATCCTCCGTAGCATTTGCTTCTGTACCGACTACCCAAACATTTCGCTCTTTCAATTCATCTATCGTATTTGCGATATTAGTAACACGGGCTACAGGTATATGCTCCATAGCTCCTGCTGCTGTCTTTGCCACCGTAGCAGTCAAACCCACGGACCTCCGCTTTGGAATGATGACACCATGCACTCCTGCTGCGTCTGCTGTACGAAGAATCGACCCTAGATTATGAGGGTCTTCCAGCTCGTCCAGGATAATAAAAAAGGGATCTTCCTTTTTTTCTTCCGCCCGCTTGAATAGGTCTTCCAGGGAAGCATACTGGTAGGATGCCACATATGCTATAACACCTTGATGATTTCCAGATGCTGCCTGATCCAGCTTATTTTTGGGTACTTTCTGTACGATAGTTCCCGCTTCTTTGCTTTCGTGGATGATTTTGCCCTGTACTTTAGGGTTCAGCTGTTCGGAAACCAGGACTTTGTTAACGGACCTACCTGATTTCAATGCTTCCAGCACAGGGTTTTTACCGATGATCATCTCCTGCTGTTGTTCCATCCCGATTGCTCCTTTCAGTTATATTCACTGCTTGGGCCAGCAGTTGCTCCAAACGATCATGGTTACCGGAAAGATAATGATAACCAATTAGTGCTTCGAAGGCAGTACTGTAGCGATAAGTCTGTACACTTGTATTTTTTGGGGTTGAACCGGATTTGGCATTCCTGCCACGCGCTACGATACGCTCCTCCTCTTCTTGGAGGGCATCGGTGTCCAACCAATACAGAACTACGGCTGCCTGGGCTTTCCCCGATACAAAACCAACTGCTTTTTGATGCAATTGGTTAGGTTTTACCTGGCCGGATTTCAATAAATATTCGCGTACATACATTTCAAACACAGCATCCCCCATATAGGCGAGGGCCAAACTTTTCATCTGCTTCACATCTTGATCCATGGTTATCCTCTCTTCCAGCGCACTCCTTGAGGGGTGTCCTCCAGAATGATGTTTCTCTCTTTCAGCAGATCCCTTATTTCATCTGCCCGAGCAAAGTTGCGTTTTTTCCTAGCCTCTGAGCGCTCTTCAATTAATGCCTCTACCTCTTCATCAAGCAGGTCCTCTTCCTGTTCCAAGGTAATCCCTAAAACTTGTGAAAACGACTCAGCCGCTTCCATGAATGCCTCAATCACTGGAACCGATGTCTGATTGGATTCAAGGTATACGTTTGCCTCCTTAGTAAGGTCGAACAGTACAGAAATCGCGTTGGCTGTGTTAAAGTCATCATTCATTTCAGCCTCGAATTGCTGCTTCAGCCCTGCAACCTTATCCAGCCACTTCTGCTCGTCGTCAGTTAGATTCATACTAGACTGCTTACGATGCTCTAAATTAAGATAAGCGGTTCTGATTCGATCAAGACTATTTTCTGAACTCTCCAGCAGTTCCTCTGTAAAGTTGATCGGGTTTCGGTAATGGACACTCAGCATAAAGAAGCGGACTACTTGAGGGTCATGTTTCGAGATCAAGTCTCTCGTAAGCACAAAGTTGCCAAGCGACTTCGACATCTTTTCATTATCTATATTAATATACCCATTGTGCATCCAATATTTCGCGAAGGATTTTCCGTTCCCTGCTTCAGATTGGGCTATCTCATTTTCATGGTGCGGGAAAGCCAAATCTTGCCCCCCGGCATGAATGTCAATTGTCTCTCCAAGGTATTTCTTCGCCATGGCAGAGCATTCGATATGCCAGCCAGGACGTCCTTGCCCCCATGGTGATGCCCAAGCGATTTCGCCATCTTTTGCCTTTTTCCACAAAGCAAAGTCCAATGGATCTTCTTTCTTCTCCCCGACCTTTATCCTGGCACCGGAACGCAGTTCGTCAATTGACTGGTGAGATAGCTTTCCGTATTCTTTAAACGCACGGGGCTTAAAATAGACATCTCCATCTGCTTCATAAGCAAAACCTTTGTCAATCAGGCCTGCAATGAAAGCAATAATTTCATCCATTGTCTCCATTACTCTTGGGTTATAAGTGGCCTTCTTGACTCCTAATGCTCCGACATCTTCCAGATAGGCATCAATATAGCGGTCGGCAACAGTCTGGACTCCTTCGCCGAGCTCATTTGCCCTTTTAATGATTTTGTCATCCACATCCGTGAAGTTCAGGACATAATCCACTTCATAACCTTTATATTCCAAGTATCTCCTTACCGTATCGAATACAATAGCCGGGCGGGCATTCCCAATATGAATATAATTGTACACGGTAGGACCACATACATACATCCGCACTCTGCCCTCTTCGATCGGTTGAAACTCCTCTTTCTGACGCGTTAATGTATTATATACTTTAATCGACATACTGTTTACCCTCTTTCATTCTGGCAATTTCCGCTCTCAATTCGTCTATTTCCCTTTGTAAATGAGCACATCTGTCTGCAACTGGATCAGGAATTTTGTGGTGGTCGAGATCTCTTCGCACCTTTTCACCATTCTGTTTGACCACCCGGCCTGGAATGCCTACTACCGTTGCATGGTCCGGGACGTCCTTCAGCACCACGGAACCACCGCCTACTTTTGCATTCTCTCCGATGGTGATTGAACCTAGCACCTTGGCGCCAGTTGCAATAAGGGCATAATCTTTTACTGTCGGATGACGCTTGCCTTTTTCTTTTCCCGTGCCACCCAAGGTAACACCTTGAAACACAGTAACATTATCGCCAATCTCGCATGTCTCCCCTATAACGACTCCCATCCCATGATCAATAAAAAACCGCCGGCCGATTTTTGCTCCTGGATGTATCTCTATCCCTGTGATGAAACGGCTGATTTGTGAAATGAGACGGGCGAGGAAAAACATCTTTCTTTTGTAGAAAGCATGGGCAATGCGGTGTCCCCATACAGCATGAAGTCCCGAGTAGGTAAGCATTACTTCAATATAGGACCTTGCAGCAGGATCCTGTTCAAAGACTACATCCATATCTTCTCTCATCCGTTTGAAAAAACCCATCGTTTCTCCTCCTTATTCCCTTTTGCCAGTAACTTTGCCGCTTGTACCTTTCCCGCTTTCATGTAAAGCGGCAGGTGGGCAGTCTGACTGTATATTTTACCTTTAGAACCTTGCCATTCCCAAACTCATGGTGGATTCATTCATGGACTATCTTGAGCTCTCGAGCTTAATGGAACGAATAAAAAGCGCCTCTGTGTAGATTAATGACTACACAGAGACGCTTTGGCGCGGTTCCACTCTGCTTGAAGAAGAGGTCACTCTCCTCCCGGCTCAATGCTCTCATAACGGGAGAGTTCCGCCGCCATGTACTAGGCTTTCCATGCCGGACTCCAAGGGGCACTTCGAAAACAATGCTTAAAACCACTCGCAGCAAATGTGGTTCTCTCTGAGTAAGTCGGTTGTTTCCTACTTTTCCTTGTCAACGTTCCACTATTTATAATTACTATATTACATTTCGGGCGTATTGTGAACCCTTTAAGCTCCCAGCTGCTTCAGTACCTTATCGAGACGGCGTACAATGGCTTCCCTGCCCATCAATTCAATGGCGGTTGGAAGCTCAGGCCCATGTGTCTGACCGGTCGTGGCAACACGGATAGGCATGAAAAGCTTTTTCCCCCGATGTCCTGTCTCTTTTTGGGTCGCCTTGATTTGCGCCTTGATGGAATCTTTTTCGAATTCGTCCAAGTGGATTAGTTTATCGGCAAACACCTGTAATACTTCAGGTACTTGCTCTTGTTGCAATACATCCATTGCTCCTTCGTCAAAAGATAACTCCTCCTGGAAGAACAGCTCTGTCAGTTCTACAATTTCCGCTCCATATCTAAGCTGTTCACGATACAGTGAGATAACCTTTTCAGCCCAATCACGTGTTTTTTCATCCATATCAGCAGATACCCTACCCGCCTCAACCAAATGAGGCATAGCCAAATCAATCACACGATCAAGGTCTGCTGCTTTGATATATTCATTGTTCATCCACTTTAATTTATGTCGATCAAAAATAGCCGCTGAAGTGGAGAGCCTGTCCGGGTCAAAGATATCAATCAATGTTTCTTTATCAAATATCTCTTCCTCCCCAACAGGAGACCAGCCTAGCAAAGTGATGAAATTGAAGAGAGCTTCTGGCAGATAGCCAAGTCTATCGTACTGTTCGATAAACTGAAGGATATGTTCATCACGTTTGCTCAGCTTCTTCCTTTCTTCATTGAGGATGAGGGTCATATGTCCGAATTGTGGAGCTTCCCACCCAAAGGCCTCATAGACCATCATCTGTTTTGGTGTATTGGAGATATGCTCTTCTCCTCGCAATACATGAGAGATCTTCATTAAGTGATCATCTATTGCTACCGCAAAGTTATAGGTAGGAATTCCATTTTTCTTCACAATTACCCAGTCGCCGAAATCACTGGATTCAAAAGTGATATTGCCACGGACAAGGTCATGGAAAGTATAACTGTGGTTTTCCGGCACACGCAACCTTATACTTGGCTGACGCCCTTCCTGTTCAAAACGGGTGATTTCTTCCTCTGACAGGTCACGGTGGGCTCCAGAGTACTTAGGAACTTCGCCCTTTTGACGCTGCTCCTCCCGCTCTGCCTCAAGCTCTTCTTCCGTCATATAACACTTGTAAGCCAGTCCCCTGTCCAAGAGCTCATCTACATATTTATTATAGATTTCAAGGCGCTCTGTCTGACGGTATGGTCCGTAGTCTCCGCCGATATCGGCTCCTTCGTCCCAATCGACCCCAAGCCAGTTCAGGTATTTCAGCTGGCTTTGTTCTCCACCTTCCACATTTCGTTTGTCATCGGTATCCTCAATGCGGATGATGAACTTCCCATCGAAGTGTTTAGCGTATAAGTAATTGAATAATGCCGTACGTGCGTTTCCGATATGCAGATTACCGGTAGGGCTCGGTGCATAGCGAACACGAACTTCCTTTGTCATGATGTGACCCCTTTCTTTTATAAAAACAGTTGAATAGAAATGGTAAATGTTTTTATATAAATGCTAAGAAAAGTGATAACAATCCTATGTTATCACTTTTATAAATTACTATATCCTCTATAAGTTATACCTCTTTTACTGAGCTTTTTCAAGTAATTTTGGTTTGGCAAAAATCATTCGGCCAGCTGAGGTCTGCAACACACTCGTAATCAGAACTTCAATCGTCTTGCCGATATAATTTCTTCCCTCTTCTACTACAATCATTGTCCCATCATCAAGATAAGCAACACCCTGGTTATGTTCCTTCCCATCTTTAATCACTTGGACCACCAGTTCTTCTCCAGGTAATACCACTGGTTTTACTGCATTGGCAAGATCATTGATATTCAACACAGGCACACCTTGGAGATCACATACCTTATTTAAATTAAAGTCATTGGTAACGACCACACCATCATTCACCTTGGCCAATTTAATCAGTTTACTGTCCACTTCCGTAATTTCTTCAAAGTCTCCATCATAAATCTCTACATCAACCGGCAGCTCTTTCTGCATTCTATTCAGAACATCGAGCCCTCGTCGACCCCGATTACGTTTCAATGTATCAGAAGAATCGGCGATATGCTGGAGTTCCCCCAATACAAATTGGGGTATAACAATCGTCCCTTCAAGAAAATGAGTCTGGCATATGTCCGCGATCCGCCCGTCAATAATAACACTTGTATCCAATATCTTTGGCTTCGGCTTGCCATCCGATTGACTAGTATCTGCGTTCTCAGCAGGCTTGCGCTTCTCTCTATCTTTGCGATTCTTATTCAAGAGATTGACAAATTCATCCCTCCTGCGAAAGCCAACACGAAAGCCGAAGTAACCAAGCAGCATCATGATGAAGAAAGGAAGCACCTGGGAAATGATTTCAATATTAATATCCTGGAGCGGCATATTGACAAAATAAGCGATAACCAAGCCAACAATTAGACCAACACTTCCAAAAAATAAATCAACGGCTGGCAACTTGATCAACGTATCCTCGACCCATTTCAAAAAACCTACGATATAATCTGCAAGCCAGTACGAAAGAAGAAAGAATATAATTGCTCCGACGACCATACCTAGATAGGGGGATGCAATCCAGCCTGCTTCTGTAAAATCAAACAGATAAATAATATACGGTATATACAAAAACCCAATGGTACCACCTAAAACAACAAAAAATAAATGAACAATCCATTTTAGCACCACCGTCACCTCCTAACCTTATTATTACCTTTTCAAACTAAAAATAACCCTTCCAAAACAAAAAGCCTTCATCCTACCTTATACTGTTTGCGGAGTATGGCTGCTTACCGGGAGACACCCAAATCCAGGGCTTCCTGAACTGTATTGACTCCTACCACTTCTATCCCCTCTGGGACATTCCACCCTTCCAGGTTCTTTGCCGGACAGAAGACACGTTTAAATCCTAGCTTTGCCGCCTCCTGTACTCTTTGCTCCACCCGCGAGATACGCCTAATTTCTCCTGTCAGTCCAACTTCCCCAATGAAAATATCATCCGGTTTGGTCGGCTGGTCGCGAAAACTGGAGGCAATACTTACAGCGACAGCCAAGTCAATTGCAGGTTCATCGAGCTTTACACCGCCCGCAACTTTTATATAGGCATCCTGGTTCTGCAGCATCAGTCCGACTCTTTTTTCCAAAACTGCCATCAATAGAGGAACACGGTTATTGTCTATACCGGTAGCCATTCTGCGTGGGTTTCCGAAGCTAGTTGGAGAGATCAATGCCTGTATTTCTACCAGTACAGGTCTGGTGCCTTCCATTGAGGCAACCACTGTGGAACCGGCAGCTCCTTCCGCCCGTTCTTCCAGAAATATTTCAGAAGGATTCATCACTTCTCGAAGACCCTCTTCCTTCATTTCGAAGATCCCCATTTCATGGGTGCTTCCAAAGCGGTTTTTTACTCCTCGTAAAATCCGATACGTATGATGCCGTTCCCCCTCAAAGTAAAGCACCGCATCCACCATATGCTCCAAGAGTCTAGGGCCTGCTATAGCGCCTTCTTTCGTTACATGTCCGACAATAAATATGGGAACCCCGCTTGTCTTGGCAATTTTCATCAGTTCACTTGTCGTTTCTCGAACTTGAGACACACTGCCCGGAGCGCTGGAAACTTCCTCCCTGAATATTGTCTGTATGGAATCGATGACAACCAAGGAGGGTTTTATTTCCTCAATCTGCCTTGATATATCATATAAGTTCGTCTCCGAGAGAACATACAGCAAATCTGCTTTTACGCCTAGGCGGTCAGCTCGAAGCTTTGTCTGCCTCGTAGATTCCTCACCGGATATGTAAAGAACAGGCAGCCCTTTCCCAGCCAGTTGGGAGGAGATCTGTAATAGTAATGTAGATTTCCCTATCCCTGGGTCACCACCAATCAAAACAAGAGACCCTGGTACAATTCCCCCGCCAAGTACGCGGTTCAGCTCTTTCATATTGGTCGTCATTCTAGGTTCTTCGCGAGATTCTATTGATGTTATGCTTTCAGGTTTGGCAGAAGTAGACCTGATTCCACCGGAATAGCGCTGCTGGTTGGCAGCTGCCGCTTCCATTTCCTCCGCCATTGTATTCCACTGGTTACAGCCGGGACATTTGCCCATCCACTTTGCGGACTCATAGCCGCATTCCTGACATACATATTTTGTTTTCCTTTTTGCCAAAGAACTCTATCCTTTCTTACTAACTATAGTATAAAACAAATTCGCATCCTTACAGGTTACAGCTTCCTATCAATTTATGAGGTTTTTCCCACAAGCATGCCACATTTTCCTATATTTTTACGTAAAACCCTATTTAGGGGAAAAGCCAGAAGACAATGCTTCCGGCTTTTCCTGATGTCATCTATGGGAGGAGGATGAAGTCTCCTTTGTTATTGAGTCCAACTTTCACTTTCTCACCTTTGCTGATGTTTTCCTTGAGAAGTTCTTCTGATAACAGGTCTTCAATATTCTTTTGAATGGACCTGCGCAATGGTCGAGCCCCGTACTCTGGATCGAAACCTTCATTTGCAATTTTTTCAATTGCCTTATCGGTTAGAGAAAATTCAATTTCTTGCTCCTTGAGGCGATTGCGCAGCTGCTCTACCATCAAGGTGACAATATCTTTCATATGCTTTTTCTCTAATGAATGGAAGACAATGGTTTCATCAATCCGGTTGAGGAACTCCGGACGAAATGCTTTCTTCATCTCATCCATCACTTTAGACTTCATATCTTTATAATCCTGATTCTCATCCTGCAAGTTGAAGCCTACATGCTTATTACGGCGCAATTCACTTGCCCCTACGTTGGAAGTCATGATCAGTACGGTATTGCGGAAATCTACCAACCGGCCTTTTGAATCAGTGAGACGTCCATCTTCCAGTACCTGCAACAGTATATTGAACACTTCAGGATGGGCTTTTTCAATTTCATCAAGCAGGACAACAGAATATGGTTTTGTCCTCACCTTTTCCGTCAGTTGGCCTCCTTCGTCATAGCCCACATACCCCGGTGGCGAACCTACCAGGCGGGACGTCGAATGCTTTTCCATATACTCAGACATGTCAATTCGGATCATGGCGTCTTCCTCACCAAACATACTCTCTGCTAAAGCACGGGCAAGTTCTGTCTTACCTACGCCGGTAGGGCCCAGAAAGATAAATGAACCGATCGGACGTTTCGGGTCTTTCAAGCCAGCACGAGCACGGCGTATGGCTTTTGAAATTGCATTCACTGCTTCTTCTTGGCCTATCACACGACTGTGCAAGGTATCTTCCATATGAAGCAGGCGCTCACTTTCATCCTTGGTCAGACGAGAAACCGGTACACCTGTCCAAATGGACACGACACTGGCTATATCTTCTACGGTTACTTCAGAAGCTATCTGCCCCTGTTTTTCTTTCCATTGTTTCTTTGTTTCCTCCAACTCTTCACGAAGCCGTTGTTCGGAATCCCTGAGAGAAGCGGCTTTTTCAAACTCCTGACTTTGTACGGCTGCATCCTTTTCCTTCCGTACTTCTTCCAGCTTCTGTTCCAATTCTTTCAGATTAGGTGGAACAGTATAGGAGCGGAGGCGCACTTTCGATCCTGCCTCATCAATCAAGTCAATTGCTTTATCTGGCAGGAACCTGTCCGTAATATAGCGGTTGGAAAGGTGTGCCGCAGCCTCAATTGCTTCATCTGTAACAGTTACACGGTGGTGGGCTTCATATCGGTCTCTCAGCCCATTTAAAATCTGTATGGTTTCCTCCAAGGTAGGTTCATCCACTTGGATTGGCTGGAACCTCCGTTCGAGGGCCGCATCTTTTTCAATGTACTTGCGGTATTCATCCAAAGTTGTTGCCCCGATGCATTGTAATTCACCCCTGGCAAGAGAAGGTTTGAGGATGTTGGACGCATCGATGGCACCTTCAGCACCTCCGGCTCCAATCAGGGTATGGAGTTCATCAATGAATAAGATGATATTGCCTGCTTGGCGGATTTCCTCCATGACCTTCTTCAGGCGATCCTCAAATTCACCACGGTATTTCGTGCCCGCTACTACTGTTCCCATATCAAGTGTCATGACACGTTTATCACGCAGAATTTCCGGCACTTCATTATCGACAATCTGCTGTGCAAGGCCTTCTGCTACAGCTGTTTTACCGACACCAGGTTCGCCTACAAGGACCGGATTGTTTTTAGTTCGGCGGCTTAACACCTGAATAACACGTTCAATTTCCTTCGTCCTACCGATGACCGGGTCGATTTTTCCTTCTTTCGCGATGACAGTCAAGTCCCTCGCCAAAGAATCAAGAGTAGGAGTGCTTGCATTGGACTGCTGTCCGTTCCTTCCCTGTCGACCGCTTTGTGACTCATTGCTTCCTAAGAGCTGGAGTACCTGCTGCCTTGCTTTGTTCAAGCTGACACCCAAGTTGTTCAGTACCCGGGCAGCAACGCCTTCACCTTCACGAATGAGCCCAAGGAGGATATGTTCGGTTCCTACGTAGGAGTGCCCCAGCTTCCTTGCCTCATCTTGTGACAGTTCCACCACTTTTTTTGCCCTTGGTGTATAGTGGATCGATTGCATCGGTTGTTTACCGACACCAATCAATTCTTCTACCTGCTCCTGGATATTGGACACTTCCACACCCAAGGATTGCAAAGCTTTTGCCGCAATGCCTTCCCCTTCACGGACTAGGCCTAAGAGAATATGTTCGGTTCCTATGTTGTTATGACCTAACCTTACTGCTTCCTCTTGTGATAGAGCTAATACCTTTTGTGCCCTTTCCGTAAATCGTCCAAACATCATATAAAATTTCCTCCCATCTACTTTTCTAATTGCAGTCTTTCACGGATCAACGAAGCTCTCAGCACATCGCGTTCACTGGCAGAAAGTTTCCGTTCTGCATACTGCTGCAGGAAACCAGGCTGGGTAAGGATGACCAGTTCATTCAGTATATTTCTGGACACGTTGTTTATAAGACCTAAATCAATTCCCAGCCGTACATTTGATAAGCGGTTGGCTGCTTCTTTGGATTCCATGATTCTGCTATATTCAAGGACCCCATATGAACGGAAGATGCGATCTTCCAACTCGGTGCTGGACTGCTCCATCAATCTGGAGCGGGCATTCCTTTCATGTGTTATCAATTGTTTCACAACACTCTGTAAATCTCCAACAATATCTTCCTCTGTTTTGCCCAATGTAATTTGATTAGAAATCTGGAAAAGGTTTCCTAATGCTTCACTGCCCTCTCCGTAAATCCCCCGGACCACCAGTCCAAGTTGATTGATTGCAGGAGTCATGCGATTCAGCTGCTTAGTAATGGCCAAAGCAGGAAGGTGCATCATCACCGAAGCCCTCATCCCTGTACCTACATTGGTGGGACAGCTGGTCAGATATCCCCTTGTTTCATCATAGGCGTAATCAATCTTCTCTTCTAGCCAATCATCCAGAGAAAATGCTTTTTCCAAGGCTTCAGGCAACTGAAACCCAGGGAAATAAACCTGGAGGCGAATATGGTCTTCTTCATTTACCATCAAGGAAACCTGTTCATTTTCAGAAATGAGTGCAGCAGCTTCTTGAGTATTTTCGACCAAATGAGGACTGACCAAATGCTTTTCAACCAACACCCTCTTTTGGATGGAGCTTAAGTCTTCCATAGAAATAAACGAAAAGTTTTCGTAATCCTCAAAAGACTGCTCATCATACTCCTCCCTGAAGAACTCATGGATTTCCTCCAGCTTTTTTTGATCGGCCAGGATTGGATAGGCTGCATTCGAAAAGTTTCTTGCCAACCGAATACGACTGCTTAATACAATGTCACTGTCAGGCCCACTTTCCCTCATCCATGGGCTTATTGCTTGTTTCATGAAATCCTCCAGTGCCATCAGTTGCCCTCACCTGCTTCCCTGTCATCCTTGTCACTTTGTAGAGCCCTGATTTGGTCCCTGACTTTCGCTGCTTCTTCAAAAGCTTCTTCCTCTATCAGGTGTTTCAATTGTTCTCTATAATTTTCCAGCTGCTTCTTCTTATTCAAATCACCGCCCTGGCGCTTTGGTATCTTTCCGGAATGTTGGGTGTTGCCGGAATGTACCCGCCTGAATATCGGGTCAAGTCTGGAAGAAAATGTTTTATAACAAGAAGCACAACCAAACTTGCCAACACGTTGAAACTCTGAAAAAGTCATCCCGCATCCAGGACATTGAAATTCCTGTGATTGCTGATAAGGCTGGCCTTTTTGTGCTCCTAAAACACCGGGGTCGAAATTAAACAACCCGGAAAGAAGGTTTTGAAGGGAATATCCTTCCTCTGAAGAATTCATATAGCCCATTTCCTTCGCACAGACACCACATACATGCACAGTGGTCTTGCTTCCATTGATTACCTTTGTGAGATGAAGGGTGGCAGGCCGTTTATGACATTCTTGACATTCCATGCTTTTTAGCCTCCTTACTTATTCAGGTATTTTAAAGTGGAGAGCATTGAAGTTAGAACACGCGCTCGTATTTCGTCGCGCATAGGTAGTTGGAAAGCTAATGTAGTACGGTCCACTGCGCTCATAATCAGTTTTGCTTCCCGCTCCGTCACCAGCTTTTCCTCCATCAGCCGATCCATTATGTCAGCTGCAGCCTGCTGGGTAACAGACGGGTTGATCATTTCAATAACCTCATCGATAAGTTCCGATTTATCTTGATGAATGACACGCATGATTCGGATATAACCGCCACCGCCACGTTTACTCTCTACTATATACCCTTTTTCCACTGTAAAACGCGTCTTAATCACATAATTAATTTGCGAGGGGACACACTGGAATTGATCCGCAATCTCGCTGCGCTTGATCTCGATGACATTTTGCCCTTCTGTCTGTAATATTTTTTTGAGATACTGTTCAATCACATCAGAAATATTACTCACCGGCGCCCCACCTCCTTGCTGTCTTTTTGACTTTGACTATCTTTGACTATACTCTTATTATACGGTAAAAAAAACATCTTGCAAATACTATGTATTCTGTTTAAGTATAGTCTAGACAAAAAGTAGATAGAAAAAACCTTACAACAATGATTTGTGTAAGGTCTTAGGAGGTGATGCGTCCATTATGTCTACTTAAGTTCAGAAATATTTCTAACTTCATTTACTTGTGATACCTCTTCAAAGAGGGCAATTCTCTCCATATCTTTCATACGATCTGTCTTGATGAATATCTTTCTAAGATTATGCTCCGCTTTAATAATTTCCACGTTTTGGATGTTCAGCTTATAGTTCTCCAATATAGTGATCACATCGCTGATTTCCAAGTCAGATAAAGCTACTATCTCTACTATATTTGTGGAATGCCCTTTTGTGAACATTCTTTCCAAATTATTTAGAAAGACAAGGCTGATAAGAATAATTAACGTTGTAAATAAAGCTGGACCATACATACCTGCCCCTACCACTAGTCCTATTCCAGCGACTGCCCAAATAGAAGCAGCTGTAGTTAATCCACGGATGGTACCGCCATATACAATAATTGTCCCTGCCCCAAGAAAGCCAATTCCACTGATTACATAAGAAGGTATTCTTGCCGGGTCAAATCGTACATTATCATACTGCCGCATAAATTCTTCAAATCCAAAAACAGATAACAACATCATCAGACAGGCGCCTACTCCTACAAGTATATGGGTACGGAAACCGGCAGAATGGTTATTCAATTCTCTTTCAAAACCGATGATTCCTGACAATACCAAGGCTATCAGCAATCGAATGACCATGATGTCTAAATCCTCTTGGAATATTTCATTCATTATAGTTTCCAATCTCCGCACCACCTTTTTTACTATTATATGAATTATAAAACAGTATTTTCATTTATACCAATATATGCACTCCATCAAAAAGTAGGCTGATTTCTCATAATGTCTAAGAAATTGTGGAACAACAGCATGCTTCAAAACTGAAACGTATACTGACTCACTTGTCAGCAATGGACTAGTATTCGGATGCAAATATCCTTCTATCTTAGGAAATATTAACACCTAAAATAAAAAGCTAAGATACTTTAGTATCTTAGCTTTTTAACTCTATGCCTGGCAGCGTCCTACTCTCGCAGGGACAAAGTCCCAACTACCATCGGCGCTGGAGAGCTTAACT
>NZ_JBHRSA010000045.1:0-1234 GCF_042643145.1 Virgibacillus xinjiangensis
TTATTAGAAAAAACGAGTTGTTTCTTCTTGACATACTGGTTGTTTTGTTCAGTTTTCAAAGAGCAAAAATAAAGTGGTGGAGCCTAGCGGGATCGAACCGCTGACCTCCTGCGTGCAAGGCAGGCGCTCTCCCAGCTGAGCTAAGGCCCCAATATAATGACTGAATGGTCGGGAAGACAGGATTCGAACCTGCGACCCCATGGTCCCAAACCATGTGCTCTACCAAGCTGAGCTACTTCCCGTAATGGCGCGCCCGAGAGGAGTCGAACCCCTAACCTCTTGATCCGTAGTCAAACGCTCTATCCAATTGAGCTACGGGCGCTTGTAATGCCGAGGGCCGGACTCGAACCGGCACGGTAGAACCTACCGCAGGATTTTAAGTCCTGTGCGTCTGCCAATTCCGCCACCCCGGCGCGGAGAAAGCGGAAGACGGGATTCGAACCCGCGACCCCCACCTTGGCAAGGTGGTGTTCTACCACTGAACTACTTCCGCATGGCATAAATAAGATAATGGTGCGGGTGAAGGGACTTGAACCCCCACATCGTAAGATACTAGATCCTAAATCTAGCGCGTCTGCCAATTCCGCCACACCCGCAAAATGTGGTGAGCCATGGAGGATTCGAACCTCCGACCCTCTGATTAAAAGTCAGATGCTCTGCCAGCTGAGCTAATGGCTCGTACAAACACCGATTATACCTATATTATGATAAAATGGTGCCGGCCAGAGGACTTGAACCCCCAACCTACTGATTACAAGTCAGTTGCTCTACCAATTGAGCTAGGCCGGCGTCTATATGGTGGAGGATGCAGGGCTCGAACCTGCGACCCCCTGCTTGTAAGGCAGGTGCTCTCCCAGCTGAGCTAATCCTCCCACACACAGGACTAATCCTGTTCATGTTTGGTGCAATATAAAACCTGTTAGTGTTACACCTGCCTGGCAGCGTCCTACTCTCGCAGGGACAAAGTCCCAACTACCATCGGCGCTGGAGAGCTTAACTTCTGTGTTCGGCATGGGAACAGGTGTGACCTCTCCGCCATCGCCGCCAGACAATGTGAAAATCAATGACAAGGATTATTATATGCATTTTTTGACGAAAATGCAAGGTTTTTTTACAAAAAAATCGTAATTTATACCTTGAAAACTAAATAAGAGGCAATACCATGACATCGTAAAAGAATGTAGTTAAGTCCTCGATCGATTAGTATTCGTCAGCTCCACGTGTCACCACGCTT
>NZ_JBHRSA010000046.1:0-280061 GCF_042643145.1 Virgibacillus xinjiangensis
TTATTAGAAAAAACGAGTTGTTTCTTCTTGACATACTGGTTGTTTTGTTCAGTTTTCAAAGAGCAAATTGTTTCGGTCGTTTTTGAAGCGACCTTTATATTATATCAACTCGGCATTTCGTTGTCAACAACTTTTTTAAGTTATTTTATTTCGAAAGCAGAAGTTGTTGCGCCTCTTAACGGCGACTTAAATAATATATCATGTTTCTCATCCAAAAGTCAACAATTAATTTTATTTTTTGTTGCTGATAATGCGTTTTGTCGATTTCTGTCTGAGCAACGATATTTAATTTATCACGTTTCTTTCGATAAAGCAAGTCTTTTTTAGAAGAAATTCAAACAATCCCTTTGCTCATTGCCGATCACTAATACAAAAAACGTAGCGCCCCGACAGAGACAAAGGTTGCCGGGACGCTACGTTTTTATTTATTTCTCATTTGAGGGAACAGAAGTACATCCCGTATGGACGGAGAGTTTGTAAGCAGCATGACAAGGCGATCAATTCCTATGCCCAACCCCCCTGTTGGCGGCATTCCATATTCCAACGCCTCAAGGAAGTCATCATCCATCAAATGAGCTTCGTCATTTCCTGCTTCTCTTTCTTTAACCTGCTCCTCAAATCTCTCTCTTTGATCGATTGGGTCATTTAACTCACTAAATGCATTCGCATGTTCCCGGCCGACGATAAATAGTTCGAACCGATCTGTAAAACGCCCATCGACTTCGTTTTTCTTCGCAAGAGGAGATATCTCGACCGGGTGTCCATAAATGAACGTCGGCTGGATCAGTGTGTGTTCTACTTTCTGCTCGAAAAACTCATTTAGCACATGGCCGAATGTGGACGTTGCCGTAATGTCAACACCATGTTCTTTAGCCAGTTCCCGCGCTTTTTCATCACTCATATTCTCCCAAAAATCTACACCAGTTGCTTCTTTGACTGCATCAACCATATGGAGTCTCGTCCACTTTGGTTCCAGATCAACCTCATCTTCTCCATAGGTCACGACAGTGCTGCCAAGAACTTCTTTCGCGATATGTGCTACAAGGTTCTCTGTTAAATCCATGATATCATGGTAATCTGCATATGCCTCATATAGTTCGATCATGGTGAATTCCGGATTATGCCTAGTCGAAACCCCTTCGTTTCTGAAGACACGTCCGATTTCATAGACTTTCTCCATGCCACCGACAATCAGCCGTTTTAGATGTAGTTCAATAGCGATACGCATATACAGCGGGATATCAAGAGCATTGTGATGGGTTACGAAAGGACGTGCAGATGCCCCGCCAGGAATGCCGTGCATCATTGGAGTTTCTACCTCCAAGAAACCTTGATCATCCAAGTAACGCCTCATAGACTGGATAATTTTACTCCTGAGTACAAACGTTTCTTTGCTATCCATATTGGTAATCAAATCAAGATAGCGCTGACGGTACCTCTGTTCCACATCCTTCAGTCCATGATATTTTTCCGGTAAAGGACGCAGAGACTTTGTGAGTAAGTGGAATTCACTTGCTTTCACAGATAATTCCCCCACCTTTGTCTTGAACATGACGCCGGTTACCCCGACAATGTCCCCCATATCCACGGATTGGAAGGTTTCGTATGCCTGCTCTCCTATTGCATCTTTACGCACGTAAATTTGAATCTGGCCGCTTAAGTCCTGAAGATGGGCAAAGCCGGCCTTTCCTTTCCCTCGCTTAGTCATCACACGGCCTGCTATAGTTACTTGTGTTTCTGATTCTTTTTCCTGCAGTTGTTCTTTCGTGAATTCATCGTATAACTCGGTCAATTCAGATGCAGTATGGGTGCGTGTGAATTTCCCTCCAAAAGGATTCAGACCTTGTTCTCGGTAGTCTTCCAATTTGTCCCGCCGCACCTGCATCTGTTCATTCAGTTCATCTGACACCTGTCATCACTCCAGTCATATTTGATATGTATCTGTTAGTATATAGAAAATAAGTGATTATTTCACGTTTCTTCAAAAGGCTATGCAACAAGATCAGACAATCGCAATACCACCTATTTGTGCGAGGCCCCTACTGATTGTCACTCTCCTGAAGTTCGTCAGTAGTTATGGCCAGGGTATGTGCGATCTGCTCCATCAATTCTTTCGTAGGTTTCCTTGTCCCGCGTTCTAGCGATCCCAGTACAGCGATGGATACATCCAATTCCTCTGCAAACTCCTGCTGGGTATAACCTTTCAGTTTTCGGAAACCCCTTACCCTTCTGCCGATTCTCCTTTTATCCATTTCTTAACATCCCTTATGTCTGTTTCTGGAAGTCTATCTATTAAATCTTCAACACGCTCGTCAAAGCCTGGGATTACCAGATCAGGGGCAATCTCGTTCAATGGGACGAGTACGAATGCTCGCTCATGCATTCTTGGATGTGGTATGACTAACCGTTCCATTTTACTATTTTCTTGATTATAGAGCAATATGTCAAGGTCTATCGTGCGCGGTCCCCATCGGATATTCCTTTTCCTCCCTAGCTCCTGCTCAATACTCTGGCATATTTCCAGAAGCTCTACAGGGGAAGATGGAGTGGAAACTTCTACGACCATATTCAGGAAATCACTCTGGTCTGTATAACCGACTGGAAGAGTTTCATAGACCGAGGACTTGATCTCCACAGACACCATCGTACTTTTGTCCAGCAACGTCAATGCCCTATATAAGTGCTCATCTCGAGGTTCGATATTTGTACCAAGTGCGATAAAGGCTTTGTTCATTTTTCTCTCTCCCTGTATATTTCAACAGCTACCGACTCATAATGTCCCGGAATGGGGGGATCCGGCTTAACCACTTTCACCAGGCAAGCTTCCAATCGGCCATATTGCCCCAATAACTCATCAGCAATTTTATCAGCAAGGGTCTCCACCAGGTTAACAGCTTCCCCTTCTACTATTGACCCTATTCTCTGATAGACATCTCCATAGTTTATGGAAGCATTCATATCATCCGTCTTTGCAGCTTGTTTCAAATCTAGGTATAATACGGCATTTACTTCAAACCGCTGTCCCAGCCTATTCTCTTCTGGGAACAGTCCATGATAGCCATAGAATTTTGCTCCATTCAGTATGATTTTATCCATGCGTGATCCCTCCGTTCTCCTGGAGCATAGCATCCGTCATTTTGACCAAATCAGCGGTAACTTTCACGTTATGTACTCGTACCATGTGCGCCCCCTTTACGATCCCTAAACAAGTTGTTGCCCCTGTACCAATGTCCCTCTCTTCAGCAGGTTTATCCAGGACAGTCCCAATGAACCTTTTTCTTGAAGTGGCAAGCAGCAGTGGATAACCCATTCCAGCAAACACTTCAAGATGATGCATGACGGTAAGGTTGTCCTGAGCCGATTTGGCAAAACCCACACCAGGATCCAAGATGATATTTTCATCCCTCACTCCTGCACGCCTTGCTATCTCAATACTCTCCTGCAAGTCTTTTTCCATATCATCCAGCAGGGATGTGTAATTCATATTTTCCCTATTATGCATAAGAATAATAGGAACCTTATATGCTGCAGCCACTTCAGCTATTTCTGGTTCCCTTTTGGCTCCCCATACATCATTTATGATATCGGCTCCAGCTTTCACTGCCGCTTTTGCTGTAGCCGCCTTATATGTATCAATGGAAATCGGTATGTCCAAGGCCTCTTTTACGGCCTGAATGATTGGGACAACCCTGTCAATTTCTTGGACAGCAGATACAGGTGTATGACCGGGCCTGGTGGATTCACCACCGATATCGATAATATCAGCCCCCTGTTCTACTAGCTGTTCCGCCTGTTGTACTGCTTTCTCAACTGTATTGTATCTACCTCCATCAGAAAAAGAGTCTGGGGTAACGTTCAGAATCCCCATAATATGCGTACGTTCAGAAAGATTCAATTCTTTTCCTTTCAACTTAAGCCTCATTTACAGACAACTCGCTTCCGTTAATGTTTATCCAATAGCTTACCACACTTTTGGAAATGTTGGCTATATCGTTCAATAAGCTAGGCAGTGAAGTGTAGATTATTCATAAAAAAAGCCGGCCCCTTTTAGAAGGGTACCAGCTTCTCTGTTTAATTTACTTATCATCTTCGAATTGGTAAAGAGGAGTGGATAAATAGCGTTCTCCATTATCCGGGAGCACAGCCAGAACCTTCTTGCCTGCACCCAATTCTTTTGCCACTTTTTTAGCGGCGTGGACTGCAGCCCCAGAAGAGACACCGCCCAAAATACCATTAGTAGTAGCCGTTTCACGGGCAGCAGCATACGCTTCTTCATTGGAAACCTGCACTACTTCGTCATAAAGGTCGGTATCCAATACTTTTGGTACAAAACCTGCACCAATACCCTGAATTTTATGTGGCCCTGGGGACCCACCAGATAGCACAGGAGAATCGGTCGGTTCTACTGCATAGAGTTTGACTCCGTCGAATGTTTCTTTTAATACTTTCCCGGCGCCGGTAATCGTGCCCCCGGTTCCAATACCGGAAACAAATGCGTCCAGACCATCGCTCATTTGCTCAGCGATCTCTTTCCCTGTTGTCTTAGCATGAATCTCAGGATTGGCTTCGTTATTGAATTGCTGAGGCATGAAGTATCCGTGTTCTTCCTTTAATTCTTCTGCCTTTTTTATCGCACCTTTCATAGCTTCTGCACCAGGAGTCAACACAAGCTCAGCACCATATGCACGCAGCAGGTTGCGACGCTCCTGACTCATTGTGTCGGGCATAACCAGCACAGCTTTATAGCCTTTAGCAGCGGCAACCATAGCCAAACCGATACCAGTATTGCCGCTTGTCGGTTCGATGATGGTGTCTCCCTCTTTCAACTTCCCATCTCTTTCAGCCGCTTCGATCATGGCCAAGGCGATCCGGTCTTTGACCGAGCTTCCCGGGTTGTAGAATTCCAGTTTTAAATAGATATCCGCACTATTTTCATCCGTTACACCATTCAATTTGACAATCGGTGTCTGCCCAATCAAGCCCGCTATATTATTCGCTACTCTCATTACGACTCCTCCTAATTCCTAGTTAAGTTATATGTTTAATTTAAATTTACTGCTTTCTTTAAATTATGTCAATAAAAAAGGAAGAAAAATAACACAACTTCCGGAAATAAAAGATAACAGCCATTCACCCTTTTTTTGCAGAACACTAGGGCGAATGGCTAATACTTCGAAAGATGATCGACATGTCCTATCGATGCTACTTCAACAATCCCCTTAAATCCTCTTCGGAAAAATGATACGTCTCGTTACAGAAGTGGCAATTCGCTTCTGCCCCATGATCCTCATCTATCATTGCTTGTATTTCTTCATTGCCGAGACCGATAATTGCCTGTTCCACTCTTTCTTTTGAGCAGCGACAGCGGAATTCTACAGGCATATTTTCGTGGATTTTCAAATCATCCTCTCCAAAAAGCTGCTGTAGAATTTCTTCCGGGCTCTTTCCTTCCCTGATCAATGTCGATATTGGAGGGAGAAATTTGATTTGCTCTTCCAAGCGGGTGATGACATCCTCTTCCACTCCAGGCATCACCTGTACAATAAAACCTCCGGCGGCAAGAATCGTATGATCCGGATTAACCAGTACGCCCGCTCCAACTGCAGAAGGCACCTGCTCCGAGTTGGCAAAGTAATAAGTAAAATCTTCACTGATTTCACCAGAAACAATCGGCACTTCTCCAGTAAAGAAGTCTTTCAGTCCTAAATCCTTTGTAACGCTGATGCTTCCTTCCGTACCGACCGCACGGGCCACATCCAATTTCCCCTTCTCATTCAAATCAAAGTCGACATGTCCGTTTCCTACATATCCACGTACATGGCCATGGGCATCTCCATCTGTGATGATTGCTTTCAACGGCCCATCACCTTCCACTTTTACCGTGATGGAATCCTCCCCTTTATGCATGGCTCCCATCATGGCAGTGATTGTCAATGTCCTTCCTAACGCCGCGGAGGCAGTAGCCCATGTATCCTGCCTCCTCCGCGCTTCTTCCACCGTATTTGTTGTCGCAGCCGCGTAGGCACGTACCATCCCACGATGAGCTGTTGCTTTAATTAAATAATCTTTCATATTGATACTCCTTTTTAAGCAGTTTTATTAATGGTTATAATGATAAATCAAGTATAACCCTTTCAAAGTTAAATATGGATCAACTACATCTATCGTCGTGGATTTGTCCGAAATCAAGGGGGCCAGCCCTCCGGTAGCAATCACCTTCGGGTTCGTATCCATTTCCCTCTTTATTCGCTCGACAATACTGTCCACTTGTCCCACATAACCATAAAATACACCGGACTGCATCGCTTCCACAGTAGAGGAACCTACTACGTTTTCCGGTGCTTGAATTTCTATCTTCGGCAGTTTGGAGGCTTTGCTATAAAGTGCCTCCATCGAGATATTTATTCCTGGAGCAATGACGCCCCCATGATAGGCCTGATTCTCATCTATATAACAGAACGTGGTTGCCGTTCCAAAGTCGATAATGATGAGTGGTGAGTCATATTCCGATATACCGGCAACGGCGTTCACCACTCTGTCTGCCCCTATCTCCTTTGGGTTAGGGTAGGACATCTTCAAAGGAGACTGCACATGGTCCTTGCCGATAACAAGTGGATCCAACCCAAAATAGTCCCGTGACATCTTTTCCAGGGAAAACATGATCGGCGGAACCACAGAGGAAATGACAACTCCGTGGATATCCTTGAAATCAACCCCTTTATGGTCAAACAGAGACTCCATCAATATGCCGAATTCATCCTCCGTTTTATATCGATCCGTCTTGATTCTCCAATGATATTTGAGCTCCTCTTGTTCAAAAACACCCAGGACAGTATTTGTATTCCCCACATCAAGTACGAATAACATTTCCTTATCATACCTTCCTATACATCCGTAACAGAATAGTTTCTTTTTCTTTGCTTTTCTTTATTAATATACCACACTTCCCGTCGGCTTAATATCCAGGAAACTTGGCGCATCCAAACATAAAAACGGCAGCCATTCTGGTCGGCTGCCGTTATCAATTCTTTAATCGTTCCTTCTCTCTTCTTCATCATCATCCGAGGAAGGCTTATTATCTGTCGTTATTTGGTTATTCTTATCTTCTTCCGTCAATGGAAGGTCGCTTTCATTCGTTTCTGAGCCAGCTGGTTCGTTTCCCGTTTCTTCTTTCGATTGGATATTCACTTTGACATCCTCACCTTCTTCCGGTTCAGGAAGAATTCCGTGGTCGAATAGGGAGCGAATCTGCTTGGCATCCAACGTTTCAACGTCCAGCAGTGTCTTGGCTACAATCTCGAGCTTATCCTTATGCTCTGTAAGAATCGCTTTTGCACGGTCATAACAGTAGTTGATGAAGTTTTGCATCTCCTGGTCTATCTCATGTGCGATCGTATCACTGTAGTTCTGGTCATTGTTAATGTCCCTGCCCAAGAAGACGTCTCCGCCTCCACCGCTTGTGAACTGGAGTGGGCCGATTTTGTCACTCATACCATACTCTGTGATCATCTTACGCGCAATGTTGGTTGCCCGCTGGAAGTCATTGGAGGCACCTGTACTGACTTCTCCAAAGATGATCTCTTCTGCTACCCGACCGCCAAGCAGCCCGGTTATCTTATCGAAAAGTTCTGGTTTGGTCATGAAGTACCTGTCTTCCCTAGGAAGCATAACGGCATAGCCACCCGCCTGCCCCCTTGGAACAATGGTAACTTTATGAACAAAGTCTGCATCGTCCAGAACCATTCCGATGATGGTATGGCCACTCTCGTGATATGCAACAATATTCCGTTCTTTTTCGGATATCACCCTGCTTTTCTTGGCAGGACCGGCAATAACACGATCGATTGCTTCGTCTACATCCAACTGGTTGATGCGCTTCCTGTCATCTCTGGCTGCAACGAGTGCTGCTTCGTTCAACAGATTTTCAAGGTCTGCCCCCGAAAAACCTGGAGTCCGCATGGCAATTGTCTTAAGATCAACCGTTTCATCCAGCGGTTTATTTCTCGCATGGACCTTCAACACATCTTGTCGTCCTTTCACATCTGGACGGTCCACCATGATCTGGCGGTCAAAACGTCCCGGACGCAGAAGTGCCGGGTCTAAAATATCTGCACGGTTGGTGGCTGCTATCATGATAATACCTTCATTTGCTCCGAAACCGTCCATTTCAACGAGCAATTGGTTCAAGGTCTGTTCGCGCTCATCATGACCGCCGCCAAGACCGGCACCCCTCTGTCTTCCGACTGCATCAATCTCATCAATGAAAATGATACATGGGGCGTTTTTCTTAGCATTTTCAAACAAGTCACGTACACGGGAAGCCCCGACACCTACAAACATCTCAACAAAGTCGGAACCACTGATGGAGAAGAACGGAGTTCCTGCCTCACCGGCTACTGCTCGGGCAAGCAGGGTTTTACCTGTTCCCGGAGGCCCGACAAGAAGGACACCCTTAGGGATCCGTGCACCGACTGCGGAGAACTTGCGCGGGTCTTTCAGAAATTCGACAACTTCAACGAGCTCTTGTTTCTCTTCATCCGCTCCAGCAACGTCTTTGAAGCGGACCTTTTTCTTGTCTTCCGTATACATCTTAGCCTTACTTTTCCCAAAGTTCATGACGCGGCCGCCACCGCCGCCGCCACCTTGCGCTCGGCTCAGTATAAAGAAAAATAGCAAACCGATGATGAGGAACGGGAGCATCATGGTCAGGAAGCTCATGAATGGACTTGGCTGGTCCTCCTGCTCAACATGCAGAATGCTCTGCTCCGTCGCCTGGTTCGTTATAGAAGATATAATATCTGTATTATCAGGAACCTGTGTAACAAATTGTTCACTGTCTCCTGTCAATGTTCCTGTTATACGATAAACGCCGTTTACTGGCTTCATCTGCATTTCTTCGACTTCACCATTGTTCAACGCATCGTAAAATTCCTGTACATTCAGTTGTTGCGTCTCTTCATTTTGTCCTTGGAATACACCGATAATTCCTACTACAACAAGGAAAATGAGTATCCAAAAGAATACATTCCGAAATATCCGGTTCATTGCCAACCTCCTCCCAAACGGGGAAAAACTATATAACATCGTACCATACAGAAAAGTCTATATACAACTAATATAACCTTAGGGAACCCACCTTTATCAAGGGCGAAAAGCCATTCGGGAGCATCCATGGTTTCCGTATGTATATACTTAACTATTTACTTTAGCTTCTCACTGTAAACCTCTGGTTTTAACACACCGATATACGGCAGATTCCGATATATTTCATCGTAATCCAACCCATATCCGACCACAAATTCATTCGGCACTTCAAAACCGACCATGTCTGCCTTGATTGCCGCTGTCCTTCCAGCCGGTTTATCCAGAAGGGTGACAATCTTGATGGAATTGGCCTTCCGATACTTGAACAGATCAATCAAATAGCTTAGTGTCAGCCCACTGTCAATGATATCTTCAATGATCAGCAGATCACGACCTTCCACTTTTGTGTCCAAGTCCTTGACAATTTTGACTTCCCCACTGGAAGTGGTTCCTCCTCCATAACTTGATACATCCATAAAGTCCATTTCCAACGGGATCTCAATACGGCGAAGAATATCGGACATGAATGGCATTGCTCCTTTTAGGACTCCTATGGCCAACGGGAACCTGCCATCATATTCTTCTGCCAACTGCTTTCCTAGTTCTTTGCACTTTTGTGCTATTTCTTCTTCGGAAATTAATACTTCTTTAATATCATTATGCATGATTGTCCTCCTACACGTCTCTTTTTTCATATTTAATATGGATAGCTGAGGTTTCTGCCGACTGATGGGAGACCTCTCCTTTTCTCACCCTCGGCAGCCAAAGGATATTCTCGGCATCATCCATTACAACAGGCCATTGATCCCGTGCACTTTTAGGGATCTTCTCATCAATAAAGATATCTTTCACCTTTTTGGAGCCCTTCATCCCCCTCACGGCCATACGATCTCCAGGCTGACGGGTCCGAATATGTAATGGCAGAGCAATTTGCCCCGTGCAACAATAATGACAACTGCCCTCCTCTTCATCCCACTCCCCGAAATAACTGCGGAGTACCGAACCATCCGGCAAGGTGATCCTGCCAGGGACAGGAAGAGTAAAATGATAAGGAAGGCTTTGGCTGTCTTCCGGAAAATAAAGGACAACCTTCCCATATGACTTTTCAACCTTAAGCTTTCCAGGAAAATCTATTCGAACATTGCCCTTATCCTTCTCCAACAAGCCAAAAAAATGTTCTTCATGAATGTAGGATAAATCCTTAGGCAATTTATCATATAGATAGTTTAATATTAAGTGAAAGACCCTCCTTTGTAAAGCAGGAGGATGCTTACTGAACACAGGGATTGTCAGGGTTGCTTTCCTTTCTGTTTTCCACAGCTGGACTGTCTCCTTCAGCACTTTCTCCGCTTCCTCCCAAAGGTACTCTTCATCTTCACGCAATGTATCGCTTAAATGCTGTACGGTTGTATGTATATTGCTGTTTTTTTGTTTCAGAAGAGGAACGACCTTTTTTCGATAAAAGTTCCTTGTGTAGTTGGTCTCCTCATTGGAAGGATCCAGACGAGGATAGATGGAGTGTTTCTCACAATATGCTGTTATATCCTCCTTTGTGACTGTCAGGAAAGGACGTACAATGCTTCCGCCAGCAAACTCCCTCTTCACAGGAATACCAGAAAAAGAACGGGAACTGCCTGCACGCACCAGATTCATCACCATCGTTTCCACCTGGTCATCACCATGATGTCCTAGCGCGAGGAAGTCAGCACGGTGGGCCTTCATTTGCTCAGCAAAAAAACGATAACGCAGCACACGGGCAGCAGCCTGTGTGCCTACCCGTTCTTCCCGTTTATACGAAGGCACGTCCAGAGAAACTCCCTTAAAGGGAATTTCCCATTTCTGGCATGTCTCCCTCACGTATTCCAAGTCTCCTAAAGACTCATCTCCTCGCAATTGGTGGTCCACACAGACAGCAATAACTTCAATTCCCCAATTCCGCTTCAAAGTGGACAGGTAGTGCAACAGGGCCATGGAATCCGGTCCGCCTGAAACCCCTACTAATACTGTACTGTTTTCCTTTAGCAGCTGGTGCTTTTTAATGAATGTCATGACTTCCTGTTTCAATATCCAGCATCTCCCATATGTAGCAAATAGTAATTTAACTATACCAATATATCTTTTTCTCCTACAAGAGGAGAGAAAAAAAGTAATAGATGACAGCTATCAGCCCAATCAGACTATTCTCCGCCAAGGGAGAGGAATGCTCTTTCCTTGCCGGCCTTCTTCTATTAGGCTGCTGTCCCTTTACTATCGAAGCTACATCCTTCATCATCGTTGCACTGGATATGTATTGGCCTAGCACGGCTTTCCTCAGCGGCTGCCGGTAGGGCTGCAAGTCAGGGATATTATTTATCTTTCTCAACAACGTCTTCGCCGAATCAGATCCCTTTTCGAATTTCTTGGGATAATATATATTCAAAAACACCATGGCCAAGGCAAAGAGATCGTACCCCGGTTCAGCCTTCCTTGACCCGAGTCCCCAATAACCCCGGTCGTAAAACTCTGTATACTCCTTGATTGCCCTCCCCACCTTGGTCGTCCCTCCGACATCCACCCAGCGGACACGCCTCGGCTTATCCAATACTAGGAGATTTTCTGGCTTCAAATCACCATAAACCCAGCCGGATTGATGCAATCGGTGCAGATCATCGAGAAGCTGGAGCATCAACACACCAATCCAGCTGCTTCCGTTACGGGCGACGAACTCGGATAAGGATTTCCCCTGCAGATATTCCATTACATAAAAGGTGTAGGTGTCGCCTCCAGGGGGGTGCCAATCATCAACGTCCATTAAATAAGGCCCAAGAGGGTTTCCTTGGACCTTGTTCAGAGATTTCAATACATTGACCTCCATAGCTAATGATGTACCTTTTCGACTGACCTTCATTGCAACCGATTCTCCCTCTGAGTCGCATAAGTATACCGTTCCAATTGCTCCTGCACCAAGTCTTTGTTTGATCATATAGGTTCTTCCGTGCCATTTGCCTCGAATCTTCATTCCCGGGGATAAGTCAATAGCCTGTCTCTTCCATGCCTCGTTCATCCCTTAGACTCCTCCTGAGGTTCTTTTTGCCGAACTGGTACATGGCTTCCCGTATGGCCGGTCCCGTCGGAGTAATCCCTCCACTGGAAAGCTTCGGGAAAAGCCTTTCCACGGATGATAATTCGGAGGACCATCCCATGATACTTTGAATATCTTTACGTTTTCCCGGAAATTGGAAGATACTGTAACGATTCCTTCCAATCCGTGCATTCAGACTGATGGAGAGGTCTGCTAGCGCCTCCTTTACGGTTGGCAGTTTATCATACATGCTCGCACTGGTATCAACAAGCACAAGCACTTCCAAGTCACAGGTTTCCCCCATGTCTTCCACCACTTCCATTATCTCTCCGCGCTTTTCGGGTGCAAGATCATCCATGGATTGATTCGGCCCCAGAATCTGCTGCAGTTCCTTATTGACAAACCCCTGAAGTGTTTGGGTCATTGCCTGCTTTGTCACCATCTGGACTGTCTGGGACAATGCTTGTTGATATACCAACTGGCTTACCCCGCCACCGGATTGGGCAATTTCCTCTACTTCTTCCAACCCCTCCGACTGCTCTGTACCATCTTCCAGAATACCGATCACGTTTACCGTAATCCCTTGCTCATATGCTATCGCAGCTGCTGCAGATGGGTCTTCCCCCTTATTGGAGCAGCCATCCGTTATTAACAGAATCTGTTTCAGTGTTCCTTTTCGCACAGCCCATACCTCCCATCTTTTTCTCTAAAAGCATGGGCAAAAACCAAACGAAATAAACATAAAAAACGAACCCGACTAATTAGAGGCGAACATAGGCAGGGAACCAAAGAGCTCGTGGTTTCCGTGCTCAAAGTGTTCCCTGCCTATAACAAAAAGCTTCTGGAAGGAAGAGCTAGCCAGCATGGACAAATGCAACTGTCAATTGTCGAATCTACCATCAAACCGTTCCTCATTGGGCCTTTGTTTTAAAGGCCGGAATCGTCGCCCATTTGGGCATATTCTTCTCAATCTTGACTACCAGCACTGTCATATCGTCTACTATTGCTCCTGCCCTGGTACGAATGACTTCTTCCAACAAAAGGTCAGCAATTTCCTGAGGCTCCTCGGTCCGCATTTCCCTCACTTTCCGTTTAATCCATAGATCCGTATTTTCAACATGTTTAGGTCCATCAAATATGCCGTCGCTCATCATGATCAGTATGTCGCCATCCACCAGCTGCTCACTCACTATATCTACATCGAAATCCTGGACAATACCCATGGGCAGATTGCTGGCCTCTACTTTCAGCATCTTATCCCCCCGTTTAATGAAACTGGGAGTCGAACCTATTTTCAAGAATTGGACGAAAGCATTGTGGAGATCAATGACAGCCAGGTCCAATGTAGCAAATATTTCATCGGTGGTCCGTAAGGCCAAAATAGAATTAATGGACTTGATGGCTACTTTTTCCGGTATTCCTGTCTGTAGAATCTGCTGCAGCAATCGTAGCGTTTCTACACTTTCTTCTTGAGCTCTCTCACCGTTCCCCATCCCATCACTAATAGCCATTGCATATTTTCCTGCTCCAAGCTCGATAGTGGTATAGCTGTCCCCGGAGATTAGTCCTCCCCCTTTCGCTGCACTAGCGGCACCCGTCTCCACGACAAATTCTTTTGCTGAACCGAAAGCCAAGAAACTATACCCGTGGGCAAACGGAGAAATCTCCTCCTGTTTTACAATCACCACTTCTTTCAAAATATCGGATAGGAGTGGTGCAATCAGTTTAGCCCCTTCGCCATGATATTCATAGAAAGCTGCTGTCATCTCTATATCGATATTTCCTTTTTCCAATGAATAAATGTCCAGCTTTTCGAGTTCAATACCCATGTATTTAAGAGCATGGAGAATCTGAGCCTCCTGCTGATCATGATGCTGCCTCTCTTTCACAATTTCTTTGGCAAAATCCTCCATTACTTCGGAAACTCCCTGCAGCTGATCCGCTACAAGCCTTTTGCTTTCCAACACCTGTTGTTTCAACTTCCGGTTCGCCTCAAAAAAGGAAGCCTCCTGCCTCATTGCCTCCAATACTTTTTGCGGCTTGACACAATAGCTCTCGAACTCTCTTACAGCTTTTCTGTTCGGTGTCTTTCCATCCACTACATCCTCCTTCATATCCTCCATAAGTGAATACGTATAATCAAATTGCTTCTGCCAGCAACGCTCTTTCATAAAACATGTCTGACATGTCTTTTCTGTCACCTGGCTCAAATAGTAATCCGTCTCACGCCTTGTCTCCATATCATCTTCTACGTCGTGCTCCGTGTTGTTAAAGCTCTTGGCCAATGCCTGAAAGACATCGGAAAACTGTTCCACCCGCCTGGCAGTTACGTTACGTACCTTTTGGAGGTACTGATCCTGTTCATTCGTGTATTCCTCTGTTCCTGGAATATAGCGAGACAACGTTTTGATCCAACTGGCAGGAGTCAGAAAGAACAACAGAATTGCGAAGGATGACTCAATCAGCGAGGGTACTACTTCCGTTGCATTACCATAGATCCCTATTAAAAATGTACCTACCAATAGACCTGCCGCAACACCAGGTTTTCTTCCTTCCTTCAGCAATCCGCCCAATAATCCGGAAAATGCCAGCAGGCTCATCTGGTACAAGTTCGCTACATTCGCCAATGATAAAATCAAACCGGCAACCACACCAACAGTCGAACCGATGGAGGCTCCACCGACAAATGCGAGCAGCAGCACAAAATACCTGGAGAAAACTTGTTCCAGTGAAGCATCATACACTTCCCAACCAATTGTCCCTGTTAATATTGAAGCAAGTAGGATGATCATGCAGACAATTTCTTCATTTTTCAACGCAGGCTTAAATCTTTTTGGTGATATCAATGGAACGCTTTGCATAAAAATCAATACAAGCACCGTTCCCAATACACCCTCCACCAAAAGAAGCAGCCATTCATACGAAGACAGTTGTCCATTAACTGAATATAAAAACAACCTGGGTGCCACTGTGGATAGGAAGACGAACAACGGTATGATGAGCTGCTGTTTCCGAGCATGCTTGAAAATGCCAGCAAGAAGCAGAAATACAAGCATGGCCATCCCTAAGAACACACTGTGCATCACCGAGAAACTCAGGGCACCTGCCAGTACTGCCAACATAGATTTTGCTGCTTTTTCCTTATGTACGATCCACAAAGTTGCAATAAAAGCTACAGCAAAAGGTGAAACCACTGATAAAATGACCGCACGGCCTAATAGAAAACCGACAAGAATATAAAGCCATCCCTTATTAAGAAGGACAGCCTTTAGTTTTTGGGCCGCCTTTCCTCGGAGTTTCCCAAACCTATTAGATTTTTCCATCCCAAATGTTTTCGTTTCTGCCCGTGGAAGCGAATCCATCATAATAAAGCCCCTCCCCTTCTTTCTGTTATTGAACCATAGTATGACTTCTTTTTTTGTCAAACGGTCAGAGCTCATCCTAAAAATCGTTCGACTATATTCTGAATATTGAGCATGGTTCAACATAGCTCTCCCTTCTCTATTAGCAATACACAAGCAATCTGGATATCCTCCCCTTTTTTATTCTGTAGAAAAGTACATTCTTGTGGCGAAAAACAGAAAATAAGTTCATTTAACTTGTCTATTGCAAAGCAATGTTTGTTTACCTATAATAGTTCTAGAGCAAATAGTTCGCACAAGAACATTTCCGTAGACGAAGGAGTTTAAAAATGGAAAGGCATGAGAAAGTAACAGAGATTCTATATTCATTTCGGGAAGTAAATAAATATTTCTATCGGCAGATGTGGCATCATGCAGATGAGATGGGTGTTACCCTAGTACAGTTGCAAATCATGAAGCTTATTTCCGAGGAGCCTAATATGAGCCTGGGAGAGCTTACGCAAAAAATGAATCTTGGCAAAAGTACAGTTAGCAGTACGGTAGAACGCCTGGTTAAAGCCGGTTATCTGAAGAGGGAACAATCTACAGAGGACAGAAGAGTGGTTATCCTCAACCTTACTGAAGTAGGCAGGGAGAAACAGAAAGAAGGGATAGAAAAATACCATATACGCCTGCAGAAACTTGGAGACATCACGGATGAAGATGCAAAAACATTGCTCCGCCTTCACCAGATGGTACAAGAAAAGATAAAATTAAATGGAGATGAAGAAAATTGAAAGATAGATCAGCTTTTATAGATACAGCAGAGGTGCCAAAAGGCCCCATTATTTTTGTGATGGTGCTGGGCGCTTTTGTAGCCATATTAAATCAAACATTGTTGAATGTAGCACTGCCGGTAATGATTGTGGACCTTGGTATGTCCGCGAACGCCGCACAGTCACTTACGACGATTTTCATGCTGGTGAACGGTATTTTAATTCCGATTACCGCTTTTTTAATGGAGAAATTCTCAACCAGACAGTTATTTCTTACAGCGATGTCCCTGTTTGCTTTGGGTACACTGATATGTGCCATCTCTTTCTCCTATCCATCCCTGCTTATCGGACGCATCGTCCAAGCAGCTGGTGCTGGTATCATGATGCCCCTTTTGATGAATGTCATCCTCAGTTTATTTCCTGTAGAAAAACGAGGCTCTGCTATGGGGATGATCGGACTGGCCATGATGTTTGCCCCTGCAATTGGGCCGACTCTCTCTGGCATTATCGTCCAATCTTTCTCATGGAGGGTGCTATTCTACATTGTATTGCCGATAGCGGTTATTGATGTCATTTTGGCTTTCTTCCTGTTGAGAAATGTAACAAAACTGTCCAATCCAAAAGTGGATGTCCCCTCCATCGTTTTATCAACGCTAGCATTCGGAGGACTGCTATATGGGTTCTCCAGTGCAGGAGAGAAAGGATGGACAAGTCCAGATGTCCTTCTGCCGTTGGGTGTGGGTGCTTTTATAATGTTCTTCTTTATTACAAGGCAGCTGCATATGAAAACACCTATGCTTGAGTTCCGTGTATTCAGATACAATATGTTTACCCTCACAACGATCATCAATGTTGTGGTCACAATGTCAATGTTTGCAGCAATGATTTTAATTCCGATATATTTACAGAATATCCGGGGGTTTACTCCCTTGGAATCGGGGCTTCTCCTGCTGCCAGGTGCCCTGATATCAGCGTTCATGTCCCCTTTGACTGGCAGGCTTTTTGACCGGATTGGTGCTCGTCCGCTTGCCTTGGTAGGCCTTGGCATTATCGCAGTCACTACCTATATGTTCTCTAACCTGACCGATGAAACGGGATATTATCCGATGATGTTTGCCTACAGTACAAGGATGATAGGGATTTCCTTGATCATGATGCCTATCATGACAGCTGGCCTCAACCAGCTACCCCGAAGGCTCTATGCCCACGGAACTGCCATGTCCAATACCTTGAGACAGATGGCCGGATCTATCGGCACAGCCTTCCTGGTAACTGTGATGACTGCCCAGACGGCTAAGCATCTTGCGGACCGCATGCCATCTGGAGAGCAATTGACAGATCAGCAGTTTCTTCACTTGGAAAACTTGGCAACCATTGATGGAATCAATGACTCCTTTATGGTGGCAACGCTTTGCTCCATCCTGGGGTTTGTCCTTTCCTTCTTCATCAAAAGAGTTAGACCGGCTGATGAAGAAGAAGGAGATCTAACCAAATACGAGACAGAAAGCCAACTGCCAGTAGGCGGGAAGGTCAGCGTGGAAAATAGGTAGGTAAAGATGGCCCCGAAAATTGGGCCATCTCTATTTTTATTGTTGACAGATGTCTACGTCTGTTGTATCATAATTTCTGTTGACAAATTCGGCGGTGTAGCTCAGCTGGCGAGAGCGTACGGTTCATACCCGTGAGGTCGGGGGTTCGATCCCCTCCACCGCCATTAAAAAATACCGGATTCTCCGGCAACAAATGAAAAAACCTGCTAACCCATACGGTTAGCAGGTTTTTTTCGAATGAGCAACAATTATTCTGTTGATAAAATGAATATTACAGTAATAGTTGCCCATCAAAAAAGCAGGTATCTGCTATACTGCAGATACCTGCTTTTCATCTATGACAGAGCATTATTATAGACAGCAACTGCTATCCTCTTTTAGCACCTCTTCCCCCGCGCTTGGATTCGGTGTGCTTCTTCAAAGAGGCCAATCGGTCTTCTGAGTCCTTGAGGAAACGGTTCATTTTGGATTCGAATGTTTCCGTGCGCTCCCGATTATCTCGTTGCGGACGTTTTGGCCGATCCTTCGCCTTTTTGATGGAAAGGCCGATTTTGCCATCCTTTTCAACATTAATAACTTTGACTGTCACTGTATCGCCAACAGTCAAGTGATCATTAATGTCCTTGACATAGTTGTCGGCAACTTCACTAATATGAACGAGGCCGGTCTTACCTTCCTCAAGCTCTACAAAAGCCCCGAAATTAGTGATACCAGTTACCTTTCCCTGCAGCTTGCTGCCTACTTCGATTGACATAAAAAAAATGCTCCTCCTTAAAAGATTAAAATAAAATATATAGTTCTTTTATATTATAGCCAACCTTATGAAAAGGTGTCAATATGAGGGGTCCTCCGCAGGTATATTAAATATCAGCTCGCCCTCTTTTGAAAAGAAATAATTCGTGCGGGCGACATCCAACACGTACTCTTCATTATTGAGCAGTTCAATCTCTTCCTTCAGGTCAGCTTCTTGTTGTTCCAGTTGAGCCAATTCTTCTTCCAGCTGTTGATATTCCTCCAGCTTCTCGGCATGAAGTACTCTTTGCTGTATATGGTAGACTGCCATGCTTCCCACAGCGAGCATTGTTATGAGAGAAAATAGCACAAGACGCCGGATTAATCGCTGCTTTTTCCTTTTCTGCCTCTCCTGCTGGGCATCGTATTTCTGCATATAGTTCGAATCTAATCTTGTAACTGTTTTTTCCTCCGAAGCCAACGCTTCTACCTCCTCTTTTTGATGATGTACTCCTTGCACTTTTTATATATATTCTTCATTGTACTATAAACTCCTGCCAATTTGTGTAAGTTTTTTTGCCAGCTTTCCGGCAACAGAGAAAAAATCATACGGAATAGCCAAAAAACCGGGGCTGTGGCCACTTTCCACAAAAATAGCAGGATAGCGAAGATCAGCTTCCATGCCCCTAGTGCGGCAGCTACGAGTAATAAAAACATCCACTTTACAGGAGTGAATACAAGCAATTGGAACACCCGTTTGCAGAAGCGCCATATGGCGGCACCTATCCGGATAATGTGTTCCAGCATCCGCTTGTATGCAGCCGCTGCAAGCGCCTGGTAAGCGGCAAAACCCAGGAAACAGGCGAGAAATATATAAAGCCGAAGCTCTCCGCCATTGGCACGGAATAGAATATAAAAGATGATACCGGTCTGTGCCAGCCAAAAGCAGACCTCCAGGACATATGCCAATAACACTCGGTCTTTCCAATACATAGCAAACCGTCGGAAGGTATCTTGTATTATACCCAGATAAAAGCCACTTAAAACCATCGCTATCATTGTTATAAATTGAACACTGAGTGTCATCGGAACAGCTTGCTAAAGATTCCTTTAGCTTTCTCCTGCTGTTCATCGACATAAGAAAGCTCATAAATTTTCCCCTTGATTGAGACTACACCATCCCCTACATCCAAGTTCTTCAACTGAAGGTTTTGGCCACGGACAATAAGATAGCCCATTACGGTTTCCAATAGGAATTCTTCATTATCAAAGCTGTCCACCTCTTTGACGCCGGTGATTTCTAAATTTTTTCGATGATTGAGTTTTACAGAGTGGTCGGCGGGAGTACGATTCAATTTTTCCTTTGGTTCATAGTAATTATCCATATAAAAAGCCCTCCTTATCATTCTTACTTTATGAAAGGAGGGACAAGTCTAGAACTTATTCTGGCTTTTCTTCTTTGAGTACCTTATACAATGTTTCAGCTTCGTCTTTTTTTACATTCTCGCGGAGGTCTGTCACCTGGATGGTGACCAACTTTTGGCCGAATTTGATAACCAGCTCATCTCCTACAGCTACATCTGAAGCAGCCTTAGCCTTATTGCCATTTATGGTGATCCTTCCTTGGTCTGCAACTTCTTTGGCCAATGTTCTGCGTTTGATCAACCTTGATAGTTTTAAAAACTTATCCAATCTCATCTATTCATTTACTCTCCCTTCTTTGCTCTTTCCCATAATTCGTCCATTTCTTCCAAGGAGGATTCTTTCAAGGTCCTTCCTTGTTCCTTCAGTTGGTTTTCAACATAACCGAAGCGGACAGTGAATTTTCGGTTCGTCCGGTTCAGTGCAATTTCCGGATTGACTTTATAATGCCTTGCCAGGTTTGCCAAGACAAACAAGACATCTCCCAGTTCTTTCTCTATTTCGTCAGGTTCCGTTGAGTCGATGGCTTCCCGCATCTCCTCCAGCTCCTCCTCAAACTTGAGCCAGATATCCTTGGCCTCTTCCCATCCGAATCCTACTTTAGCCGCTTTCTTCTGAAGTTTCAACGCTTTTGACAATGATGGTAGGTGTGCCGGTATCCCATCCAATATGGATGTACGAGCATCTCCCTTCTCTTCCTCCTTCAATTGATCCCAGTTTTTATAGACATCCTCCACTGATTCAGCTGTCGTTTCTCCAAATACATGTGGGTGGCGATGGATCATTTTATCGGTTACCGTGCGAATTACATCATCTACCATAAAGTAGCCATCATCTTCACCGATTTGGCTGTGCAACATGACTTGCAGAAGGACGTCCCCAAGTTCTTCAACGAGGTTTTCATCATCTTTCTGATCAATAGCATCAATCAGCTCATATACCTCTTCAATTGCATATTCACGAAGAGATTCATGCGTTTGTGCCCGGTCCCATGGGCAGCCATCCGGCGCCCGCAGTGCTCTGATCACTTCCTTGAGACGGTTGAATGTATGATTTAACAGTTCTGGCTTAGCAGGTGGTACGTATACACTGGTTAAATTGCTGATCTCTAACGTATGGTCCAGTTCTTCCAGTGGCAGGGTGGCGATTTTTTCCTGCTCGGTACCTGCCGCTTCCACTACAGTAACCGGGTAATCATGAGGGAGATCCTCCAGTAAAACGAGTTTGACTTCTGAAGCGACAAAGCGATCATACACCTGGCAGAAAACGATATGTTGACGGTACTCCAGCTCACTTCGCTCAAAAGATGTAGCGTCGATAAATTGGAATCCTTCAATTGGGTCGATTCTCAATGCAGAAAACAAATCATCCAAATAACTTTGCCCTCCAGCAATTCTTACCTCTGCTTTCTTTTGAGAAAGCAAGAGCTGGACGGTTTTCTCTGCAAGCATTGGATGCCCAGGCACTGTATAGATCACCGGATGGTCTTCTGCTGCCTCTATCAAAGAAGCAGTAATACGTTCATATACATCCGCAAATTGATCAGAGGTTTCATAAATGTTGTCAAATGACTGGAAAGTGGCCCCTTCCTTTTTCAGATCCTTAATAACTGGATGGTCTTCTGTCCTCGTGTAAATCAGTGCTTCAGTATCCCTCAGCTTTTTGAAAATTCCCAAGGGAAGCTGGTTTATATCACCCGCTCCAAGTCCGATGACTTCTATACTATTTTTGGCCATCAATTTTCCTCCCTCTATGTATATGAATGAATAGTTTAGATAATGGCAGCATGTGCAGCTGCTCCTCTGTAAAAGCATGTCCTCTTACAAGGATATATAAATAAAATGCGCCCCCGCTGCATGATACAAACATGATGTAGAACAGTAGGGATACACGTGAGTCGAGCCAGCGAGCCGGGAGAAGCATCTCCATTATAATCAAATATATAACCATAATGGTTAATGCAGCGAGTAAGGTTCTCCATCGGATTTTCTCAAAGAATTTCAAACCAGGGAATTCCCTTGTCAGGCTGCTATATACCATCAGGCAGAGCAATAGCAGGCTGATTACTGTCGCCCAGGCACTGCCGGCAATCCCCCACCAAGGTACAAAAACGAGATTACCCGCCCATTTGGCAAGTAGTGCTATAGCTATAAAACTTGCCGTTCTCTTGATCGCTCCTGCTCCTTGCAGGAGGGCTGTACCGATTACTGATAGAGAACACAGGAGGATAGAAAGAGCCAGTATTTGAAGGGTAGTGCTACCATTGTCATTTTGATATAGAAGAATATTGGCTTCCGGAAAAATAGTGATCAATCCGACGGCAGCTCCTGAAGCCAAATAAAAACTGACTAGTAGCGCTCCCTGTATTTCATATTGAACAGCTTCCCACTGCTTTCTTACCCTTTTTTGGGAGATCTCGGGAATCAGAGCAAGGGCAAAAGATGAACCAAGCACAGTACCGAGCTGAATGAGAGGCTGTCCCCGGTCAAAAACGCCTTTCGCTTCCATTGCTTCCGTTAAAGAAAGGCCGTATTCCCTGAGGGCTGGGATAAGGGTAAGTGTATCTGCTAATTGTAAGGTCAAAAGGACCATATGATTTAGAGCAGCCACTACTCCCACCATCAAAAGGGTTTTCCCCATATATAGCCACGGTACAACTGCCTCTCCCTTCGCTTGTGGTTTCTGCTTCGCCAAAAAAAAAGCCAAGATGATTATTGCCGCTCCGGCTCCTACCGCCGAAGCAAAAACGGCAGCCGAGCCGATTGTATAAACTGACAGACCATGAAGAGATACTAGTACGGCCGCAATGATGATAAGACTTACACGAACAAGCTGTTCTCCAACCTGCGAGAAAGCTGTCGGTTCCATTTGTGAATTCGCCTGTAAGGTTCCGCGAAGTACCGAAGTGATAGGAAGAAGCAAAAACAGGAATGCGCTCCACCGATACACTTTGCTTAGTTCTGGATCCCCTACTAGTGCAGCAAGATTCCCAGCATTTATATAAAGCAGAAGGAATGCAATACTGGAAAACCCTGTGAGAAGTATAAATACAGGTACATAAAACCCTCTTAGAGAGATCGTATAACCTCTTTCTTTCACGTCCACCGCAAGTCTGGAAACTGCAGTTGGAAAGCCGTATAGCCCCAGTACAGCAGCCATTCCTAAAACAGGGTATACCTGTTGATAAACATAGAATCCGATGTCCCCAGTGAGATTTTGCAGGGGAATGCGGTAACCTGCACTTAGAATTTTACTTATGATACCGGCCAAAGTGAGCAGGAGTGCCCCTCTCAACAGCCGTTGCGATTCCCTTCCATTCATGAATAACTGTCCCTTAACCTTCCGAAAACTTTCTCCCATTATAGCATACTGCCTGGATTTTCCTTCACCAAAAAAGGCAAAAACCAAATGGTCTTCGCCTTTTTACGGTAAGTATTATTCCATTTGTCTGGCCAGGAACCCTCCAGCAGTTTCAGCAGCCTTCTGTTCCACATTACTGAGCTTCCCATCTTCCGCAGAAAATATGACCACACATCCGATTGGATCGCCGTTTGCAATGACTGGGCTCAAACAATAAGAATCCCACTCCTGTTCCTTGCCATCAATGACTTCAACTGTACTTTTCTCGGTTTCGAATGTCTGCGAGCGGTTTTCAATCATCTTCGCTATTTGCGAGCCGATATTTTTATTGAGATAATCCTTTTTGGAGTCTCCAGCGACAGCGATTATTTCATCACGATCACAAATCAGTACAGGGTATTGCAAGGAATCAAACAATGCCTCTGCATATTCCTTTGCAAAGTGCCCAAGCTCACTGATAGGCGAATATTTTTTCAGAATGACTTCACCTTCACGGTCAACAAATATCTCCAAAGGGTCTCCTTCACGAATACGCAGGGTCCTTCGTATTTCTTTTGGGATGACCACCCTGCCTAAATCATCAATGCGACGTACAATTCCTGTTGCTTTCATGAGTAAAATCCTCACTTTCTAATGCTGAGATTTTTTGTGCATGCCGCCTTGCTAATAACTGTCTCCATGTGTAATAATCGCCAGCTTTGGTGTTAGTATGAATCATCCCAAAAAAACTATACATTCCGCCTTATTTTTCCTCGTCCCTGTCCACGTTGGAAAGTTTATCAATGAAATCTGCTATGGTCTCGTATCGTTCATGTTTTGTATCCCGATTCCATTTGAAAGTTATCTTGAGTTTATTGTTTTCCGTGCCAAGTTGCACTCCCCGTCCGAAACTGTTCGCCAACTCAAAGAGCTTCGCGCCGTCAATCATCTTACTGCGGCTTTCTTCCATAAGCATTTCAATTTTCTTCGGCTGTTCCGTAATGTTTTCCACCCGTTCCCGTTTTGCATACATTTTGAGAATGGAAACAGTGAATAAATGATCCACCTCCATCGGGTAGTCACCAAAACGGTCAATCAGTTCATCTTTCAGATCCTCGATATCTTCAGGAGATTCGAATGTCTGGAATCGCTTATATACATCAATTTTCTGTTTCTCGTCATCAATATAGGCATCCGGGATATAAGCATCAATTGATAGGGTGAGCTCAGGTTCGAATGGAGTGATTTCCTCTATATCCTTTCCTGCTTTGCGGGCCTCAATAGCATCCTTCAGCATCTGAGAATACATATCAAAACCAACTGTATCGATGAAGCCATGCTGTTGTGATCCCAAAAGGTTTCCTGTTCCTCGGATAGACAAATCCCGCATGGCAATTTTAAACCCGGATCCCAGCTCGGTGAACTCTTTAATAGCCTGGAGACGCTTTTCTGCTACTTCTGTGAGGACTTTATCTTTTTTATAGGTGAAATAAGCATAGGCCACTCGATTCGAACGTCCCACACGACCACGCAGCTGGTATAGCTGGCTGAGTCCCATATGGTCTGCATCATTGACAATCAAGGTATTCACATTGGGTATGTCGACACCCGTTTCGATGATGGTCGTACTTACCAGGACATCGTACTCCCCTCCAAGGAATCCGAAAATGACATTCTCCAGTTCCGTCTCATTCATCTGCCCATGTGCTACAGCAATACGGGCATTATCCACCAGCATTCCTAGATCCCGGGCAACCTTATCGATGTTTTCCACCCGGTTATACAGGAAGAACACCTGCCCACCTCTTGCCATTTCCCTATCTATTGCTTCACGGATGAATACAGGATTGTATTCCATAACATATGTTTGAATGGGAAAGCGGTTCTCCGGTGGTGTTTCGATAACGGAGAGATCTCTTACACCGAGCATGGACATATGTAGGGTACGCGGTATCGGGGTAGCCGTAAGTGTCAGTACATCAACATTCGTTTTCAGCTGCTTGATCTTTTCCTTATGTTTCACTCCGAAACGCTGCTCTTCATCGACAATCAACAAACCTAGATCTTTATAGACAACATCTTTGGACAATAGTCTATGGGTGCCCACCACCACATCTACTGTTCCTTTCCTCAAACCTTCGACTGTTTTCTTTTGCTGTTTAGCCGTCTGGAACCTGCTCATCAGACCGATATTGATCGGGTAATCCTGAAACCGCTCCCTGATCGTGTCATAATGCTGCTGAGCCAAAATGGTAGTCGGCACTAAAAAAGCAACCTGCTTTCCATCAGCAATAGCTTTGAATGCTGCTCGGATGGCCACTTCCGTCTTTCCATAGCCGACATCACCGCACAACAGTCGATCCATTGGCCGCTCCCTCTCCATATCTTGTTTTATCTCATAGATACAGCGAAGTTGATCATCGGTCTCCTGATATGGGAATGCCGCCTCAAACTCCCGCTGCATTTCTGTATCTTCCGAGAAAGCATACCCTTTCTTGGCTTCTCTCTCCGCATAGAGTTTGATCAAATCGTCAGCGATGTCTTCAACCGAGGATTGGACCCTTCGTTTCACTTTGTTCCATTCACTGCCACCGAGCTTATAAAGCTTCGGCTCTTTTCCTTCCGAACCGACAAATTTCTGTACCAGGTCAATTTGTTCAATCGGAACGAATAGCTTATCGTCACCGGAGTACTTGATCAGCATATAATCTTTATGCTTGTCTTTCAGTTCCAAGGTTTCAATTCCCAGATACTTGCCGACACCATGATTTGCATGGACCACATAATCTCCGACTTTAAGTTCCTGGTAGCTTTTTATCCGTTCGGCATTGGAAACTTTCTGCTGTCTTCGCTTACGTTTCGTACGCTTTTTGAACAATTCATTTTCTGTGATGATAACAAGCTTGTGCAATGGCATCTCAATACCACTGGTGATATTGCCTGTCATAATGACAGGTTTATTTATTGGTAGTTCCACCTGAGTCGCTATACCTGCTTCTATATCATAATCGGTGAAAATGGAATGGATCTTTTCAGCCCTTCTTTCATTAGGTGCCAATACAACGACAGAGGCATCTGCCTTTTCCCATCGATCCAATTCACTTTTGAGCAGATTCATCTGCCCATGGAATTCCTGCATGGCCCGTGTAGAGAGATCAATGATATTCTGGGGCTGAGTGTTGGGTATATGCCGGAGGAAAACCGACATATACAGCCGCTGGTGGGTGATGGAGCCCCAGACCTTCTGCCAGTCAAACGAAAAGGTACTATTCCGTACCATTTTATTGGCTTCTAAAAGACTGCTGTACCACTCCGCTTCCTCCGTATCCAGATTTGCCGCTGTCTCTTGAATTCTACTCATCTCATCAAATACAACTAGCCCATCATCAGATAGATAATCTAGTAAACTGGCCGGTTCCTGATAAAGATAGCCAATATACTTGTACATCTCCTGAAAGTGCTCACCGTCTCTCATACGACCTATATCATGTTCAATCGATTCAATTAAAGCTTCTTTTGCTTCATTATCTTTCATCTTTTTCAAAGAGTAAGCCAATGCTTCCTCAACTCTATCTGCTGCCATATGGATATCAGAATCATTCAATAGAAGTTCGGTAGCCGGCCCGACTGATACACCCTCCAATTTATCAAGAGAACGTTGTGTTTCTGCATCAAAATAGCGTATAGAATCGATTTCTTCATCGAATAATTCTATACGTATCGGATTACTCTCTGTAATTGGGTATATATCAATAATGCCGCCCCTCTTAGAGAATTCACCTGGAGAAGCTACCATCTCTGTGCGTTCGTACCCCATATCCACCAAGGCAGACAGATAATGATCTATATCTATCTCAGCACCAAAAGTGAAAGTAAGCTGATATTTGGACCAATAATCCTTTGGAGGAAGAATCCTCTTCAATGCTGCCACAGGAGCGATCAATATGCCTGATTGCTTCCTGGACCAAGCTGTCAACGAATCAATCCTCTGACTCTTCAACTCTGGACTGGCTATAGCTATTTCCGAAGCGATCAGTTCATTGACAGGATATAAGTGGACGCCACTGTCAACCGCCAGTTCAGATAAATCATCATATAACTGTTGTGCCTGTGCTAATTGATGGGTCACTAACAAAATAGGCTTATTCAGTGATTCATTGATCAGAGAAACCAGCAGGCTTCTGGCAGATCCGGATAAGCCCGCAACCAACTGCTCATTCATGCCATCGGTAATGCCGTCCAGAATGGATTGTATATCTTCTTTCGATTCTAAGTATTTATTAATCGCTTTCATAGTCAAACCCCCACATAACCCCTGCATAAGCGCAAAAATGCCTTGGCCGGTCAGCCAAAGCCTTTGTTGCCTATTTTATTGTAAAAAATAATCGAGCTCATGATAATGAGGATGATTGTCTAGTGCTTCTTCACAGTCTTCGCAGATTGCCTGGATGCTTACATCCCCATTCTCATTATAATGTACCATTTCTTCTTTTTCTTTGCTCGTCAGATGATCCAGTCCCAGCATAGATGAGTCTACAACCGGTTCATCAATTTTTCCAATTATGTTACCGCAATGCCTGCAGTTATAGGTGATCGCCATGTTACAAACCTCCTCGGTATAACCTCTTCTACAAGTTTCTCCGAAAAGTTTGGTTTTATACATAGCGAAGTACAACAGGCCCTCAACTGTTGAATTTATTCATCACCACTGGAAAGGAGTCACCAATCCAAGCTTCACAAGCATCTGCCGCCTTTTGAATGCTGCTATCCACTTCCTCTAGCTCTGCTTTTGGAAAGGAACCTAGTACATAATCAATGACAGACGTGGAATCATCCGGTCTCCCTACACCAATCCGGATACGTTTGAATTCCTTTGTACCAAGATGATCAATCGTTGAACGGATTCCATTATGTCCGCCATGGCCCCCTTTTTGCCGAAGCCTGATCCTACCCGTCGGTAAATCCAAATCGTCATAAATGACTAAAACATCTTCCGGTTCTATTCCATAGTAGTCAATCAAAGGGCGGATGGACTGACCGGAGAGATTCATATACGTCTGCGGTTTGAGCAAAATCACCTTTTCAGCATCAAGATGTTCCATGGCATAGTAGCCATTGAATTTTTTCTTGTTCAGTTCCCAGCCATGCCTTTTCAGCAATTCGTCAATAACCATGAACCCTGCATTATGACGAGTGCTTTCATATTTTTTCCCTGGGTTGCCTAATCCAACAATACACTTCATTCTGCTTCTTCCTTTTTTACATTTTTCCGGTAATGCCCGATACGGATGCCTATACCCCAGCAACTATCCACTTCAAAATTCAGGCTGTATGTCCATTTCATCATACAATAATCCCTCCTCCAAGTATAGCCGAAACACTATTCTTAGAGGAGGGTATATATGAAACTTAATTATCTTGGTTGGATTCCTCTCCACTATCCTCGTCTGATTCTGCGTCGACCAAGTCAGGTTCTGCATTTTCATCAGGGGCTTCTTCCGCATCTTCAACCGTATCAGGCGCGGTTATGGTGACAATCGTTGTATCCGGTTCTTCTGTGATTTCATAACTGTCGGCTTTCGGCAAATCAGAAACGGCCAAGCTGTCTCCCACTTCAAGAGAGGTTACATCCACCACAATTTCTTCAGGGATGCTGCCCGGTTTAGCGCGTACCTGAAGTTCATAAAGTGGCTGTTGCAATACTCCGCCATCTCTTGATCCAATGGCCTCCCCTTCTAGTCGAAGCGGTACAGATACATCCATTTCCTGAGACATATTCACCGCATAAAAATCAGCATGGATCAATTCATCCTTCAATGGGTCCATCTGATAATCATGCAGCATGACATCCACAGACTCTCCTCCCTGCACATCAAGGGAAATAACAGCATTTCTTCCTTCATCGCGGACGGTCTTGACCAAGTCGATGCTTTCGACCGAGATTGAAGTGGGTTCCTGTTCCTTACCGTATAGTACAGCCGGTACACCGCCTGTCTCGCGGATTTGCTTTGTTGCTGACTTCGTCAAGTTTTCTCTTTTCGTAGCTTTTAATGTTGCTGCCATGTCTATCATCCTCCAAAATATTTATAAAAACATATTACTTGCTTCTACTTTTAGATTACGTGTCCATGGTGTCCTATTAAAACGTTACGTATAGAGAATACCCTTTATTTGCCAGTATTAAACATCAATCAAACAAGATGCTTACAGATTGCAGTTCATGTACTCGAATGATTGCCTCTCCTATGAGGGATGCAACAGAAAGTTCTCTCACTTTTTCTATCCTTTTTTCTTCACTTAGTGGGATGGAATTAGTGACAATCAGTTCTTTGATCTGGGAATGTTTGATGCGTTCCACTGCCGGCCCCGAAAGAACCGGATGGGTGCACGCTGCATACACTTCTGTGGCGCCCTGCTCAATCAGTGCATCTGCCGCCAATGTTATGGTGCCCGCAGTATCTATGATATCATCTACCAGAATTGCTGTCTTTCCTTCGATATTGCCAATAATGTTCATGACTTCCGACACATTCGGACGCGGTCTTCTTTTATCGATGATTCCAATTGGAGCTTTCAAGCGGTCTGCCATTTTCCGGGCTCTGGTTACCCCCCCATGATCAGGGGAAACTATAACTATGTCATCCAGATTCTTCTTTTCAAAATAATCGGAAAGGATGGGAACGCCCTGCAGATGATCAATCGGAATACCGAAGAATCCCTGGATTTGTGGAGCATGAAGATCCAAGGTAATCACACGACCTGCACCGGCTGTCTCAAGGAGATCTGCCACCAGCTTTGCGGCTATCGGCTCACGTGAGCGCGCTTTTCTGTCCTGCCTGGCATATCCGTAATAAGGCATCACAATATTGATCGACTTGGCGGATGCCCGCTTCAAAGCGTCAATCATGATGAGAAGTTCCATCAGATGCTCATTGACTGGAGAACTGGTGGATTGCACGACATATACATCACAGCCACGGATGCTTTCTTCGATATTTATTTGGATCTCTCCATCACTGAAGCGGGAAACGGTGCACTTACCAAGCGTAGTCCCAATATGCTCAGCAATTTCTTCGGCAAGCTTGGGATTTGAATTCAATGTAAACACTTTTAGAGATTGATCTTTATAGCTGGACGCCATGGAATAAACCCTCCGTTACTTATTTTGTCTGTTTTTTAATTTAGCAGCATAGCCCTCTTTATTTGATTGCCTTGCTCTGGCAACTGATAATGCATCTTCCGGAACATCATCCGTAATAGTAGAACCTGCAGCAACATAAGAACCTTTTCCAACAGTGACCGGAGCAATAAGATTGGAGTTGCATCCGATGAATGCATCATCTTCAATAGTCGTGAGGTATTTATTGGCACCATCATAATTTACGGTAATGGTACCACAACCGATATTCACATTATTTCCTACTGCGGCGTCTCCAATGTAGCTTAAATGGGATACTTTGCTGTGATCTCCTAATCCTGCTTTCTTGATCTCCACGAAATTGCCCAGCTTTGCATCATTTCCAATAGTAGAATCGGGACGGATATGGGCAAAGGGCCCGACATTCACACGATCTCCAAGACGACTGTCAGCAGCCACACTCTGCTTGACGACAGTTCCTTCCCCGATATAGCAATTGGCGATTTCACTGTTCGGCCCGATGACTGCATCGGTCTTTATTGTCGTGTTCCCTTTAATGGAGCTGCCCGGTTCAATTACTGCATCCGCTTCAATGACGACATTCGGCTCAATGTATGTATGATCCGGGTCAATGATAGCCACACCGTTCCTCAAATGCATCTCATTAATCCTCTTTTTCATCAGCTTTTCAGCCTGTGCAAGTGCAACACGGTCATTGACCCCCAATGTCTCCTCAAAATCCGGCGTAAGTGAAGCTGAAACCTTTTCTCCCTTGCCGCGAAGGATTTCAATGACATCTGGAAGGTAGTACTCACCCTGTACATTATCATTTGAAACTTCCTTCAAGGCCTGGAACAACGCTTGATTATCAAAGCAGTATGTACCCGTATTGATTTCTTCAACCTGTCTTTCTTCCTCACTGGCATCCTTATGTTCCACAATCCTCTCTACTTCATTCGAAGTATCGCGGATGACTCTGCCATAACCTGAAGGATCTTCTGCTCTGGCAGTGAGTATGGTTGCACTGGCATTCTCTTTTTCATGATGATCGAACAATGCCTGATATGTTTCCTTCGTAATTAACGGAGTGTCCCCGCATACGACAATCGTAGTCCCTTCTTTACCTTCCAAGAGATCTGCAGCTTGCATGACTGCATGTCCTGTCCCAAGCTGCTCCTCCTGTACAGCTATTTCACTGTCGTTCCCTATATATTCAGTGACTTTCTCAGCGCCAAACCCGACGACTGTCACCGTTTTATCAAGATTTACAGCTTTTACCTGATCCAGTACATGCTGTACCATTGGACGGCCAGCTACAGGATGAAGCACTTTATATAATTTAGATTTCATTCTCGTTCCTTGCCCTGCCGCCAAAATGACAGCATACCGCTTAGCCATAGGGAAACCTCCATCATTTCTATTTATCCATTAGTAATATATCGTAAAACCTGTCTTATTTCAACAGGAAGCAGGCCGTAGAGAGCCGTATTCCAAACCATTAACAAACATTGATCCTACCGTCCGGCAACGCTTTCCTCCAAACAAAAAAGAAGACTAACCTATTATAGATTAGACTCCTTTGTTGATCATGATATTAGGAAGCTCCGGCTTCCTCGTATTCTACATCCGCTCCCGCACGATGATACTCCTCCAGAACAGCATCCTGGATTTTCCCACGGGTGCCGGAGTTGATCGGATGTGCGATATCCCTGAATTCTCCATCAGGGGTACGCTTGGATGGCATTGCCACAAACAATCCGTTATTCCCATCGATAACACGGATATCGTGGACAACAAACTCCTCATCCAAGGTAATTGAAGCAATTGCCCGCATTCTGCCCTCTGTGTTGACGCGGCGTAATCTTACATCTGTTACTTCCATGATGTTTCACCACCTTTTCCCTTTTGAACTACATAAATAGTTCAACGCTCTGGATAAGAATTCCTGCCTGAATGAGAAAAGAATTTAAATATTTCTCTAAAAAATCGTATAAATCTTCCAGCCAGTATATTCTCGATGGCGGTTTTTGCCATATGCAGAGAGCGGACAGTGAGAAATTATGACCTTTGATCCGTGATATTACCCGGATGAACCTCTATATAATTCTGTTTGATGTCCACATTGCTTATTTTAACGAGAGAGGTATAATGTTCTACCATCCTGTCGTCTTCTTCATCATCTGCTTCTGCTAGAACTCCGATTGCCTTGACATGTGCATGGAACTCCTCCAGTAGACTGACCATTCCGGTCACTGTGCCTCCTGCTTTCATGAAGTCATCGATGATACAGACATTCGCCCCATCTGGAAGACTGCGTTTTGGAAGAACCATTGTCTGTATCTTTCTTGATGAACCAGACACATAATTGATACTGACTGATGATCCCTCCGTCACCTTTGGATCCCTTCGCACGATTACAACCGGTACGCCTAGGAATGAAGCGACAGCATAGGCTAAAGGGATACCTTTGGTGGCAACGGTGACCACTACATCGATATTCATATTAGAAAACCTCGAAGCAAAGACACGGCCGATTTCCCTGATTTCCCTCGGGTCTCCCAGAATATCGCTCATATATAGATAACCACCTGGGAGAATTCTTGCCGGGTCTTCCAGTTTTCGGCACAATTCATTTATATATGGAATGCTCTTTTCCTTGGAAAATTCCGGAATATACCTCACTCCACCAGCAGCACCTGACGTGCGGGCAAGATAACCTAGTCCCTCCTGTTGAAAGACACTGTTGATAATATCAAGGTCTTCACTTAACGAAGACTTTGATGACCCATATATCTCAGCAAAGTAAGGAAGTTGGCGATGTTCCCGTGGATTTTCCAAAAAGAAGTTGGTCAATGCAACAAGTCGATGGCTCCTTTTCATGTACACACCTCAAAACCGAATATTTACATACAAATATACCATTTTCATACGTATTTTAGCAATAGTTAACCAAGCAATCTGACTAAGTGCACCTCATGGCAGAATCCCTGCATACTGTTGTATATGCGCTGGGCCTTGCTCTCCTGCTGAACGAGACCGTACACGGTAGGACCACTTCCGCTCATCAGCACACCCTCTGCACCTGCCTGCTTCATCTTTTCTTTAATTCTTTCCACTTCCGGATAAACACTAAAAGTGATATCTTCCAGCGAATTGCCCAAATGGGAGCACATGTCATTGAAGTTCCCATCCTCTAATGCAGATAACAGAAGGGCCGTTTCCGGATGCGGGAGCTTGCCAGGCTTCACCCGCTGAAAAATGGTTTTGGTCGAAACACCAATATTCGGTTTTGCCAATACAACCCAACAGGAAGGCGGAGGATTCAACCTCTCAATAATTTCCCCTTTGCCTTTGGCCAATGCCGTGTGTCCATGGACACAAAAAGGTACATCGGAACCAAGTTCTGCCCCTAAATCAGACAACTCACCAATCGGGATACCCAGCTTCCACATCCTGTTCAACCCGCGCAGCACAGCTGCAGCATCTGTACTTCCTCCACCAAGCCCTGCTGCAACAGGTATGCATTTTTCCACTTGGATATGGACACCTTTCTTGATCCCATACTCTTTTTTGAAAAGAGCAGCTGCTCTATATGCCAGGTTTCTCTCATCACTAGGGACATATCTGCTTTCCAAAGCCACTTTCACCCGGTCCATCTCCATTGGTCTCAGCTCAACCCGATCTGCCAGATCCACGGTCGTCATGATCATTTCAACATTATGGTAACCATCATCCCGTTTATCCAGCACATCCAGAGACAAGTTAATTTTGGCCGGCGCCTTTTCAAAAAGTGTCATCACCGTCATCCTCTTGTAAATAGATAAAGAAATTGTAACATATACAATTCGGGATAGCGACTGCTTAACCAAAGCCCGCACCACGTTCGCAACAAAAAGCAGATCCTGTTTAGGATCTGCCTTGATCTTGCATATTCTGCTCGGCCATTTCAATTGCCCGTTTGACGATGTTCCCGGCATCGCGGGCTTTTATGCCTCCCCAGCCTTCCTGCTGTACCGTGTCGTAAAATCCCAACTCCTTAGCAATTTCTTCTTTCAAATGGTCGGACATGATTCCTCTGCGTCTACCCATGAAAGAACATCCCCTTTCCTGCTGAGCCTTATCTTACGACAGTCCTAGTTTGCTTCTCTTCCCAGCAAAAACCCCCGTTATAAATAGGCAGAAAAGGAAATATTTAATTAATCGGTTACCGACTATCTAAAATTAAAAGCAGTAAACAAATAGCTTGTCTACTGCCATCTTTTAAGTATTAACTTTCCACCCTCGGGAAGTTCAATTCCACCGTTTCCGTCAAAACGTCTGCATAGCTGTAAGAAACACGTTCGAATGCATTCTCCTCCTGATCAAGCTCGACAATAAAAACAGAAGGGTACATCTCTGCCAATACGCCTGTACGCTCTATCGTCTTCCTTCTGCCTCCATTGGCCTTCAGTGTTAACCGTTGTCCAACATGACCTTCAAGACCTTGCTTAATTTCGATTAATGTTTTAGCCACTATACTCCACCTCACTGCTTTTCAGCATACCACAAATTTCATTGTTAGTCAAATAAAACAGTATATTATATCAGTATACTATTTTTTATGTCAACAATAAAATCCAGGCATTTTCCATATGATGTGTAATTTTTTACATTTTATGCATGAATTACGCTGCATTCTGCCAAAATCAGTGTATATAGTAAAAATGAATCCTGCTCCTTTATGGCAGCAGGATTCATTCCATCCGGTCTTCCTCTAGATATGGAAGGCCTGTGCGAAGAAGGCCTCGAGTTTCCACGCCTCCCATCCCTCTATCGCCCGTCAATGTATTCCTTAGTGCATCCCATACACCCACCTTCTCCATAAAAGGGGTGTAAGCAATCTTTGCGGCAATATATACAGGGTCGAGTGCATGTATGTTGATACGGAAAGGAGAACTGGCAAAATTGGCACCTGCCCTGATAAGCGATTCGAAGTGTGACTGGCATGCCCCGGCAAAGATGACTAATTGATCTAATTGGGGAACAATGCTCCTTGCTTCCCGTACAGTTTCCGCAAAATACCTGGAATGTCTGTATGCACGCAGATCACTTTTTTCTCCTTTATTTTTAGAAAAGGAATCATGGCCGGTAATAACAATAATATCGGGTTGAATTTTTCTGACCAGCCCGCCGATCTCTGATGGCATCTCTTTCTCATGCAAATGTACACCATGCACCTGCAACCCTACTCTTTGATATAAATCGATACACTTTTTCAAATAGCTTGCATCCCCATCAAGGTGAAGCACCTTCGCAGGCAGTTGAAAATACTTTGCCGTATAATGGTATCCATCGGTAGACTGGTATTCCCTCTTCTCTTTCATCAGCTGATAATCCTGACGGAACAAGCGGTACGAAGTCTCCTCCTGTTCCCTACCCTTCTTTCTTCTTTTCTCCAGCTCCCTTATGTCCACCTTTTCCAAGTCGTCGACAGGAGCATCTGCTTCCAGCCGGATATCTTCGCCATGCAGAATGGCCGTATCATTCTTGACCTCCGCCACACGGAACAACAAGTCATGCTGATGCGACTTTCTTGTAACCAATTGGCCTGTTTTCACTTCCATTCCTTCACCTCCGCGCCTCACTCCCTCCAATAGACTATGAAGCCGACAGAAGAACCGTGCCGCCCTCAGAAAAAAAGAGCCATTGCTTTTTTGCAACAGCTCTTCCTTTAACTTTCTTTTTTATAAAAAGTATTGGCTATGAGGGCGAATTCCTCCATGCTTAACGACTCCCCTCGTCTGGACCCGTCTATTCCTGTCTCCTCAAGAATTTGACCAATGGTTTCCTTGCCATACGTTTCTTTGAAGTGACTTGTCAGGTTGTTCTTCAATGTTTTTCTCCGTTGCGCAAAAGAGGCCTGTACCATGCGGAAAAAGTAATCTTCATCATTTACATGTACTGGAGGGCTTTCCCTTCTCACCAGCTTCAAGATACTCGAGTCGACATTCGGCTGAGGCATGAATACACTTTTCGGTACATTCATTACAATTTCAGCATGGGTATAGTATTGGACAGCAATGGTCAATGAGCCATAGCTTTTACTATTCGGAGAAGCTGCCATCCGTTCTGCCACTTCCTTTTGAATCATGACGGTCAAACTGTCTACCGGCAGATTTTCCCGTAGGAGTTTCATCAGAATAGGTGTAGTTATATAATATGGGAGGTTTGCCACAATGTGTATTGGCTGATCGGGTGCAAAGTTCTGAGTGATCACTGTATGAACGTCCGCCTGCAAGATATCTTGATGTGCAATGGTAATATTGGAATAGTCCTGTAAAGTATCTTCCAAGATCGGCAGAAGTCGCTGGTCAATCTCAAAAGCGACAACCTTGTCAGAATGTATGGCTAATTGTTCCGTCAACGCACCGATCCCAGGCCCTATTTCAATGGTGCCTGATTGTTTATGAATTCCAGCATGGCCAATGATATTCTCCAAAACATTGACATCCACCAAAAAGTTCTGCCCGAGGCTTTTTTTAAAGGCAAAATTGTACTTTGCCAGTATTTCCTTTGTCCTGGTTGGTGTAGCTATATATTTAGGCATGATCATTTTCCTCCTGGTCCAACTGTCTGACCGCCTGTTCAAATTGTGACTTGCTTATCTGAAAAACAGTCAACCGTTTCAATAACTGCTTACCATTTGTATGACCTATCTGCAACAATTCACCAAGCCGTTCCCGGCGGGAAGCTGCTCTCCTGCCGCCCAGAAGCCCATGCTTCAGAAGATCCTCTTTTCTAATATCGCTTTCTGCTATATCCGTCAACTCGTAGACATCTCTCAACGCTTGGCGGATTGATTCCCTGGATGCATGTTCAATCCCCAAGCTTCTATTATCTGGGTGTTTTGCCCTTGCCTTCTCTTTTGTAAGAAAGGCATGCTTGCATCCCGGTATTGCCTGATCAATGATATGGCGAATCCGCTCTCCTGGATAATCCGGATCAGTAAATATGATAACCCCGCGTTTTTCTTTTGCATGTTTAATTTGCACCAAAATATCCTCATTTATTGCAGACCCATTCGTTTCAATGGTATCCGCATCTACGGCCTGGTTTATTTTTGCTGTGTCGTCCCGGCCTTCAACGACAATGACTTCTTTTATTTTCAATGTATTTCCTCTTTCCATTATAAATAATGCTCCTACCATAATACCATGGCAGGAGCATGAATCCTATTATTCCATAACGGAAAACTAATTCAACACTTTAACTTGGACGGTCCGTTTTCCCCAACCGTAAGCTTTAGACTTGTCCGACATATGAATGTCAATACGATTTCCAACAATATGACCACCTGTATCGCTGGCTATGGCTTCTCCATATCCTTCCACCCAGACTTTTGTTCCCAGAGGTATGACACTTGGATCGACAGCCACCACCTTCTTATTAGGATTCGATTTCAAATCGATTCCTGTAGCCGTATATCCCGAACAGCCATCACAAGCTGCTGTATAGGCACTGGCCGTCATCGTATATGTTTTACCCGATGTCTGATTTTTTGACGTGGCAGGGCTTGATTCTTTATTCTGCTTATCGGCTCCTGCATTGGAAGAAGACCGATTCGCCGTTGTATTGCTTTTTTCATCTGCTAATGTAACAAGGCCTCCCCCTGTCTCCGTCTGAGGCTCTTTTGTTCCGACCGCCACTAGACGATCGACACTCTCATCTATCACTTCTTTGTCAATCAGTTCCCGACTAACTTCTTCTCCATTCTCATACGTAACTTCGAATTTTTTGAGGATTTCCCCTTTTCTTCCCTCGGTAAGGACTTTTTCCTTGCCTTTTGCCAACGAGTCATCATATTTTGTTTCCGTCTCAAAGGAGATAGGCTCATTTATCTCAGTAGTCTCCTTCTTGACCCGAACGATCGACACGGTAGTTCCTTTAGTGACTCTCTCGTCGGTGGAAGGTGTCACCCTATCATGCTTATTGATTTTTACCTGATGCTCATTCAGAAAATCTTTTACAGATCCGCCCGTTGTCCAGATCTCCGTTTCTTTTCCTCCATCCTCCAAGGTGACTGGATAGGCCTGCGTCACTTCTATATTCAAGCCATCTTCCGTCAGATCCTGGCCATTGTGGGATACTTCATCCCATTTTCCGAATTCCAATCCGTTATCTGCAAAAAATTTCTCTACTGTACTCGCTGTTGTATAAAATTGCTCTTTATTGCCATCAATCGTAACCGTTATATTCTTTGCTGTTATGTAGCTGATTTTCATTCCGTTTTCGATGGAAGCCTCTAATTGGTGGGATACCTCATCATATTCTCCCACTTCAATTCCAACTTCTTTTAGAAGTTCTTCCACAGTATCTTGATGTGTACTCACTGTCTGCTGTCTGCCGTTATCTGTGATGGTCACCTCTGCCTTCGTCGCTTCATAGAGGACCATTCCTGCAAATACCATCAGTGCTATGACACCAATACTCGAGATCACCAGCTTCCATTTAGATGCCGGCATTAGCTTTTGAACTAGTCTCATGCTTCTGCCTCCCTCTTAATGTACCCGATTATATAGAAGGGTTGCACGGAGAGACAAGGATATTTCCATTACGTTTCTATTACAGTCACATTACAGTCAATACCTACCCATTTTTTGGACGCTCTTCAAATGCACTCAAATCAGGAAGGGACAAAAATGGAAAGCGACAAAAAAAAGACTGGCTTTTTACAGCCAGTCGACACGGTTTTCCATTTTCATTACAAAACTATGAGGGTGGTTGACAAACATTATGGTTTTATTCCAAAAAATGTGCATGCATTTTCTGTCGTAATACGGCTGATATCCTCAAAAGGCATTTCTCTAAGTTCTGCAATTTTCTCTGCCACCAGTTTTACATAGGCTGGTTCATTCCTCTTCCCCCTGTTTGGGTGGGGGGCAAGAAATGGAGCATCTGTCTCTATCAGTAAGCGGTCAAGCGGCACCTGTTTGGCAACTTCTTTTGGCAAGTGGGCGTTCTTGAATGTAACTGGCCCACCGAGGGAAATATAGAAATTCATATCCAGGCAGTCCTGTACATAGTCAGCGGAGTCATTATAGCAGTGCATAATACCGCCCACTTGCCGCGCATCTTCTTCTTTTAGTATGTCAATGATATCTTCTGTTGCCTCTCGATTATGGATAATGATAGGCATCTCCACCTTTTTCGCTAGGCGGATCTGCTGGCGAAAGGCCTCCTTCTGCACGTCCTTGGGTGATTTATCCCAATGATAATCCAACCCCATTTCTCCAATGGCGACAACTTTAGGATGGGAGGAAAGCTCTTCTATCCAAGCAAGATCCTCTTCTTTCATATCAATGGCATCTACCGGGTGCCAGCCCACTGCTGCATAAATAGTATCATTCTGCTCTGCAATCTCAATGGCCAATGGGATCGTTTCATGGTCAAAGCCAACCACGGTCATGTATTCCACCCCAGCCTCCTTCGCCCGTTGAATGGTCTCTTCCCTGTCTTCGAAAAACTGCCTCGCATTTAAATGAACATGTGTGTCGAATAGCATTATGGTTACCTCCTTTGATAGGAAAAGACCAGCAGATTATGCTGGCCTTCCTCCTTTTATTTTACTACCGAACCGTTTGGCAGGGATTGCTCCACAGAGGCAAGTACCAGCTTGCCATCCTCGTCTTCCCCGCATAGGATCATGCCCTCTGACATTTCGCCGCGCAATTTGACTGGTTTCAGGTTGGTCACACAAATCACCTTTTTGCCAACCATTTCTTCCGGTTCATAATACTTGGCAATACCGGAGATCACCTGCCGCTTTTCTGTTCCAAGGTCCAGTTGCAACTTCAATAGTTTATCGGCCTTCTTCACTTTATCTGCCTTGATTACTTCAGCCACCCGCATATCAATTTTCATAAAATCATCAAAAGCAATTGGTTCTTTTTGCTCTGTTTCCTTTTCAGCGGTTGGTTCCTTTTCTGTTTGCACCGGCTTTTGCATCATATCCTTAATGGCTGCTACTTCCTGATCGACATCCAAACGCGGGAAGATCGGCTCCCCTTTTTGTACCAGAGTGCCTTCTTTAATCAATCCATCCTCATAGACACTATCCCATTGTTTATGGAACTCATCCGTCACGTTCAACTGACGGAATATTTCTGTTGGTGCCTCGGTAAGGAAAGGTTGCAGCATGACCGCAGTTTTCCGTAATGACTCAGCCAAATGAGCCATTACATTTCCAAGCCTTTCACGTTTGGCCTCATCTTTCGCCAATACCCATGGCGTTGTTTCATCAATGTATTTATTGGTACGGCTGATATACTGCCATAAGGAGGAAAGTGCCACAGAAAACTGCATGTTTTCCATTGCCTCTTCTACTTTATTGACCGTTTCTTCTGCGAACTTCTCCAGTGACTCTTCAACTTCTGTCTCAGAAGCTCGGTAAGCAGGCATCTCCCCATTGAAGTACTTCTGAATCATAGCGACTGTCCGGTTCAATAAGTTCCCCAAATCATTAGCCAGGTCATAGTTCGTACGTTCGACAAACCCTTCTGGTGTAAAGACACCATCTGAACCGAAGGGTACTTCTCGCAACAGGTAGTAACGCAATGCATCCAAGCCATAACGGTCTGTAAGGCTTATAGGATCGACTACATTCCCTTTGGACTTGGACATTTTGCCATCTTTCATCAATATCCACCCATGGGCGAATACCTTTTTCGGCAGCGGGAGATCCAGAGCCATCAGGATGATCGGCCAGTAGATCGTATGGAACCTGACAATTTCCTTACTCATTAAGTGAACATCGGCAGGCCAGTACTTATGGAACTTTTCCTCATTATCTGTGCCGTATCCTAAGGCAGTAATATAGTTGGTCAGCGCATCCACCCAAACATAAATTACATGCTTTGGATCTCCAGGAACTCTAATTCCCCAGTCAAAGGTTGTCCGGGAAACGGCCAAATCCTCAAGACCGGGTTTAATGAAGTTATTCAACATCTCATTTTTGCGGCTTTCCGGCTGAATGAACTCCGGATTCTCTTCATAATACTGGACAAGACGATCCACATACTTGCTCATTTTAAAGAAGTAGGACTCTTCCTTCACTTTATCAACAGGGCCCCCGCAATCCGGGCAGTGCCCATCTTCGAGCTGCCTTTCCGTGAAGAAAGACTCACAGGAAGTACAATACCATCCTTCATATTGGTCCAGGTAGATATCTCCCTGTTTTACCAGACGGTCGAATATCTGTGCAGCCACTTTCTTATGGCGTTCCTGTGTTGTACGGATAAAATCATCATTTGAGATTTTCAGCTTTTTCCACAGTTCCTGAATACCTCCGACAATTTCATCCACGTACTCCTGTGGGGATACCCCATTTTCTTCCGCTTTCTTTTGAATTTTTTGGCCGTGTTCGTCCGTACCTGTCAGGTACATGACATCATATCCGCGCATACGCTTATACCTTGCAACCGCATCTCCGGCAACCGTGGAATACGCGTGGCCGATATGCAAGTTCCCGCTAGGGTAATAAATAGGTGTTGTTATATAAAATGTCTGATCATTGGTTGGCATCTCTTTTTACCTCCTAGTGCCCACTGACTCAATTTTAAAAGATAGTCCTATTGTATCGGAAGTTCAGGCAAATTGCCAAATGCCCGAACACGATAGCACTATTATTGCCAATTTCTGTTTGGCAAAACTAATTTTCTAACTTTTTAAAAAATAACTTTGCCAGGGTTAGGGTTTATGGTAACCTATGGATAGGTATTTGTCGAAGTGTGACGGGGTTTTTTAGAATGAAACCAGGAATCAGCTGGCAGAAGCCAGGTCCTGCAATTTCCATGTCAAAAGGGGAGGAAATGATGAAGTCTACTGGCATTATACGGAAAGTTGATGAATTGGGACGGGTAGTCATTCCAAGTGAGTTGCGGCGAAACTTGGATATTCATGAAAAGGACTACATGGAAATCTTTGTAGAAGATAATCGGATAGTTTTAAAGAAATACCAGCCTAGTTTGACTTGCTTCCTGACAGGGGAGACCTCCGAGGAGAATTTGTCCTTGGCGGACGGTAAAGTGGTGCTCAGTAAAGCTGGGGCACAGCAGTTGTTGGAAGAAATCCAATCATATTTGTCTGTAAAATAGTTAGAAAAACGGCTATTCGCAAAAAAGCTGACCGATGCAGAAATGCACGTCAGCTTTTTTATGCAGGCCTGTTCAGACATCATCAATATGATAAGCCTGGTATACTTCCCTCTTCGGCATGGCCCGATCCTTTGCAGCGAGCTTCACTGCCTCTTTATTGGTCATGCTTTTTTCTTCGATATAGTAATTCACATGAGCAGGGATGGATAGGTGGCTCCACCATAAGTTATCATCCTGCTCCACCGCTTCATCTGCCCCTTCCACCACTAGACAGAATTCTCCTTTAGGTGGATGATCCTCTGCCCAGGAAAGGATTTCTTCCATCGAACCACGGACATATTCTTCAAACCGTTTGGTCAGTTCACGAGCCACCGTGATCCTGCGGTTGCCCAGAAACTCCTGTAGCGCCTTCAGTGTATCCTTCAGCCGATAGGGTGATTCATATAGCAAAATGGTTGCTTGGATATTTTTCAGACGCTCCAGTTCGGATGCTTTTTCTTTCTTTTTGCGGGGAAGAAATCCATAGAAATGAAATTCGTCTGATGGGAGGCCCGAACCGACCAATGCACATAGAGCTGCATTGGCACCGGGCAGTACAACAACAGGCAGGTCCTTCTCAATTGCAGCTACGACCAATTCCATTCCCGGATCGGAAATTGCCGGCATTCCTGCGTCACTGACGATAGCGATCGTCTCTCCGCGTTCCACCCGCTGCAGCAATTGGTCTTCTCTGTCCAGCTTATTATGTTCATGGTAACTGATCATCGGAGTCCCCAGTTCAAAGTGATTCAGCAGTTTCCTCGTATTTCTGGTATCCTCGGCAGCGATCAGTGAAGCAGTTTCCAATACCTTCAATGCCCGAAACGTAATATCTTCCAGGTTTCCTATCGGTGTAGGGACCACATAGACAGCTCCTACCGTTTCATCATGAAAGCTCTTCTGTATCTTCATATTGCATCCCTCCTTTGCTGCTATTCCGGATCATTTTGAGTTTCTCTTGTCGGGATAGCTGCTTGATCCGATATTCTTCGCGAAGTGCATCCTGTTTCGAGGGAAAGGTATCTGTGTATACCACCTGAAAGGGGCCGCGTCCCCTTGTATATTTAGCACCCTTTCCTTCCTGATGCATCTTTAACCGGTTTTTCAACTGATTGGTATATCCGGTGTATAACGAACCATCTCCACACTTAAGCATGTAAACCGTGTGTTCAGCCATAAATGATTTCCTCTGCTTCTTCCGTGTAGGTGCCGTCCTCTTCGTAGATATAGAGAGGAGGCAGGATTTTCATGTCAGCCTTTCCGTCTCTTGTACCCTCTATAAGCAGCATGTTTGCTTCTCTTCCCTTCTTTGGGTAGACAAATTGCAGGCGTTTCGGTTCCAGTTTGTACTTCCGGAACAAGGAAATAATATCAGCCAGCCTTCCCGGCCGATGAACCATGGATACCTTTCCACCAGGCCTTACATGCAATTTGCAAGCTTTCACCACATCCTCTAGGGTGCAACAAACTTCATGCCTGGCAATCGTTAAATATTCATTGTGATTATGTTCACTTTTTGAGGGTGTCGGGAAATATGGCGGATTACATGTCACCACATCAAAACTGCTCTGGCCGAGGATTGGCTGCATTTCTTTCAAGTCTCCATGGATGATGGAAATCTGCTCGTCCAAGTGGTTCATTTCCACGCTTCTTTTGGCCATTCCAAAAATACGATCCTGGATTTCCACCCCGGTTATTGTAGCTCTGGTACGCCTGGACAAAAGCAGCGGAATTACTCCATTCCCCGTACATAAGTCCAAAATATTTCCCCGTTTTATCGGGACATAAGCAAAATGAGCCAGCAATACAGCATCCAGTGAAAAGGAAAATGCTGTCGTGCTTTGGATGATTTTCATGCTTTCATCTGCCAGTAAATAATCGAGTCGTTCATCATCATGCAGTTTCATTATGTCTGAATCCTTCCCACTACTATTATCTTCCATCAGCTCTTCAAAACGGTAAGTCTCTTTCATTCTAAATAAAAGCTGCCCCCATATTGAGGCAGCTGATTGGTTGTTCATTTAGTTTTATTCAAGAAGTCCAAGCAGAAGATACAGTCTTCATTTTGCCTGGGACTGCCGAACTCCAGGTTACAGATATGGAAGCCTTCCTCGTATAGCCTTGCAAGGTTGTCATACCCTTCTCCGGGAAAGCTCACTCGTTTGGAAGCGGGCGTCTCCCTGGCTCCTTCTTCTTTCTCTTTATTAGTATCCAGGTGCTTTCGCAGGTTATGATTTTCCATTGCAAGCCGATGGTTTTCCTCCAATACCTGGCTCAACTGGTTTTTCAAATCACCAAGCTGTTCATATAATTCCCCGATTCGCTGTTCCATATCAGAAACCTGGTCAAAAATTTCCCTGTTTTTCACGCCCACTCACCTCATCATTCTGTGGCTTGCGCTAATATTCCTTCATCAATTAACTCATCCAGTGTATACTCGATAATTCTCCCGTTTTCCGGCAATTCTACTTGAACCAACCGCTCAAGAATATTCAACCCTACAACTTTCCCTTTACCGTAAGGAGTCTTTATGGATTGCCCGATATCCGGGAGTTCCCGCTTGGCTGTCTCATAGTCATCATTCTCATATTTCAAGCAGCACATCAGACGCCCGCACAATCCAGAGATCTTCGCAGGATTAAGCGAGAGGTTTTGATCTTTGGCCATCTTGATGGAGACTGGTTCGAAATCCCCCAAAAAAGTGGAACAGCAAAGCATTCTCCCGCATGGCCCTATCCCGCCTAGCATTTTTGCCTCATCGCGCACCCCGATTTGCCGAAGCTCTATCCGGGTTCGAAACTGGGATGCCAAATCCTTCACCAAATTCCGGAAATCAACTCGTCCGTCTGCCGTAAAATAAAAAATAATTTTGTTTCGGTCGAATGTATATTCAACATCCACGAGATTCATATCCAGTTTATGTTTCTTGATTTTCTCTGTACATACCTGGAATGCCTTCTCTGCATGTTCCTGATTTTCAACTACTGTAAGCTTGTCCTTCTCATCAGCAACACGGATTACTTTTTTCAGAGGAAGTACGACATCCTCCTCATCTACTTTTTTCTCCGTGATTACCACTTTACCGAATTCGATCCCCCGTACAGTTTCCACGATGACATAATCACCTACGGAAATGACATAATCGGCCGGATCGAAATAATATATTTTACCCGCTTTTTTAAAGCGGACACCAATAACTTCGATCACTCTTCTCACCCCTGTATTTGAAGTGTCAATTGCTCCATCACCAATGTGGGATGAATATTTTGCTTCAATTTTCTCTTTGCCTGCAAAACAGCGTTTAACACGTTGATTAGTTGTTCTTGGCTGAATGCCATTGCCGCTTTTTCAAGCAATGCATCATGCTGGGTGAAAAAAACCAATGCTTTTTCATTGCCAATATGATAATAAAGTATATCTTTAAAAGCAAGAAGCAGCAGATCCAATCCCTGTTCTTGCCCGCTTCTCTCTTTAAAATGCTGTACCCAATGGTTATGAATAAAAAGATATACATCATCCGGCTGCGACACGAACATTTCAGTCAATTGTACCACTAGTTTTCTTGCATCTGCAAACCACTCATCATCATTCAATGCAAGGGCTTCTTCAACATTATTCGTCAAAGCACTCATTAATACGGCACTATCTCTTCCCATTCCTTCGTCCATTAAATGGCGCTGGAAATGAGCTGGATTCAGAGGCTGCAAATCGATAATCTGACAGCGCGACCGGATTGTCGCAATGATCGATTGGCTATTTTCCGTCATCATGATAGCTGTCGTCTGCCTGCTTGGCTCCTCCAAGAACTTTAAAATACGATTGGCTGCGTTCGGTGTTAATGTATCGGCACCTTTAATGATGTATACTTTCTGATTGGATTCCAACCCTGAATAATTGAATTCCTTCTGCAGATTCCTTATCTGCTCTATTTTTATGGATTGCCCTTCCGGCTCTATCCAATGGACATCCGGATGATTTCCGGAAGCTATTCTTCGGCATGCATTGCATTGAAGGCAGGGATCTACACCGCTGCGCTGCTCGCAGAACAATACCTTTGCTATAAGCAGGGCTATGTCTTCTTTCCCCGTGCCACGCGCCCCTTGCAGGAGATATGCATGGGATACACGGCCTTTTTGTATGCTGTTTGTGATGATTTTCCCTGCCAGCGGTTGGATTTCCGCGACTTCCGACCACGTTTTCATCCGGCCTCCAACTTTCTATACATATATGTTCAATAGTTGCCCCTTGCAGCTGAGGCTATTGTCTATGCCATCTTTTAGAATTGATAAAACGATTCAATCGGCAAGATAAATACCGTTGCCCCGCCTACCTCTACCTTAACAGGTTTCGGAATATAGGAATCGGCATTACCGCCCATCGGGGAAATAGGAGCAACCATTTGTTCACGATGGGAACAGTTCTTCTTGATGATTTCCAAGGCTTCATCCACATACTGGTCCTCACAGCCGATCATGAGTGTCGTATTTCCCTCTTTTAGAAACCCCCCAGTCGTGGCAAGTTTGGTTATTTTAAAGTTCTCCTCACCAAGGGCGTCCATTAGTCGGTTGGTATCCTTATCTTGGACTACCGCAATAATCAGCTTCATTCAATCCTGTACCTCCCTTATTCGTTAAGATAGGAAACAATATGGGCGACGGCCTGTTCCTCCACCGCTTCCAGTGATTTTTCGGCATTCACCGCCCGCATTCGTTCCGGAAATCTCTTCAACAGTATATGATAGGCTTCATATACTCGTTCATGGAACTGTACTTCCTCCAGATCCAGGCGATTTCTTTCTCTATTTTTATTTACGCTTATTCGTTCGAGTCCTTTGGCGGGTTCGATATCAAAGAACAGAGTCAAGTCAGGCATACATCCATCGATGGCAAATTGATTGATGGAAAGCACCTCATCCATTCCAAGGCCGCGAGCATGGCCCTGATAGGCAAGACTACTGTCTATAAACCGGTCGCAAAGCACGACTTTCCCGGCTTGAAGTGCTGGTAGTACCTTTTCTACCAGATGTTGTCTCCTTGCTGCCGCATATAACAAGGCTTCTGTTCTTTTCTCCATTTGATTGTTTGTCGGATCAAGGATCACCTTCCTGATCTGTTCTGCAATATCGATACCACCTGGTTCCCGTGTTGCTAAGACTTCATATCCTTCTCCTTGAAGCTTTTTCGACACGGCTTGGAGTATTGTTGACTTGCCAGCACCCTCTCCGCCCTCAAACGTAATAAAATAACCGTTCACTGCAACCTGCTCCTTCATTCCCTGAATACCCTTATGCCTGTATTTCGCTGTTGAAGCCTAACTCCCTTTTCAAGCAGGCTAGCAAGCGTATCCATTTGGCGTGGTGTTATCCGTTCCCCTTTCATGATAAGTGGAACACCGGGAGGGTAGGGTATCACTGCCTCAGCAGCTATTCTCCCTTCTGCTTCCCGCAAAGATACATCTATATGGGTCAATTGTGTCATTTCTTGATAGGACAAAGCCAGTTCCTGAATAGGTTCAGAAAAAAACTTTGCTGTATCTATTGTAGCATGTCCTGACTTATTTTTTAATCGTTCGTTGACGCTTTTCACTGCTTTTCCCAGTTCATCCCATCTACTGAATGGGGCCAAGCCATGTATGAACAAGATTTGATTATGGGTGGCCATCTCTGGATAGATGCCTTCCTTCTCCAGTAAGCCCATTATTTCCTTTGTAGTAGATGAATGTTTCACGTGTAACGTTATCTTTAACGGGTCTTCATAGTCAGTATCCGGAAGGACGACCCAAGCGTCCGAAGATGCAAGAAGACCTCTTACTTTCCCTATGCTTTCCATAATAGTCTGTATATCCTGGAATTTTATAGAAGCTAAATATGCCCTGGCCAAATCAAGGGAAGCCATCAATGGGTAGGAAGGACTGCTTGACTGGATCATTTGCAGATAATATTCAACTCTATCCCTTCTCAAGCGTGAGGATCGCACGTGAAGGTAGGAAGCCATCGTCATTGCAGGCGCCATCTTATGGGCAGAATGTACAACTGCATCTGCTCCATAATGAAGGGATGAGCAAGGGAAAGGATGCCCTTTCGAGAAATGGACCCCATGTGCTTCATCCACCAATACCGGGATATGGTAGGAGTGTGCCAAATCAATCATTTCTTTAATGTTGTAGGTTCTGCCAAAGTAATCAGGGTATGTCAGTACAAGAGCTTTTGCCTGCGGGTGTTCTTTTAAAGCTGCCACAAGAGTGGAAGGAGAAGGACTCGTATACCGATCCACCTCTTCATCGAAATCCGGGGACAAAAATACCGGTTGTGCTCCACTCAATTCCAGTCCATTCATAATCGACTTGTGACTGTTTCGCTGCACTAGCACTTCATCTCCGGCTGAACAAGCAGCCAAGATCATCGCCAGGTTGCCGGAAGTACTGCCACCTACCAAGAAATAGGTATGATCCGCTTGAAAGTATTCAGCAGCCAATCGCTCCGCCTCAGCGATCACCCCTTCTGGCGCGTGAAGATCGTCAAGCCCAGGCAGTTCCGTCAGATCCAGTCGAAGAATAGAATCATAATAGGGAATGGCGGAGGGAGATAGCAATCTGCCATTCTTATGGCCTGGAACATGGAAGGAAACAGGCTGTTCTTGCTGAAATTCCACCAATCTATCAAATAAAGGGGTAAGTTTCTGATCCATATACATACGTACTCTCCGATTCTATAAATATTAATACTATCGTAGATCAGTAAAAAAAGCCTTTGCAAGCAAAGACTTTTCAGGAATATAGTTTGGGTTTACTGATATTTTTCAGTTTCCGTAAGTAATAGTTATACTTTTCTTCTCTTGGCTCGGTGTGTATAATGTTCTTTTCGCACTCCCTACAGATGAACATCGTGTACAAGTGAATGCCCATTTCCTTTTCTTCCTCACAAATTCCACACCGTTCGTATTGTTTAGATTGTTCCATTTCCCCACCTCCATTATCTATATCCTCTCCAAATTTCCTTATTCTTATACAAGGAAACTATGAAACTTTATATCTGTACTCTGTTTTAGCAAAACTACCAGAGTTGAAGTTTGGTGTGGAAATATAGAATCGCAGGAAGAGGAGAAAGGAATATACAAGGATACACATTTATTTCCCGGAAAATATACAGATACTGTCTATAGGAGGTGGGTCCAGCGGTGTTCATAGGGAGCCCTGTGGTGACTACAGTCGATAGATTGATCTGAGGGAACCCGCATGGCCATTGAACGGATTCCCTATCAAGCGTCCTTCCTATGGAATCAAAAAAATCTGCATGGCAGCAAGGGAGGCAAGGCCAAATACTCCAAGAATCCCAGAAACTGCTACTGTAAAGACATTAATAGGTATATGCAGTCCGATAGCCCCTCCGAACACATTAAAGAAAAAAAGAAATAAGATGCCGATTCCAAGCTTCACTGTAGCTTGTCCGATAAAACGCATAGGTTTTGCTGGTGCTCCTACTACCAAAAGCAGAACAATCAATCCAATCATTATCGTAATTACCATGGTAGAACTCATACTGATCAGTCCTTTCCTTCATCACCCTTTATATTACATATGAACGGCTGGGAAGAAAAAGAACCGGAATGAAGTCAAAAAGACAAGAGATCCTTAGGATTCCCTTGCCTTTCATATGCCTGCTCATTCAGCTTATCATAATTTCATCGCACTCATCTTACGGTGCCTGGCCTCGCGAAGCAAGAACATGTATCTTGCCCGTGCAAGAACAGCCAGCTGCTGACTGTTGCAGGAAGATTCCATACTTCTTTCTACCATGGACTCTATTTCTTTCCATTCCCTTTCCACAGCAAAAATGGCATCAAGCAGCTGCCCGTCCACATCCTTTTTCTTTACTTTCTTCCCCATACGCTTCACCCGGTTTCTATAAATCTCTTCTGCCTTCCAAGGCTTTGGACAGCGTCACTTCATCGGCATACTCCAGGTCTCCGCCTACAGGCAGGCCATGTGCAATTCTTGAGGTCTTAATTCCAGAAGGTTTCACCAGCCGGGAAATATACATGGCCGTCGCCTCTCCTTCGATATTAGGATTAGTAGCCAGAATGATTTCTTCTACTTCTTCCTCCTTCAGGCGATGGATCAAGTCAGGCACATTGATGTCCTCCGGCCCAATACCATCCATCGGTGAAATCGCACCATGAAGGACATGATATTTCCCATGATATTCCTTCATTTTTTCCATGGCGATGACATCTTTGGGATCTTGTACCACACAGATGATGGAACTATCCCTGGAAGTATCAGAACAGATAGAGCATGGGTCCTGATCGGTAATATGGCCGCAAATGGAACAGTGTGTCAGCTCACGCTTGGCGTTTACCAAAGCATTTGCAAAGTCCATCACTTCATCTTCCTTCATATTCAACACAAAAAAAGCCAGACGGACCGCGGTTTTCGGCCCTATCCCCGGCAATTTTGTAAAACTGTCAATCAGTTTAGATATCGGTTCTGGATAATACATATGCATGCCTCCCAGGTATTAGAACATTCCAGGCATGTTCATCCCTTTGGTGAATTCTCCCATTGTTTCGTTTGTTTTCTCATCGATTTGGCTGATTACATCATTGGTTGCAGCAAGGATAAGATCTTGCAGCATATCAATATCATCCGGGTCTACAACTTCCTCTTTGATTTGAACATCTGTTATTTCCTTTTTCCCATTGGCAGTCACGGTAACCATTCCACCGCCAGCACTTGCTTCAAAACTCATTTCATGCAACTCGTCCTGCGCTTTCATCATTTTCTTCTGCATCTTCTGCATTTGTTTCATCATGTTATTCATATTTCCCTTCATGGAAATACCTCCTTGGATATAATGGTATTGATGGTATATGAACCCCTCCGGCATTTACTACCGGGGAACTGTTCTTAGTCATGAACCTCCAGCAAATCATCACCGACCAGTTTCCTCGCTTCCTCCACAAAAGGATCAGGTTTATCTGCCTGGTCAGGCTCTGTTTTTTCCTGGTTGTTGATATATTCTGAGCGGACCTCTTTCCAATCATTTTCCGGGATCGGTATGATGGTGATCTCCTTGCTCATGACAGCAGCTAGCACAGACTCTATGGTTTCCCTGTTATCTAGGAACAGGGAACAGTGAATCTCATATTTGAATGCCACCACGACTGCTTTTTCAGACGCGGCAGCAGGTTTGCTGTCCTGTATGGTTGCGTGTGCCGGAGCATTGGTCGTCTTCAACCGATTCAGGAAATTCGCCCACTGGCTTTGTATGTTCTTCAATTCTTGCTTCTGCGCTTCCTTCAACACATCCCTGATTCTTTCATATGGAATCTTATAGGTGGTCTTCATCGACCTGGAAGGTTGCCTGCGCTGTTCTCTTTGGGGGGCTGGCTGTGTACTGACCACTGGGTTTTCTTTCAGCATATTTAATTCTTTTTCCAATTGTGCCATCTTATTCGTCAATCTGCTGACAGCCTCTGCGTCTTCCACTCCATCGGTTTGGCTTTTCTGATAGCGGTTGGTAATCGTCAGGATTGCAATTTCAATGAAGACTTTGGGGCTGTTGGTCCACTTTATTTCCTGCTGGCATTGATTCAGTTGCATGATTGCTTCCTGAACCCACTCGGCGGTGACTGCAGAGGAAAGGGATTGGAAACTTTCATCGACCCTGGCTCTTTCCAACAGACTTCCAAGTGATGGGGCACTTTTATATAGCAGTAAATCCCTCATGAAATATATCAGATCATATACAAACCTGGCGGGATCCTTCCCTCGCTGAATCAAATCATCCAGCAGTGTAAGGGCCTTCTGTACATCCTTTCCCTGCATTGCCTGTACAATATCAGTAAGGATTGCCTGGGATACTCCCCCGGTGACTGCCAAAACATCTTCCAACCCGACCGTATCTTCACTGTAGGATATAGCCTGGTCTAGTATGCTCAAAGCATCCCGCATTCCGCCTTCTGCTGCTAATGCCACAGTCTCCAAAGCTTCATCGGAAACAGTGATATCTTCAGCGGCAAGAATGGTTTTCATTCGTTCCACTATTGCCTGATTGGAAATCGGCTTGAAGTCAAAGCGCTGGCATCTGGAAAGGATTGTTAGCGGTATTTTATGCGGCTCTGTTGTAGCCAAGATGAACACGACATGTGCAGGTGGTTCCTCCAACGTCTTGAGTAGGGCATTGAAGGCATTCACAGAGATCATGTGCACTTCATCAATGATATAGACTTTGTAAGGCACAGAACTGGAGGCATACTTCACTTTATCTCGAATTTCCCGTATATCATCAACACTGGTGTTGGAAGCCGCGTCGATTTCAATAACATCAGATATTGAACCATCCTGGATTCCACGGCAGGCAGGACATTCATTACATGGTTCCTTCACAGGTCCTTGCTGACAGTTGATGGTTTTCGCAAAAATTTTCGCAGCACTGGTTTTCCCGGTTCCTCTCGGTCCGGAGAACAGATAGGCATGTGAAAACTTCTCCTGCACAATCGCATTCTGGAGCGTTCGCGTTATATGGGTTTGGCCGACAACGTCCTGGAAATTCCTGGGACGCCATACACGGTATAGTGCCTGATAGCTCATAGTCAAATATCCCCTCTATAATCTCCTTCTAATTATACCCGATTTACATGGTCGGTGTGAACCTTGGAGAGTGAAACATTGAGGAAAGTTCTCTAACGCGCAATCTGATTGACCGTCAAGACAAAAGAGTCATAGAACCTCTACCATCCCCCGCTTTTACACAAAAACCCCCTGCCAACTAACTTGGCAGGGGGTTCCTAATATGTATACCGTGCACCCATCTTTGATGCACCGGCCCTATGCGTTACTTAAGTTCATGGCTCAGCCCAGGCTTCCCCGCGGCACACGGGAATGACCACTTACTGCTGCTTCCTTCCGGACCTGACAGGATTCATGGGTTCCCATTGCGCAGGACCTGAACGTCAACACCACTCCCTTAAGGCAGGCCATAAAACCGGCGCACCTCGGATGGGAATTCGGCCTCGCTATAGCGGATTGCGAGTACAGGGCACCGCTACCTCCCCGCTTAGCACGGTATTACTCATTATACATAGTTATGTACCTGAATGCAACACTTCCCAATTGGTAAATTATGCAATCCATGCTTAAGAATCTTTCTTTCTCCTCCTTAAATTGCGAAAAAAGGTGCGCAGCAGGTCTCCGCAGGTTTCCTCCATGATCCCGCTTACCACTTCCACTTGGTGATTGAACCTCTCTTCCTGAAACAGGTCCATCAGAGTCCCGCCACATCCAGCTTTCGGATCAGGAGCTCCATACACTACCCGCTTCATTCTTGATTGGACAATGGCCCCCGCGCACATAGGACAGGGTTCCAGCGTCACATAGAGCGTGCAATCTTCCAGTCTCCAGCTGCCCAAACGCTCATTTGCCGCTTGGATAGCAATCAATTCAGCGTGGGACAAAGTCTGTTGGGATGTTTCGCGGATATTGTAGCCACTGCCAACCACTTCACCTTTGTGAATCACCACTGCACCGATAGGCACTTCCTCAATTGCTCCGGCTTTCTCTGCTTCTGCGAGAGCAAGTTTCATATATTTTTCATCACACATGCAAATCCCTACATTTCTAAAAGGTTTTAAATATCTTAAACAGGATATAATTCACTTATAAGCTACTATTATAAAGGAGCCGAAAAGATGGACCAATCCTTATCGAATACTGCCGTTTTATTTGTGGACGTCATCAACAATTTCGACTTTGATGGGGGAGAAGACTTGTTAGCCCATACCAATGAAATTCTGCCACATATGAAAAATTTGCGGGATTTCGCTAAGAAAGAGAAACTTCCTACCATCTATGTTAATGACCATTATGGCTTGTGGCAAGCTGATTTCAATAAAATCATTGATTTTTGCAAGCACCAGGGGAATAAGCATATTATTGACACGATGAAACCCGACCATAACGACTATTTTCTGATCAAGCCCCAGCATTCCGCCTTTTTCCAGACACCTTTGCAATCATTGTTGAGCGAGTTGGAATGCAATCGGCTTATCGTTTCGGGTATAGCCGGGGACATATGTATTCTGTTTACGGCAAAAGATGCATATATGTACGGGTTTGATATGCGCGTTCCAGAGAATTGTATGGCTTCAGAGAAAAAAGAAGGCAATGATTATGCGCTTTACCTCATGCGTACGGTTATGAAAACGGATATTACTCCCTTTAAGAAAGCATAACAGATGGACTCCCTTCATAACGTGTAAATAGTACATGTAAAGGAGGGAGATTCTATGCAGATCCACGTGGTACAGCCGGGGGATACGGTCTTTCAGATTGCCAATACATACAACACAGCCCCACAAAACCTCATTGATATCAATGAATTGGATGCACCCGACCAGCTGGTCGTCGGCCAGGCTCTCGTCGTTCCGATTATTGGCGGCTTTCATACGGTTCAGCCTGGAGAGAGTCTTTATTCTATTTCCCAACGATTTGGCATCTCCTATCAAGAATTAGCTCGCTATAATAATATCCAGCCCGAGAATGTACTTCCTGTAGGTCTTCGCTTGTATATTCCATCCCAACCGAAAAGAGAGGTTACCTCTAAAGCTTATATTGAACCAATGGGGGACGAGGTCTCCCAAACGCTGGAGAACGCAGCAAGGAAACACTCTCCATATCTGACGTACCTGGCTCATTTCAGTTTTAACGTGAATAGGGATGGAACACTCTCCGCACCTCCAGCAGGTAATATCCCACAAATAGCAGAGGAAAATGACACAGCCTTGACAATGGTCATCACTAATTTGGAGGAAGGGTCTTTCAGTCCAGAACTGGGCCACATCATCGTGACGGTCCAGGCTGTTCAAAATACTCTATTGGATGAGATCGTCAATACTGCAGTCTCCGGCGGATATACAGATGTCCATTTCGATTTGGAATTCCTGCCTCCCGAGGACAGGGAAGCATACAACAATTTTCTCCGGAATGCTAAACAGCGCTTATCTGATGCAGGCCTCCTGATGTCTACAGCCCTTGCACCGAAAATCAGTGCCGAACAAGAGGGGGCACCCTATGAAGCACATGATTATGCCGCTCATGGGGAAATCGCCGATTTTGTCGTACTGATGACGTATGAATGGGGGTACAGTTACGGACCGGCCATGGCGGTCTCTCCAATCAATGAAGTCCGGAGGGTAGTGGAATATGCTCTGACAGAAATGCCTGCAGAAAAAATTCTGCTCGGCCAGAATTTGTACGGCTATGATTGGACTCTTCCATTTGTAGAGGGGGGAGAGGCAGCAGAGGCATTAAGCCCTCAGCAGGCAGTTGCTTTGGCTAGAGAAAGGCAGGTTGCTATACAATATGACCAAACAGCGCAAGCCCCTTTCTTTTTCTACACAGATGACGAAGGGAACAGGCATGAGGTCTGGTTTGAAGATGCTAGGTCCATCCAGGCTAAGTTTGATTTGATTAAAGAGTTGAATTTATTGGGAATTGCTTATTGGAAATTGGGATTGGCCTTTCCACAGAACTGGGCACTTCTTGATGATAACTTCACCATCACGAAAGTATGATAAAAACTGTCTAAAATAAAAAGTCTGCCACCGATAGGACGTGGCAGACTTTTTTCTATTTACTTCAGTACATTCAATGATTCGCGATTGAATGCCGGAATGTCATCCGGCTGACGGCTGGTAACCAGCTGGTTCTGACAAACGGCTACCTCTTCATCGACCAGATTGGCTCCTGCATATTCCATGTCTACCTGGATGGATTTAAATCCTGTTGCCTTACGCCCTTCCAAGGCCTTGGCAGTGATGAGAAGCTGTGGACCATGGCAGATAGCCAACACCGGTTTCTTTTCATCCATGAAGTGCTTGGCAAACTTGACGAATCGTCCATCTGCACGTAATTGATCCGGAGAGAAACCTCCCGGGATGAATAACGCGTCAAAGTCGCTAGGATCAACGTCATCGATTCCTTGATCAATGGTTAACGTCTCTTCTTTATTTTTTCCGGTAACTTCCTTGCCTTTTTCCTTTTCAATGGTGATCACTTCATGGCCTGCTTCCTTGAATGCATTGGCCGGATCGGTGTATTCTACGTCTTCGAACATATCCGTAATTACCGTTGCTATCTTTTTACCCATGTTTCATCCGCTCCTTTCAAAAGTGTTACGTAAAATATTTTCCCAAAGAATACAGGTTCGAAACATAGCTATTTTTTATCCATAAGTTGGCGCAGTTCCGCTTCATTCTCAATCAAATCCTTCAACGTGTACTGCTCCAACACTTTAAAAAAGGCATGCAGTGCTTTGTTCACCGTATATTTCAATGTGCAGGCAGGGGAAATCACGCAATGATCTGTGCCACTTTCAAAACATTCGAGGAGGTGGAAGTCACCCTCCATCTGTCTGACTACCATCCCTACATTGATCTCTTCGGGGGGATGAGCCAGGCGGATCCCGCCATTTCTTCCTCTAACAGACTCCAGCAAGTCCAGCTTGGTCAGCTCATGGACAACTTTCCCCAAATGATGCGGAGAAATATCAAATACTGCCCCGATTTCCTTAATATTTGCAAGCTCGTGTTCTGATTTCAAGCCGGTAAAAATCAGAACACGAAGTGCATAATCTGTGTACTTTTTTAATTGCATTCTAATTCTCCTCATGGTTTCTTCAAAATATTGTAACATACTTATCCTAAATCCCCTTGAAAGGGATCTGTGAAAAGGGATACAATTAAACATGTATAGAAAATACATCTTTTAACATTTAAGGAGTGTTGCAAATTGGCAACAGAAACAAAGACAGGTCTTGACCAAGTAACAAAAGATATCATCAAGTCAACGGTCCCTGTGTTGAGGGAGCACGGAACAGACATAACCAAGCGGTTTTATGAAAGACTCTTTGAAACCCACCCGGAATTGAAAAATGTTTTTAACCAAACGAATCAAAGGAAAGGGGACCAGCCAAAAGCACTTGCAAACACTGTCTATGCAGCAGCACTGCATATTGATCAGCTGGAAGAAATTCTACCGGTCGTCAAACAAATAGCAGAGAAACACCGCAGCTTGAATATCAAGGCAGAACACTATCCCATTGTCGGAGAAAACCTCCTTCTGGCCATGAAAGAGGTTCTAGGAGATGCAGCAACCGATGAGATTCTCCAAGCCTGGGAACGGGCGTATGGAGTGATTGCCGATGTATTTATATCGGTCGAGAAGGAGATGTATGAAGAAGTCGAAAATAAGCCCGGAGGTTGGGTGGATTTCCGTGACTTTGAAGTGGTCAGGAAAGAAAAGGAAAGTGATGTGATCACTTCTTTCTACCTACGTCCTGCCGATGGGGGAGAAGTGGCATCCTATCAGCCTGGACAGTACATTACCGTTAAAGCTGAAATGGAAAACGAACCTTATAATCAATTGCGTCAATACAGTCTCTCCTGGGCACCTGGAAACGATATGTACCGGATCAGCGTAAAAAGGGAAGATCCAATGGGAGAATTCCCTGCCGGTAAAGTCTCCACTTACCTGCATGAAAAAGTGGAAGAAGGTAGTATTCTGCCCATTAGTGCTCCAGCAGGGGATTTTGTTTTGGATCAGCTGGACGAACGGCCACTTGTATTGATCAGTGGGGGAGTGGGACTGACTCCAATGATGAGCATGTTGGAAACGGTCATAGATAAGCAGCCGGAACGGGAAGTCATCTATATCCACGCTTCCCGTAATGAGCGTGTCCATGCAATGAAGGCAAGAGTACAAGAAATAACAGAAGAACATGCAAATGTCACCGCCTATACCGTGTATGATGAGCCAGCCGACCCAATAGCATGTGATAAGACCGGCCATCTGGATCGCGCTTGGCTGGAGGAAGTCCTCCCGACCAATCAGGCTGCTTTCTATTTCTGTGGTCCCAAAGGGTTTATGCGGGCCTGCTACCAGTATCTAAAACAATTGAATGTAGCCGATAATGATATCCACTATGAAGTATTTGGGCCATCTGAGGATATTACTGCATCCTAGTCAGGAAGGATTAGTCTTGTAAGGAAGCGAGAGAGTAACAGGAGAAATTAATGGTAAACAGCATACCAATCCTAGGAGGGTTGGTATGCCTGTTTTTTTGCAATGGAATGAGGGTCTAGGTCGATTCAGTCATTGAAGAAGTGGCCAATTATCTCTAAAGACCGATAAATGCGTGCAGGGGTTAGGAAGGTCTTTCTTCGCCAGCTTAATCCGCTTCTAGTAAGGTCGACGCTTTCTTCCGTCCCATAATAGAAAGACTGCCAAATAAACTTCGAACAGTAGTTTTTTGTTATATCTTTTAAAGAAAGGGTGTACCGGTAGCGCTTTACCCTTCCAATATTGCCTGCCGCCCAACTGGCTGCATGCAGAGCTGACTCTTTATTCTCAAACCTTAGTATAGTCAGCCTCTCTCCACGTCGATGCCTGCTCAAGTAAGCAGGAAGAGAATCTGCATGGCCGTAGTCCCCCCTTGTATTAACATGGTAGATTCGGTAATCTTGCCCGACAATCCCTTCATGCCCGACGAGAAAGGATGAACGTGCTATTTTATGGGAATAGAGAATATCCCCTGGAAGGACTTCATAGGAGGTGCCTGGGTAGACCCTCTTGCTTGATTTTTTTACGGAAGGGAGAGAATGGTCTTTCATTCGTTTGATTCCTTTCTGCCTCATATTCTTTTTCCAGCATAGTAAAAAGCTCCGGCGATTGCCAACAGCAGGCATGCCGGAGCTTTTCCTTACTCCTCTAATGTTGAGGTGTCTCCCGTAGGAAGGCCAAGCTCCCAGGACTTGAGAAGCCTTCTCATGATCTTGCCGCTTCTCGTTTTAGGAATGGAGTCTTTTACCTCCAATTCCCTTGGAGCAGCATGGGCGCTCAACCCTGTCTTGACAAACTTGCGTATATCTTCACGCAGTTCATCAGAGTCTTCATAGCCATCGTTCAAGGTAATGAAAGCTTTGATAATTTCTCCTCGTTCAGGGTCGGGTTTCCCGATGACACCTGCTTCCGATACAGCTGGATGTTCAATCAGTTTACTTTCCACTTCAAATGGTCCGACCCTTTCCCCGGAAGTGTTGATGACATCATCCAGGCGTCCTTGGAACCAGAAATAACCATCTTCATCCTTATAGGCACTGTCCCCGGATACATACCAACCATTGATAAAATAGCTCTCATACTTTTCCGGCCTATTCCATATCGTACGCATCATAGAAGGCCAACCTTCTTTGATTGCCAGGTTTCCCATCTGGTTTGGCGGCAATTCATTCCCCTCATTATCGACAATCGACGCTTCCACTCCTGGAATCGGTTTACCCATCGAACCTGGACGAATTTCCATCGAAGGGAAGTTGACGATAAGTTGTGCTCCCGTTTCCGTCATCCACCAGGTATCATGGATACGGAGATCAAATGCATCGAGACCCCAAGATATCACTTCTGGATTCAATGGTTCTCCTACGCTTAAGATGTGACGCAATGGAGAGAGCGCATGTTTCTTCACAGCCTCTTCCCCCGCACTCATCAATTTTCTCAATGCGGTTGGTGCCGTATACCAGACGGTCACTTCGTATTTTTCCAATGTCCCATACCAGTCTTCCGGGGTAAAACGACCACCTCGGACTACATTTGTGACACCATGCAGCCATGGAGCAAAAATCCCATAGCTCGTTCCAGTCACCCAACCCGGGTCCGCTGTACACCAGTAGACATCGTCTTCTTTCAAGTCAAGTACCCACTCTGCTGTAGCATAGTGCTGAATCATGGCATTATGGACATGATAAACACCTTTTGGCTTCCCGGTAGAGCCCGATGTATAGTGGAGGAGCATTCCATCTTCCAAATCCACCCATTCCAGGTCAAAATCCTCTGAAGCTGTTTCCATCTCTTGTTTGTAGTCGATGTATTGTTCTCCCTTCTTCTCATGATCTCCTACAAGAACAATTTTCTCCAGATGGGGGAGATCTTGCTGAGGTACCCGCTCTAAAAGTTCTGGTGTTGTAATCAGGATTTTAGCTTCACTATCCTGCAGCCGGTCACGGACAGCCTGCTCCATAAATGCTTCAAACAGTGGCCCTGCTATGGCACCTATTTTTAAAATTCCGAAGAAGGATGTGTAGAATTCAGGACTTCTCGGCATGAATAGGAATACCCGGTCCCCTTTATTGACATTATAGTTCTTCAACACATTTGCAAATTGGTTGCTCGACCGGCTTAAATCATGGAAAGTCACTTTCTCCTCACGGCCAGGGGAAGAATAGAGCAATGCTGTTTTGTTTTTCTTCTTAGGATCTTCGGCATGGCGGTCGATGGCCTCATATGCCATGTTTACTTTGCCTGTTTTATGCCAGCTGAAATGCTGCTTCATCTCTTCCCAGGAAAAGTTTTCCCTAGCCTTTTCATAATCCTTCAGATTTGGTTGACCTTCCCGTACAGGGATATTCTTTACTGCCATTTCATCACCTCATTTTAAATTTTTTGCAACCGATTACAATTTTAATTACATAAAATTGTTCAAAGATTTTGCTAACTACTTCTATATTAGAACATTTTGTGAACTTTTTAAAGCATTTCGATAAAACTTCGATAAAACCTATTATTTTTTCTTTCAAAAAAGCCGCTCCTAGGAGCGACTTTTCACATTGACTACTGAACGTTCATTTCTTTTCTCTTTTCATTTTCTGAAATAATATAAGCACATGTTGCGTCACCTGTAATATTCAGGGAAGTACGAAGCATATCAAGCAATCGGTCTACACCCACAATCAATGCGATTCCTTCTACAGGGAGGCCAATTTGGTTCAATACCATTGCAAGCATGATTAAACCTACACTAGGCACCCCTGCAGTACCGATACTGGCCAGTGTAGCTGTCAATACAACCATCAAAAGATCGGTGAAATCAAGTGGTATAGCATATACCTGGGCAATAAAGACAGTCGCAACAGCTTGCATGATGCCGGTGCCATCCATATTAATGGTGGCTCCCAAGGGCTGGACAAAGCTGCTGATCGACTTTCGCACTCCTAGGTTTTCCTGGGCTGTTTTCATTGAGACCGGAAGGGTTGCACTCGAACTGGATGTACTGAAGGCGACTGACATGGCAGGCAGAAATCCCTTGTAGAAGGTAAGTGGGTTGCCCCTGCCGACGATCGAAATAGCCAAACTATAAGTGATAGCAGCATGGAGCACCAATGCAAGTATAACAGCTACCATATACATAGCCATCGATCCGACCGCATCCAATCCTGCTCCGCCAATAGCCGAAGCAATCAACGCAAATGCTCCATAAGGTGCTGTCTTCATGACCACATTGACGATCCAAATCAAAATATCATTAGCCTGCTCGAACAGATGGAATACACCCGCCGTTTTTTCTCCCAAATTGGCCAGAGCTATGCCAATAAAAATAGCAAACGCAATAATTTGCAGCATTTCTCCAGAAGCAAGGGCCTCGATCGGGTTTCCAGGAATAATATTGATAAGTGTGTCCATGATTGGTGGTGCAGTTTCTGCTTCATAATCAGCCGTTTCCACATTGAAAGTACCTTCTGCGCCTGGCTGCAGAAGGTAGGCTACTCCCATACCAATACTTAAAGCTACTGCTGTGGTGATCAGATAAAAAGCAATGGTCTGCACACCAATTTTTCCGAGCTTTGAAGGGTCGCCCAGACCGGCAGTACCAAGGACGATGGAAACGAATACAATCGGGATGACCACCATCATGATCAGGTTGAGGAATATTTGCCCAATCGGTGAAAGTATATATGTGTCAACCGGCGAAAATACATCTGTGGGTGCAAAGGTTAGTGCAATACCTGTAATAACCCCGAGGATAAGCGCAATAATAATCTTCTTTGTAAGACTCATTGCCAATAGCCTCCTTTCTTTCCCATAAAGATTACTTGCATTATATTCTGTTCATAAAGGGTAAAATACTGAAATTTCGTTCGATGAAGAGGGAATTCAAGGATAGTGGAATAGAGAGGAACCAACAAAGCAGAGTTTATCATAATTTAGACTTGAGTGGAATATCTACAGCCATTTGCCCAAAAATCTAAACAATCAGCGCACGCACAAAAAAGAGGAGGGAAATGGCTATCACTTGATGTGATCCTCCTTTTCCTCCCTCCTTATTTTTCCAAGCTCAAATAACCCAACCGATGCCAAACCGGATATCCCGCCGGCCCATAGCCTTTCACCCAAGCTGGCCTCGATAAAAAAGGCGGCAGCACCGATGGCTGTTCCTACAATAACAGCCATTAAAGGAATGTAGCGTTTGTTAAGCTTCACTGCTCCTTTCAACGCCTGTACCAAGCCACTTGTCACCGGAGCTATTATGGTGGCGATAGCCAATATCTCTACCATTCAACCACCCCCTTCATTCAATATATGAATGAACGATGGAGACGGTAAGGGATACTCTCCCATAAAAAGGCAAAAAAAGCTGCCTACCAATAGTAAGCAGCTTATCCTCGAATAAATACGGCCCCGGCAGGATTCGAACCTGCGGCACATGGTTTAGGAAACCAATGCTCTATCCCCTGAGCTACGGGGCCATTTGTAAGTCACAACTATTATTATACAAAAAAAAACCCTTCTTGCAAAGTGATAATTTTCGACATAGAATCGGTTTCTGTTCTGTGATAAAATGAAATACATCTGTCTTTGAGATTGGAGGAGGAATTATGACAGACGCCCCATTCGTTGCGATAGAGGGGCCGATCGGCATTGGAAAGACATCCTTGGCGAAAAAACTGGCGTCACATTTCGACTTTCACCTATTAAAGGAGATTGTCGAAGAAAATCCATTTCTCGGCAAATTCTATGATGATATCGAAGAGTGGAGTTTTCAAACGGAAATGTTTTTTCTTTGCAATCGGTTCAAGCAATTAGAGGATATTGAAAAAAAATACCTGAACCAACAAAAACCAGTCATAGCTGATTACCATATATCCAAGAATATGATATTTGCAAGACGTACACTGCCGGAAGAAAAACTCGGAAAGTATCAACAAATTTATCATATACTCACAAAAGATATGCCTGTACCGAATATGATGATCTATTTGTATGGAGGGCTCGATACCATCCTTGAGCGGATCAGAAAACGGGGGAGAGACATCGAGCAAAATATCCAACCAGGTTATCTGGCTCAGCTTGCAGAGGATTATGAGCAGTATATGGATCAATTTGAATCCCTGCATCCGGATATACCTGTCATCCGGATTAATGGGGATGAGTGTAATTTCGTGCAGCATCAGAATGATCTTGAATGGATTCTAGCAGAAGTGGAACAACAGTTGAGAAAAACAGCAGCATTATAATAAAGGAGAACAAAACATGAACGCACGAAATAAATATAATATTCCACATGACAGTGTGATTACGGTTGCTGGAACTGTCGGTGTGGGAAAATCAACCATGACCAAGGCATTGGCCGATGCCCTCCAATTTAAAACTTCACTTGAGAAGGTGGATGCCAACCCATATTTGGAAAACTTTTATGCGGATTTTGAGCGCTGGAGTTTCCATCTGCAGGTTTACTTTCTCGCCGAACGTTTCAAAGAGCAGAAGAAAATCTTCGAATATGGCGGGGGTTTTGTCCAAGACCGTTCTATTTATGAAGATACTGGAATTTTTGCCAAGATGCATTATGACAATGGAACCATGTCCAAAACAGACTATGAAACCTATTCCAATCTATTTGATGCAATGGTGATGACTCCTTATTTCCCACATCCTGACCTGCTTATTTATCTGGAAGGGTCATTTGATGAAGTAGTTGAGCGAATACAACATCGCGGAAGGGAAATGGAGAAAAGCACACCTGTCTCTTATTGGGAGGAAATGTATCAGCGGTATGAGGATTGGATCAATAACTTCAATGCATGCCCAATTTTACGGATCAATATTGCCGATTATGATTTAATGAATGAAGATGCTTCGATCGAACCTATTCTGGAGAAGGTCGGCCAGTTCATCCAGCATGCACGAAAGAGGAAAACAGGCCAATTACTGAAATAAGATAGAGGGTGTTCCTAATAAGGGAGCACCCTTTTTTGCTGGAGAATTTCTGATTGGTTCACCAGATATGCCCCTGCTTTTTAGTCAGTTCCACAGTGAAGGGGAGCAGAAAAAAAGCAGCCGCTCCGATTCCAGCTGTTCCAGCCATCATTCTTGGAAGAGAAGTGTCTGGACTCATATAGATCAAATAATTGTACAGGATCATGGATAGCGGAAAAATTGCTGCCTTGCCGCATCCGCTCAAGGTATGGTAATTATCTGCATAACACGAGGGACAGATCATCTTTGTACGAAAAGCATGCTTAACAGCTTCCTTATACTTCCATACCGAACCGCAATGCGCGCACACCGGCATTCCTATTCACCTCATTTTCCGTCGCCAAGTTCCCTGGATCTTTGACTGGCGGTTTTCACACATTCTATGATGAGGTCTTCAAAATTATGATGTTGCAACGCTTCAATACCAGCTTGCGTGGTGCCATTTGGACTCATAATTTTTTTTCTCAGCTCACTTGCAGGTTCCTCTGAATATTGGAGCATCGCACCGACTCCAACAACTGTTTGGGTAATCAACTCTCTTGCTGTTTCTTCTGCTAGGCCGCTTTCGACAGCTGCCTTCTCCATTGCTTCAACCATATAGTAGAAGTATGCAGGACCACTCCCAGATACCCCCGTCACCGTATGCATGTCTTCCTCTTTGACGATGGTTGTGGATCCTATCGTATTGAATAGATTCTCGGTTTCTTTCACATGAGCTTCATCTGCATACTTTCCTGCAGCAATGGCTGTGGCGGATTGCCTGACAGCAGCAGAAGTATTTGGCATCGCACGGATGATAGGAATGTCCTGGTTGCCGATTAATGAAGAAATATAATCCGTGGGGATTCCTGCACTGACGGAGATCAGCATATGCCCGTCTTTGATAACTTCTTTTATGGAATCGATGGTTGCTTCTACGTCATGAGGTTTGGTTGCGAGGATGATAATATCACTCTCAGCGACCATTTGTTTTGTATCGTTAACCGTGCGGATCCGATAATCACTTTCTAATTTATCCAGCCTCTCTTGATTGCTTTTATTTGTCGCCATGATATGCTCCGACGGCAGTATTTCTGCGTTTACAATCCCACTTATTACTGATTCCGCCATGGAACCCGCTCCGATGAATCCGATTTTTTTATCCATGTACTGTCCTCCTTTTTCAATGAAAAAGCCCATTTCGTCCTGGGAAAGGACGGAATGGGCTTCCGCGGTACCACCTTTATTGGCACCCTGCAGTCGTAATAGGTGCCCAACTTTATTGATAACACAGTTGCCTGCGGTCAGTCTTCACTAACGACTCCCAGGCAGGTTCATCCACTCCTGTCCGTTGGAATCTTACAGCCGAAGGATTCCAATCTCTTTCGGAAGGTTTTATGGACTAGTGACCTGGTCATTGTCTGTCATTTATCTACGTTTATGTTGTACTATATGTAGTTTATTATCCAATGTCAATTGTACCATAAATCACAAAAACCATGCGGTCATTAAAAAACCGTTGCATTCTTCGCAACGGTTTCAATATCTCCAATTTTTATGCGCTGTTTTAATAATGGAGGAGGTAGAGGGATTCGAACCCCCGCGCGGTTTGACCCGCCTGTCGGTTTTCAAGACCGATCCCTTCAGCCAGACTTGGGTATACCTCCGTAATAAGACAAGAACTACTATACCATGCAGAAAATAACCTGTCAATCCTTAATAATATTTTTTTTAAGAAAAGAGAGAGGACATCCCTCTCTCCTATTTCTCCAGCTTTTCTTTTCCGCCCATATACGGACGAAGGATTTCCGGGATGATCACGGAACTATCCTCTTGCTGGTAATTTTCCAAGATAGCTGCAACTGTCCTTCCAATGGCGAGCCCTGAGCCATTCAGCGTATGGACGAACTCCGGTTTCCCGTTTGCTTCCTTCCGGTAACGGATCCCTGCACGTCTGGCCTGGAAATCCTCAAAGTTGGAACAAGAGGAGATTTCCCGATACGTATCCTGACTAGGAATCCATACCTCAATATCATATTTCTTGGCGGCAGTAAAGCCTAGGTCACCTGTACACATGCTCATTACCCGATACGGCAACTTAAGCAGTTGCAGGACTCTTTCTGCATTGCCGGTCAGCGTTTCCAATGTTTCATACGATTCTTCCGGCTTCGCCAAATGAACCAGCTCTACTTTGTTAAATTGATGCTGACGGATCAGCCCCCTGGTATCACGTCCTGCAGAACCCGCTTCTGAACGGAAGTTGGCACTGTATGCGACATATTTTTTCGGCAGTTCTTCAGCTGACAAGATTTCATCGCGATGATAATTGGTTACCGGTACCTCGGCGGTCGGGATCATGAAGTAGTCCCAATCCTCCACTTTGAATGCATCTTCTTCAAACTTTGGAAGCTGCCCGGTGCCAGTCATACTCGTCCGGTTCACCATCTGAGGAGGCAGCATTTCCTGATAACCATGTTCATCCGCATGTAGATCCATCATGAAATTCAGAAGAGCACGTTCCAGCCTAGCCCCCATTCCTTTGTAGAAAACAAATCGACTACCCGTCACTTTTGCCGCCCTTTCAAAGTCCAGGATATCCAGATTGGTTGCAATATCCCAATGTGCTTGGGCTTCATATTCAAATTCAGGAAGTTTCCCCCATTTTCTTGCCTCTAAATTATCCTCTTCATCTTCTCCGACAGGGACGCTCTCATGAGGGATATTCGGAATAGAGAGCATAATACGGTCGAGCTGCTCCTCCGTTTCTTTCAACTCTTTATCCAATGCCGAGATCCGTTGGCCTACTTCTCGCATCTCTTTAATTGCCGGCTCTGCATCCTTCTTCTCTTTCTTCAGTACGGAAATCTGCTTGGAAGCTTCGTTTCTTTCCGCTTTCAACTTCTCACTGTCACTAATCAAATTCCTTCGCTTTTCATCCAGCTCTTCAAATTTATCAAGTTCGGATAAATCCTCCCCGCGATGAGATAATTTCTCTTTCACCTCTGCAAAGTTATTTCGAAGATACTTCATATCCAGCATAATTATTCCTCCTTAAAATATACTCATAGTGTCCATTCACATGAAAAAAACCCCTGTCCCTAAATGTAGGGACGAGAGGTTGATTCCCGCGTTGCCACCCTTGTTGAAGAGTTGGTACTCTTCCGGCTCTACGCTGTTAACGGTGCATAACCGGGTCTACTTCCTGCACAAAGCCTTCCGTAAACCAGTTCAAGGATGGATTCACAGCATTTCACCATCGATTTTCACCAACCATCGACTCTCTTCGGGATGAATATACTGCTACTGCTTCCTGTCATTACTGTTTCGATTTATTATTCTATATCATAGCTGAATTTTTTTCAGGATGCAACTGTCTGCAAAGTCCCTTCGACCATGGAGACGAAATAGGCGATAATTCTATTATCATCGGTCAGTTCCGGATGAAAAGCTGTACATAGATATTGCCCCTGTCTTGCAGCTACAATCCGTTCTTCATAAGTTGCCAGGACTTCCACTTCAACCCCGGTTTCCGTAATATAAGGGGCACGGATGAACACAGCATTAAACGGTTCCCCTATACGCCCGATATCCAATTCCGCTTCAAAACTTGCAACCTGACGGCCGAATGCATTTCTAGCAACTTTCATGTCCATCAGACCCAGATGTGCATCCTTTTGTCCTTCAATGGATGAGGCCATCAAAATAAGACCGGCACAGGTTCCGAAAACAGGCTTTCCCTGTTCTCCGAATTTCTGGATGGCTTCAAAAAAACCATAACTGTCGATCAAGCGGCGCATGGTGGTGCTTTCTCCACCTGGGAGAATCAAGCCATCAATCTCATCCAATTGTTCTTTTCTCTTTACCTCAATGGCATATGCTCCTGATTCCTTCACAGATCGTATATGTTCCCTCACAGCCCCTTGCAGGGCCAGCACACCAATTGTAGCAGTCATCTGAACACCTTCTTTCTATTCGCTGCGGTCTTGCATGCGTTCATCGGCTGAAATTGTACTCATCTCCAGACCTTTCATCGCTGTACCAAGATCCTTGGAGAGCTCGGCGATTAATGAATAGTCTTGGTAATGGGTGGTTGCTTCCACAATAGCCTTGGCAAATTTCGCAGGATTGGCGGATTTGAAGATTCCTGATCCGACAAATACACCGTCTGCTCCCAGTTCCATCATTAGAGCTGCGTCTGCAGGGGTAGCAATTCCTCCAGCTGCAAAGTTAACGACCGGAAGACGTCCTTCTTCACGGATTTGCAGCAGTAGTTCGAACGGTGCACCAATTTCTTTGGCATAGGTCATCACTTCGTCCTTGGACATGGAGGACACTTTGCGGATTTCCGACTGAACCTGGCGCATATGACGGACAGCTTCCACAATGTTCCCTGTTCCTGGTTCTCCTTTAGTCCTCAGCATGGAAGCACCTTCACCAATACGGCGGGCAGCCTCTCCCAAATTACGGCAGCCACAGACGAAGGGAACGGTGTAATCCGACTTGCTCAAGTGGAATACTTCGTCGGCAGGTGTCAATACTTCACTCTCATCAATATAGTCTACACCCATTGCTTCCAGTACTCTCGCTTCTACAATATGGCCGATTCGGGCCTTGGCCATGACCGGAATGGAAACGGCATTCAAGACTTCTTCTGTGACTGTCGGGTCTGCCATTCTGGCAACACCGCCGGCAGCACGGATATCAGAAGGAACTCTTTCCAACGCCATTACGGCTACTGCTCCAGCCTCCTCGGCAATTTTAGCCTGCTCGGCATTGACGACATCCATGATGACGCCGCCTTTCTGCATTTCAGCCATTCCGCGCTTCACTCGTTCTGTACCTGTATTCGTCATGCTTTTTCCCCCTGTATGTTTTTAATATATAAGACTTTCATTATATCTATGAATCCTGCTAGAACAGCCCCTTGATCCAATCAACTGCTGAACCGAATAGGCTGCTGAAGAAGTCGCCGACAGCTCCCAGTGTCAGCATGAACCAGTTATCCTTTTCGACTGCTGATTCAGTTACTAAATCCACAGATCCAGTACCATCCGAAAAAATATATCCATAATCATTTTCTCCTTGGTAGACTACTTCTGCCTTCCCAATGACTTCTCCCTCTCCAATCGGAGCAGTCAATTCACCATCTTCATTCAGTTTTTTTTCGTCCAACTGATACGTGATCTGATAAAGGTCTTCTTCCCCCTCTTTAATAGGGAGGTTGATCGCTTCGGCGGTAGAGATATTTACTTCATTCTCTTTCCCTTTATCAACTGGTAGGGTTGGTTGGTCTTCCTTCTGATAGCCTGCAGGAGCCAACTCATGGTGCTGGAAATTTTCAAAACCGTAGTCAAGCAGTACCTCTGTTTCTTCAAATCTCTCTTCTCTGCTGTCCGTCTTCATAACAACGGATATAAGACGTCTGCCGTTTCTTTCAGCTGTACCTGTAAACGTGTAGCCGGCAAGCTCTGTATTTCCCGTTTTAAGCCCGTCGACACCTTCATAATAGAATTGCTGAAGAGAAATGCCCTCATGTTCAAGCATCCAATTCCAATTATCGATCGTATAACCTTCAAACTCTATCTGTGGCATGCTGGAAAATTCCAACGCCTGTGGGTAATCATTGATCAGGTGATATGCCAAATAGGCTGAAGAGCGTGCGGAAAGGAGGTTTGTCGCATTTGGTTCGGTCCCCTCTGGACGGTTTTCACCTAGCGATTCATTATCCAAACCGGTAGAGTTGACGAACTTATATTCCGATAGTCCCATCTCTTCTGCTTTGGCATTCATCATTTCAACAAATTCCGTTTCAGAACCGGCAATAAGCTCGGCCAGTGCAATGGTTGTGGCATTATCCGAATTAACAGCCATTGCTTCATACAACTTTCGAACCGTGTAGTCTTTTCCTTGAGTAAGTCCGACACCGGAAAATAAGGTGTTTGCAGAAATACTGTAAGGGTAATCACTTATTTGTGTCGTAGTATCCCAACTGATATGCCCCTCATCAATCGCTTCCAACACCAAATATTCTGTCATCATTTTGGTCATGCTGGCAGGCGGGAGGGCCTGATCAGGCGATTTAGCATATAATATTTTTCCTGTTTCAGCATCTACCAGTATTGCCGATTCCGCATCAAGATCAAGCTCAACCTGTGCATGAGCTGTGAGCGGCTGACCAACAGCTGTAAAAACCATAACTATAATGGCCAGTAAAAACGTAAGACTTTTTATACTTTTATACCTCAACTTCTGTACCTCCACTGTAGTTTAAAGCATCTCTATGCCTTTCCTTATTCTATCATAGAAAAAAAGATTAGGAAATGTGGTTGACAGCAGAATGACGGGGATTGATAGAAAGGGGGAGCTGGCAGTACCGCCCCCCTATTACAGATGATACTAGTTCAAAGAATAATTGGGTGCTTCTTTGGTTATCTGTACATCATGCGGGTGGCTCTCCCTCAGACCGGCATTAGTGATGCGGATGAATCTCGCATCCCTTCGCAAGTCAGTGATTGTCGATGTCCCGCAATATCCCATGCCAGAACGCAAGCCTCCAATAAGTTGATGCACCGTATCAGCAAGAGGGCCTTTATAAGCTACTCTACCTTCAATGCCCTCAGGCACTAGTTTCTTATTATCGGATTCCTCTTGGAAATAACGGTCTTTAGACCCCGATTTCATTGCTCCTACAGATCCCATGCCTCGATAGACTTTAAACTGGCGCCCTTGATAGATTTCTGTTTCACCAGGACTTTCAGCTACCCCAGCAAACATGCTCCCGAGCATCACAGCATGTGCACCGGCTGCCAATGCTTTGACAATATCTCCGGAATATTTGATGCCGCCATCAGCTATCACAGGGACATCGAATTTAGATGCCTCTGAAGCACAATCATAAACTGCCGTAATTTGTGGAACGCCCACACCGGCTACTACGCGAGTGGTACAAATCGATCCAGGTCCAATACCGACTTTGACAATGGATGCTCCTGCTTCAATCAATGCCCTAGTTCCTTCTGCCGTAGCCACGTTACCCGCAATGATGTCCAAGTCGGGATATGCTTCTCGCACGTTCCTTACTTGTTCAATGACGCCCTTTGAATGCCCATGTGCTGTATCAATGACAACGACATCCACACCGGCTTCCACCAACTTATCAATTCTCTTCATTGCGTCACCTGTCACTCCTACAGCTGCGCCGGCTACCAATCTTCCTTTGGAATCCTTTGCTGCATTTGGAAACTCAATGACCTTTTCAATGTCCTTAATGGTAATCAATCCCTTAAGAATACCACTTTCATCTGTCAACGGAAGCTTTTCAATCTTATGTTGATGCAACAGTTTCTCCGCTTCTTCCAGTGTAGTCCCTACCGGAGCGGTGACGAGGTTTGTACTTGTCATTACCTCAGAGATTCGGATAGAATAATCCTGGATAAAACGAAGGTCGCGGTTGGTCAAAATACCAACAAGCTGCTGTTCCTCAATGGAGTTGACAATTGGGACACCGGAAATACGAAATTTCCCCATGAGATGTTCAGCATCGTATACTTGATGTTCCGGTGTGAGGAAAAATGGATCCGTAATGACCCCACTCTCTGAGCGTTTCACCTTGTCTACCTGATCCGCTTGCTCTTCGATGGACATGTTCTTATGGATGATCCCTAAACCGCCTTGGCGTGCCATAGCTATTGCAAGCTCTGCCTCTGTGACCGTGTCCATCCCTGCACTGATGAATGGAGCCTTAAGCTTCAAATTCTCCGACAAGTCTGTACCTAACTGTACATCTTTCGGCAGTATCTCCGACTCTGCCGGCATTAGTAATACATCGTCGAATGTCAATCCTTCTTTTGCAAATTTATCCTCCCGCATGTTCATCCTCCTTATTATGTATGGTTTTCATCCACAATGGAAATGCTACGTGAATACTACTTATTTTTATATACTTTACGTTATCGACTTTTCATTTTCAACCACATGGCAAAAATAAATAGATTCAAAATTTTACAACGTCTCAGCGGGGGGACCTTCATGGACAACGGATACATAGAAACCTATTTAACCCACCTGAAAAACCTCCAGACAAGCCAAGTGTATTTAAGGGATTGCTATAGCAAGATGCCGGATGTTAAGGGGGAGGGGAAGAGTTTCGAGAACAGCGCGGGATTTTTGTATTATCTTGATCAAGGCCAGCTTTTTCTGGAGGAATCGAAGAGGGTGGATGCCCGGCTTAAGCCGCTACTGTGTTTCTATGGACTGACACATCTTTTAAAAGCCTGCCTTCTGACCATTCGTCCCGAATATCCTGAATCAACATCTATTCTTGCACATGGAGTTACTTCCAGAAAGAGGAAGAAGAAACAGTATACCTTTTATGAAGATGAAGTGAAGATACAGCAGAATGGCCTATTTCGATATGCGCTTGAACATTTATTCCCTTTACAGAGACAGCCTTTAGACAGGATAAAGATGAAAACCCTGTTTGGACTCGTGCCGGAGATGAATGATTTTCTGCAGTGGAACTCTGCTGATAAATGTATTGAGGTTGCAGATCTTCATTCAACATCCTTGCAGTTCCCTCATGAATTGCTCGATAGCTATCATTTGACGGAGAAATCCTTTCTCCATCGACTGAAAACGAACGGATTGCCTATCCGTACGACCGGGAAGACAAAGAAACACATGGTAATAAAATTGGAAGAGCCCATACGGCACTCCGTCGGACCCTTTTATTTCCACTTGGGACATGAAAAAATATACTTTCCATGTAACAGAGAGGATTATATTCCATTGCCGGAAATACTCATCCACTACTTGCTATTGTATAACCTCAGTATGATCAGCCGGTATGAAACAGAATATTGGGGAGAACTGTTTTCCACGAAATATGGCGAGGACTACTCCATCATCAGGCATTATCTGTCCTTTGCTTCAGAAAAAGTACTGTACCTTTGTGGCACTTATTTGATGCTTAAGCCTGAACAGTAAAAAGCTGCATCCCTGTGCAAGGAATGCAGCTTTTTGATCACCACTTATTATTCTTGTATTTCCGGTAATAATTTACCTGCCGAATCAATAAATACAGTTTTCGCTTAAAGTTCTTATCTTTCTTATAAAACAGGGGGTTCACCCATTTTCCTTGCTTCAACAGGCGTTTGATATCTTTCTTGACCTCCTGATTGGCAACAAACTTCCTCAATACCGCTCTGGGCACGACTGTAAACAGTACTTCTTTATTCAGGAAAGTCAGTGGCTTAGCCTTATCATGGATGACATCATCGGCAATATACTCCGCCATATTATGGCCAAGAGCATTCACATAATAACTAGACCTTCCTTGGCGGATGTTCACTTCAAACACCTTGAATTTTCCGTCCCGTTCGTCATATTTCATATCAAAGTTTGCAAACCCTACGTATCCGACCTCTTCCAGGAAAGTGCGCAATTTTTCCATCATATCCTTGTTATAGCGGGAAATGACAGCAGTATAATTCCCGATCGCTGTAGGAGTGTGTTCTTGTAGGACTACCTGACCGAAGGAAACCAATTGCGTTTCTCCCCTGGAATTCAAATATACCACGGAATCCCACATGAATGTATCATCCCCAGGTATATAATCCTGTATAATCAATTCCTCCCGGTAGCCACTTCTCTTGATTTTATCGATAACCTGCTGGACTTCTTCCCGGCTGTCTACCCGGTATACTTTCTTTTGCCCTTCAAAACTGTGATTGTAGTATTCAATTCCATTACTAGGTTTGATAATGACCGGGTACATCATCTCTTTATCGAACTGCCCATCTGCAGCACAGTCGTAGAAATGGGTGGTAGGTGTATCAATTCCATGCTGATCGCACAGTTTATAGAAATTTGATTTGTTCTGCAGCTGGTCCAACAACTGTTCAGATATGTAGCTGAATTCGTAGTTGCCCTCTAGTTCTTGCCTGTTTTCGATGATCAGACGGACATAGACATCATTGGTGCCAACCAACAAGAGCCTTTGCCCTTCTTTTTTCAATTTACTTGCCAGCTTATTAAGGATATCAGCGAATCTTCCCTCCTGGGCCAAATCAGGATGGATTTCAATTCTGTCCATAATGGAACTGAGATTGGTGAAAGCCATTTGCTGTCTGCCCACAAGAATCGGTTTAATGCCGTATTTCTCATGGAAAGAAACAGCCATATTATATGCATTTATATCTGTTCCTACAATTACTGGTACAAAGGGTGAATTCTTCATCTGGTCCTCCTGTAATGCTTGTAAAAATGAGTATACTATACTTACTATATCATTTATGGGGTTGTAACCGGAAGCAGGAAGTGAATGGAGCATTAGGAGTAAACGGACACTGTCTCAACACCTGCTTCAAAATAGGGACCATTCATGTTTGCCTATTCCTATTTCATCGAGGAAGGGCTAATTGTCCTTCCTACTCTCTTTTTTGGGCTGGAGAAAGGATTGCATGGTCCATGTATATATTTGCTGCCTATCCCGTTAGTCCTTCAGTTGTCTTCCAATAGTTTCATCGAGATGACGTTAAAAAGGACAGCCCCATAAAAGGAACTGACCTTTGATATTATCACTCTTCGTCTGTTGATGTGCTTTCTGTATCTTCTTCTGTGTGCTCTGCAGCCTCTTCTATTTTTTCCTCTTCTTCTTCATTGCCTATTCTCGCAACGGTTGCTACTTCTTCTTCTTCTTCCAGGCGTATTAGCCTGACTCCCATTGTGTTTCTTCCTGTCCGAGAGATATCGGCAACAGGAATGCGAATCAATACACCTGCTACGGTGATAAGCATCAAATCCTCATTACCGGAAACAGCTTTTACCGCAGCGACATCACCCGTTTTATCGGCGAGTTTACAAGTGAAGATTCCTTTTCCACCCCGGTTGGTCCGGCGGTATTCTACTTCAGGTGTCTGCTTCCCAAACCCTTTGCTTGTCACATGCAGGATGTTCGAATCTTTCTCCAATATTTCCATAGATACGACTTCATCGTTTTCTCTGAGGGAGATTCCTTTTACACCTGCAGCTGTTCGGCCCATTGTACGGATTTGTGTTTCTTCAAAGCGGATGAGGTATCCGTGCTTGGTAGCAAGCATCATATCCTTACTGCCATCCGTCAATCTTACAGAAATAAGTTCATCTTCATCCCGAAGGCTTACAGCAATCAAACCGCCTTTTCGGATATTGGCAAATCTTGCGAGGGAGGTACGTTTGGAAATCCCATGTCGGGTAGTGAAGAATAAGTATTTATCCTCCGCATATTCGCTGACAGAGATGACAGCATTTACCCATTCGCCTTTTTCCACCTGCAGAAGGTTTATGATCGGTATGCCTTTCGCGGTACGGCTGAATTCAGGTACCTCATAACCTTTTGTCTTATACACTTTCCCCTTGTTCGTAAAGAAGAGCAGGGTATCATGGGTTGAAGTGGACACCAGATGCTCCACAAAATCGTCTTCATTGGTTCCCATTCCCTGAATCCCTCTTCCGCCACGTTTCTGGGTGCGATAAGTGGAAGCGGGAAGGCGTTTGATATACCCCTGATGTGTAAGGGTGATCACAACGTTTTCCTCTGGAATTAGATCTTCATCCTCAAGGAACCCAGCTCCCCCTGCAACGATTTCAGTACGGCGATCATCATTGAATCGCTCTTTTATATCTAAAAGCTCTTTCCGAATGATTTCGAGGACTTTTTCTTCATCCGCCAAAATGGCTTTCAATTCAGCAATCAGTTTCTGAAGTTCCGCATATTCATCCTCAATTTTTTCTCTTTCCAGTCCTGTCAGACGCTGCAAACGCATGTCCAGAATGGCCTGGGCTTGTTTTTCCGACAGCTCAAACCTTTCAATCAGTCCCTCTCTGGCGATATCAGTAGTTTTGGAATTACGGATAAGAGAGATTACTTCATCCAAATGGTCCAAAGCGACACGCAGTCCTTCAAGGATGTGTGCTCTTGCCTCTGCTTTGCGCAGTTCAAATGCAGTACGTCGCTTAATGATGACCTTCTGATGTTCCAGGTAATACACCAGGCACTGTTTAATATTCAACACCTTAGGCTGGCCATCAACTAAAGAAAGCATATTTATGCCGAACGTTGTCTGAAGGGCAGTATGCTTGTAAAGGTTGTTCAATACTACGTTGGCATTGGCGTCTTTACGAACTTCTATTACCACACGCATACCATTACGGTCGGACTCGTCCCGCAGGTCCGTTATTCCTTCAATCCTTTTTTCCCGGACATGCTCCGCAATCTTTTCTACGAGTCTTGCCTTGTTGACCTGATAAGGCAATTCCGTGACCAGAATTTTTTCCTTTCCATTCGGCTGTTCTTCAATTTCTACCTTGGCCCTAAGGGTAATAGATCCCTTTCCAGTTTCATAAGCCTTACGGATACCGCTCCTGCCCAGTATTTGGCCGGCGGTTGGGAAGTCTGGCCCCGGCAGGTGATCTTCCATCAATTCATTGATAGTGATGTCCGGGTCCTTACTGACAGCCAGTACGGCATCAATTGTTTCCCCCAGATTATGTGGAGGTATATTCGTAGCCATCCCGACAGCTATTCCAGCAGCACCATTGACTAGCAGATTGGGGAATCTTGCCGGAAGAACTACCGGCTCTCGTTCGGTTCCATCATAGTTTTCCTGGTAGTCAATCGTATCTTTGTTGATATCCCGCATAAGTTCCATGGAAATCTTGGACATTCTGGCTTCGGTATACCGCATGGCCGCTGCGGAATCCCCATCGACAGAACCGAAGTTTCCATGGCCATCCACAAGCATGTTCCGATAGCTGAAATCCTGCGCCATCCGTACCATGGTTTCGTATACAGCGGAATCCCCGTGCGGGTGGTATTTACCAATAACTTCCCCCACAATACGAGCCGATTTCTTATGTGCCTTATCTGAATGCATACCGAGATCGTTCATTGCATAGAGGATTCGGCGGTGTACAGGCTTCATGCCATCGCGTACATCGGGAAGCGCACGAGCGACAATAACACTCATCGCATAGTCAAGGAAGGAGGTGCGCATCTCCTTGCTGATATTTATTTCTTGAACGTTCGAACGTTGTTCCTCTGACATTTGATTACCTCCTATCACTATTTTTCAATAGTGATCTCTTCCTGAATTACAATCTATTTGAAACAGCTGTTATGACTGTTCATTAACCGGTTCAGACATCAAGATTCTGCACATATTGTGCATTTTCTTCAATGAAGAGTCGCCGTGGCTCTACTTTGTCTCCCATCAACATGTCAAAAACCTGATCAGCATCCATGGCATCCGCAAGATCCACCTGGAGAAGTGTCCGGGTATCCGGATCCATTGTCGTCTCCCATAACTGGGTAGCATTCATTTCACCTAGCCCCTTATACCGCTGCAATCCAGGTTTCGGTGTTTTAGGTATCTCCGCCATGATCCGATCCAGTTCTGCATCATTGTATGCATAATGGACATTTTTTCCTTGTTGCACCTTATAAAGCGGCGGTTGTGCAATATAAATATATCCATGCTCGATCAATGGACGCATATACCTGTAGAAAAAGGTTAATAATAAGGTGCGGATATGGGCGCCGTCCACATCGGCATCTGTCATAATGACTACTTTATGATAACGGGCTTTGCTGATATCAAAGTCCTCACCAATCCCAGTTCCAAGGGCTGTTATCATCGCACGGACTTCATTATTGGAAAGGATTTTATCCAGACGTGCCTTCTCCACATTCAATATCTTTCCCCGTAAAGGAAGGATAGCCTGGAAATGACGATCCCTTCCTGCTTTTGCCGAACCGCCTGCAGAGTCTCCCTCCACAATATAAAGTTCACTGATCTCCGCATTGCGGGAAGAACAGTCAGCCAACTTTCCTGGCAGATTGGACACTTCCAAGGCACTCTTCCTTCTGGTCAACTCTCTTGCTTTTTTGGCAGCAAGCCTAGCCCGTGAGGCCATCAATCCTTTTTCCACGATGGTTTTACCGATGGATGGGTTCTCAAAGAGGAATTTGGATAGATTCTCACTGAATACAGCATCGACGACTTGACGAACTTCACTGTTGCCCAGTTTTGTTTTTGTCTGGCCTTCGAATTGTGGATCCGGATGCTTGACGGAAACAATGGCTGTCATGCCTTCTCGTACGTCATCACCGGAGAGGTTGGGGTCGTTTTCTTTAAACATGTTATTTTTGCGGGCATAATCATTGATCACCCTCGTCAGACCGGTACGGAACCCTGATTCATGGGTTCCTCCCTCATGCGTGTGAATATTATTTGCATAAGAATAAAGATTACTGGCAAAGCCATCGTTGTACTGGATGGAAATTTCTACAGTAATGCCCTGATCTTCTCCTTCTGCATAAAACGGCTCATGCAGGGTGTCTTTCGTCCTGTTCAAAAATTCGACGTAGGAATTTATGCCGCCTTCATAATAATAGCTTACGGGCTCCTCACCTGTACGTTTATCCTCAACTGTCATGGTCAGCCCTCTGTTAAGAAAAGCCATTTCTCGCAGACGTTGGGTCAATATGTCATATTCATATTCTGTTGTTTCTGTAAATATCTCGCGGTCAGGGGTGAAATGGATGACTGTACCGGTAATATCAGTCTCACCGATTACTTCGATTTCCCCTTGTGGTACACCCTTCTCGAATGCAAGGAAGTATATCTTATTATCCCGGTGCACATACACTTCCAAACTGCTGGAAAGTGCATTTACAACGGAAGCACCAACACCATGCAAACCGCCTGAAACCTTATACCCTCCTCCACCGAATTTACCGCCGGCATGAAGGACTGTCATAATTACTTCCAGGGCAGGACGGCCAGTTTTTTTCTGAACATCGACCGGAATTCCCCGTCCATTGTCCTTTACCGTGATACTGTTATCCTCTTCAATGATCACTTGAATATGATCACAATAGCCTGCCAGGGCCTCATCTATACTATTATCGACGATTTCCCAGACTAGATGGTGAAGCCCTTTTCCACTGGTAGAGCCAATATACATCCCCGGCCTTTTACGCACGGCTTCAAGGCCTTCTAACACCTGGATCTGGTCTGCTCCATAAGCCTGTTCGTTCAGATTCTTATCTTCCATTGCCATCATTCCACCTTCAATTCTTCATAATAGGCTGATATAATCGCAGCCAATAGGTTATTCTTGATCCGACTCTTCATCTTTTATTTCTTCTGAATAGTCATCTAGTTTGCTTATTGTCGAAATCATGCTCGCCCTTTTCTTCAATGTACTGACAGATAGTTGGCTATAGTAGATGATGTCCTTGGTGATCATGACAGATTTCGCATCCTCCATAGGACCGAGCACTTTCTTCTGGACTGCCCATTCGGTTACCATTTCCTCCATAATGGAAGATGAGGAAATCAAATGAAAGTCAAGAATTGCAATCACATCGTTGGATTGGATAACATGATCATTTCCTATATGAATAAACATAAGCATGGCTCCCCTTGGATTAGGTATCGACAGTTCCATTATCCACATGGAACTGTTCCGCTTTCCTTAGTGTTTCGTGATTAATCCCATCCACGCTTGTAGTAGATACAAAGGTTTGGACCTTGCCTTGAATGGTGTGCAATAAATGGGATTGACGATAGTCATCCAGTTCACTCAGCACATCATCAAGGAGAAGGATTGGATATTCGCCGATTTCTTTATGGATCAGTTCAATTTCTGCTAATTTCACAGATAAAGCAGCAGTACGCTGCTGCCCCTGTGATCCATAGACCTGGACATCCTTGCCGTTGACCCGGAATGTCAGATCATCACGGTGAGGACCGATAAGTGTCGTGCCCCGATCTATTTCTTTCTCCTCAATTTCCTGGAATCTTTGGAGATAGATAGTTTCTATTTTTTCCTTATTTTCTTCTTCTGATACTTCAATAGTGGGATTATATTGAATTTCCAGCTTTTCAAGGCTTCTGCTGATCCCATGATGAATCGGACCTGCCCACTTTCTCAGGAGATCTAAAAAAACAAACCGCCTCTCCAATAAGGACGAGGCATGTTCCACTAGTTGTTCCGACAGCACACGGAGCATGGTTGGATCTTTCGTTTCTCTACGCTGCAGCTGCTTCAACAAGTGGTTTCGCTGTTTGAGAATTTTTTGATATTGCCCGAGATGATAAATATAGCGAGGTTGTATCTGTCCAAGCTCCATATCAATAAAACGTCTGCGTGTATGGGGAGGACCTTTCACCAGGGTAAGATCCTCAGGGGCAAACATGACAATATTCATCGCCCCGATATAATCACTCAGACGCTGTTGTTCAATTCTGTTCAATTTAGCTTTTTTGCCTTTATTGGATAAGATGATCTCAAGTGGAAACGACCGGTTCTGCTTGAACACACGACCTTCGACCCTCGAAAAATCCTTATCCCACTGGATCAGTTCTTTTTCTTTGGAAGTCCGATGCGACTTGGTCAAAGCCAAGACATAAATAGCTTCCATCAAATTCGTCTTGCCCTGGGCATTTTCACCGATGATCAGGTTCACTTTGTCATCAAAAGAGATATCCAGCTTTTCGTAATTCCGGTAATTTTTTAATTGCAGATGCTCGATATGCATGTACTAACCCTCTTTAGTTACGAGGTAGACTCCAATGCCTTCCACTTCGATGACATCGTCAGGGTATAACTTCCTGCCGCGGCGATGCTCGCGTTCCCCGTTGACCAATACCCCTTCGTCCTGCAGAAAAGCTTTTACCATCCCGCCGGATTCCAGAATGTTTGCAAGCTTTATGAATTGTCCAAGCTGGATATATTCTGTATTTATTTCAATCTTTTCCTGCAATTCCATTCACCAAATTTCATTGGATATTTAATAGTTATATTCTAAAACGTCCTATAACCTATTTTACTAAAGTTTTCGATATAAAGAAAGGTTTACCCTCGGATTCATAAAAAAAGCGCTTATATAGCCTTTATTTTGCTTCTATGGAAAAGAAAAGCTCCCATCGGTGTACGATAAGAGCTGTGATTTACATAATATTATGTCCTTCAAACCATACTTTTATTCAAGCAAGTGTGTTTTCAGCGTTCCTTATCAATAAGTACGCACAGGCAGAATCAGTTGAAGAATAGGGTCGTCATTTGCTGGATGGATAATGAAAGGGCGCATAGCACCAGTGAATTCAATTTTAACTTCTTCGTAATCAATGGCTCGCAATGCTTCCATCATGTATTTGGAACTGAATGAAATTTTCAGTTCTTCTCCTTCAATGCCTGAAACGGTGATTTCTTCAGCAACAGTACCTACTTCTGGAGAGTTGCTTGTTATTTCGACAAGGGAGCCTTCTCCGGTGGAAAGACGCACCACATTATTACGCTCTTCTTTTGCAAGTAGTGAAGCACGGTCAATGGAACCCAGCAATTCCTTTGTTTTGGCATAGATGACTGTTTTGCTTTGGTCTGGAATCAACCTGGAAGTTTCCGGATAATTTCCATCAAGTAGACGAGATAGGAAATTCAGATGCTCCGTACGGAATAGGATTTGATTATTAGTGACACTGATTTCCACTTTTTCTTCTGTATCATCCAAGATTTTATTCAGCTCATTCAGGCTTTTGCCAGGAACGACGATGCTTGGAAATTCCGTATTTGCATTTGGAATGGGGATTTCCCTAGAGGCCAGACGATGGCTGTCAGTAGCGGTAAAAGATAACTTGTTTTCTGCAAGTTTCATATTGACACCTGTCAAAATTGGACGGGTTTCCATTGTGGAAACAGCAAAGACCGTTTGTTTGATCATGCTTTTCAATAAGTCTGTCGGCATTTCAAAACTGTCATCTGTTTGAAGTTTTGGCAGTTGTGGATATTCTGCTGCATCTTGGCCGTTCAGATTAAACTCTGCTTTTCCTGATTTAATCGTGACTTTTAAATTTTCATCGGCTGTGATCTCCACCGTTTTTTCCGGTAGTTTTTTTACGATATCAGGAAAATATTTCGCCTGAAGGACGATGCTGCCTTCTTCAATCTGCTCCACATTGACATTCCCATCTTCCTCGGCAGGGATATAGGATTCAATGGATATGTCGGAATCACTTCCGGTAAGTGTTATTCCATGATGTTTTGCTTCGACTTTCATCCCGGTCAGGATAGGAATTACTGTTCTGGGCGAAATTGCCTTCATCACATCTTGGACACTTGCTATCAATTGATCACGTTGGATAACGAATTTCATGAAATAAATCCTCCTAATGGAAGTTCTGTATATATATTTTTATTTATAAAATACCGTAATAATAGTAATAAGGGCTGTGTTTATGTGGATAAGTCAAGAAAAATGGTTGTCTGTTGGAGTTATCCACTGTGGACAACTTGTTGACAGATATGGGCGTGACTCCACAGTATCCACATGGGGATATTTTTTGGAAGTCATCAAAAGGTTTTGAGCTGTTCTTTCAGTTCTTCAATTTCACGATTCATGGCTGTATCATTTTCAAGGATCTTAGCAATCTTTTCATGAGCATGGATAACAGTCGTGTGGTCCCGCCCGCCAAATTCCTCTCCTATTTTTGGAAGGGAATAGTCTGTCATTTCCCTGGAAAGATACATGGCTATTTGCCTTGGAAATGCAATGGACTTCGTGCGTTTTTTAGCAAGAAAATCCTCTAACCGGACGTTGTATTTTTCGCCGACGGTTTCCATGATGCTGTTTATTGTGATCACTTTCGGTTTACTGCTTGGAATAATGTCCTTCAACGCATCCGCAGCAAGAGAGGCATCTATATCCTGATTGACAAGAGAGGAATAAGCTACCACACGGATGAGGGCCCCTTCCAGTTCTCGGATATTCGTATCGATTTGATTGGCAATATACAGCATTACCTCATTAGGGATATCCAATCCTTCCGCTTTTGCCTTTTTTGTGAGGATGGCAATCCTTGTTTCTAGATCCGGTGGTGTAATATCTGTGATCAAGCCCCATTCAAAACGAGAACGCAGGCGGTCTTCCAATGTTGGAATTTCTTTGGGAGGCCGATCACTTGAAATGATAATCTGCTTGCTCTCTTCATGCAGTGTATTGAATGTATGGAAAAATTCTTCCTGTGTCGATTCTTTTCCCGCTATGAATTGAATATCATCAATTAAAAGGACATCGACATTCCGGTATTTGTTGCGGAAATTAATCGTTTTGTTATCCATAATGGCATTGATGAATTCATTCGTGAACTTTTCAGATGATAGATAGACGACTTTGGCGTCAGGATCATGTTCCCGGACATAGTGACCAATCGCATTCATCAGGTGGGTCTTACCGAGTCCCACTCCACCATAGATGAACAGCGGATTATAGGCCTTGGCCGGTGCCTCGGCAACGGCAAGGGAAGCTGCGTGTGCAAAACGGTTGCCGGCTCCGATTACAAAGGTGTCAAATGTATACTTGGAATTAAGCATCGATTTGGGAACATCCCCATTGTTTGCTGCATCGGGTTTTGGCTTAGGTTCAGCGTCCGCTTCTTCCTCAGGTGAAATGGATTCAGGAATAATAAATTTGGTAGTAAGCCTGGTCCCAGTAATTTCTTCCAATATATTAGAAATAAGATTGGTGTATTGGTTCTCTAGCCAATCCCTTGCAAATTCATTTGGTGCAGATACGATCAAGGTATTATCTTCGATTTTTTCAGCATTTGTATTCTTCAGCCAGGTATCGAAGCTAGGCTTACTAATTTTTTCTTCAATTTTCTCCAGGGTTGCTACCCACAAATCATCGATGTTTTCCAACCTGATTTCACTCCTTTCTCGGATAAATGACAGAAAAAGCCTATCTTTCCGGTCTTGGAAAAGGATAAGGCTCTATATAATGGATCTAACTTCAGTTGAAGCAAATGCGGGATAGGGCATAAGAATCCATCCCAGCCTGTGGATAGAAAAAAACTGACAGGCAGGGATTCCAAACGCTTATGAACCTCATCCACATTATTGTTGATAAGTGTGTCAACGATACTGTTGATAATTGTCCACATACTATCCACAAACTGTGGGTAAGTTTCTAATGGCATAGTTCATCCACAAGAGTTAAACACAAATATAATACCAAATAAATACGGGTAGTGCAATGGATTTCCGACACTTATCCACAAATCCCAACACGTGTACATAATTTCCATCCACAACCCTATATTTTGTGAGTTTCCTGTCGATAGATGCTGTGGATAGCTGAAATCACTCAAAATAACAACTGACAGGCGATGTGGATAAAAGGAAATCTGTCGTAGAACAGCTGTAATAGTACAGGTGGGTTCCGGGTCAGTGGATATCGTCATCGACAAAAGGTAGTTGACAGGAGATCGTATTAGAATTTATAATTACAAGGACTGTCTATGGATGGATGAAATGAAAATTTGATATACAGGGTAGTAAAGTCCCTTTAGGAGGTGCAGAAATAATGAAAAGAACATTCCAACCAAATAACCGTAAGCGTAAAAAAGTTCACGGCTTCCGTACACGTATGAGCTCAAAAAACGGACGTAAGGTTCTAGCTCGTCGTCGCCGTAAAGGAAGAAAAGTATTATCTGCATAGGCCACTGAGATTTCAGTGGTCTTTTTCTTCATCTGGAGAAAAATTAAAGAACTTTGTTCATTTACATAAACGCATTAACCTCTGCCAATTGGGTTGCTGCAGCAAAGGTGATCAGTAATGAAAAAAGAATTCAGGATTAAAAAAAATGAAGAATTCCAGTTTGCTTTCAGGCGTGGAAAGTCTTTTGCCAACCGTCAGCTTGTTATATACTATGTAAGGAAGCCGGAACAAAAGCACTTCCGGATCGGTCTATCGGTTGGAAAGAAAATTGGAAACGCCGTGACGAGAAATAGGATCAAGCGTTATCTTCGCCAGGCATTTCAGGATATGGAGGATCGCTTGCCTGATGAATATGACATCGTGATAATTGCGAGAAAACCGACAAAGGAAATGGACTATGGTCAAATAAGGAAGAGTTTGAACCATTTACTATATAAGGAACGTTTGTTGAAAAGCGGCAGAGGAAAGTCCTGAGCGCTTAAAGCAGAGGAGTTTCCCTATTACTAATACATGGGTTTGAAAGCGACATTTCTGTAGAATCACCCGCAGAAATACGTTAGAATAGCTGGTAGGAATTTGGCCTTGACCGCTTGGAGTGTCCAGTTGGACATGCCGGCTTTGAAGAAGTTAGGAGGAAAAAGAAAGTGCAGAAAAAATATATGCTGCTGTTCATGCTCATTGGGGCGACGGCACTACTGACAGGGTGTATGGAAGTAGACCAACCGATCACCTCGGAGAGTGAGGGTATTTGGAACAGCATCTTCGTATATCCCTTATCTTGGGCTATCATAAATCTAGCGGAGTTGTTTAATGAAAGTTATGGTATTTCCATCATCGTTCTTACCATCTTTATCCGTCTGATCCTGCTTCCGTTGAACGTAAAGCAGTTGAAGAGTACGAAAGCAATGCAAGCTGTACAGCCGGAACTGCAAGAATTACAGAAAAAATACAGTTCTAAAGATCAGCAGACACAGCAGAAACTGCAGCAAGAGACAATGGCATTGTTCCAAAAGCATGGTGTCAATCCGCTTGCAGGATGTCTTCCTATCCTTGTACAAATGCCGATCTTAATTGCCATGTATCATGCAATCATGCGAACGGGGGAAGTCAGTACCCATTCATTCCTATGGTTTGAATTAGGGTCACCAGATCCATACTTCATCCTTCCGATTCTGACAGCAGGGTTTACGTATTTACAACAAAAATTGATGATGTCTACCAATAATACGGCAAAAACCAATCCGCAAATGGCTGTTCAGATGCAGATCATGCTTTATGTGATGCCGTTGATGATCGGGATATTTGCAGTGTTCTTCCCGGCAGCCTTGGCACTATACTGGGTAACAGGTAATATATTCATGGTCATTCAAGTTCTTCTTATCAATAAGCCGATGATGAGCAATAATGGAGGAGAAAAATAGTGAAAGAATTAACTGCCAGCGGTCGAACAGTTGATGAAGCGGTTCATTCAGCTTTAGAGCAGTTAAACATCACGAAGGACCAAGTGGATATCGAAGTGATTGATCAGGGAAAAAAAGGAATATTCGGTTTCGGGGCGAAGCGTGCCATAGTGAAAGTCACACAGCGCAGGAACCCGGCAGAAGAAACCGAAGCATATCTCAAGGAAATTGTGCAAGATATGGACCTGGACGTCCAGGTTCATACGGCAGTTGAGGGGAAGCATGTCATGTATGAGCTGGTAGGCGACGAACTAGCCCTCTTGATCGGTAAACGAGGGCAGACCTTGAACGCCCTCCAGTATTTAGCGCAACTTGCAATCAATCGAAATAGTGATCGATACTATTCCGTGACGGTGGATGCGGAAGGTTACCGGACCAAGAGGAGAGAATCCTTGGAAGCTTTAGCTATAAAGATGGCGGAGAAGGCAGAACAATTGAATAAGAAAGTTGCTCTTGAGCCGATGCCTTCCTTTGAAAGGAAAATCGTCCATCAGATATTGCAGAATAGAAAAGTGACTACCTATTCGGACGGTGCAGAACCTCACCGACATATTGTAATAAAACCTGATTAATCGAAAGTCCCTGGAATCCTAGCCAGGGACTTTTTTATGGAAAGTGGTGGGTTAAATATTTGATGGGTATTAGGTGGATACTATGGGAGAAAGGAGAACTGCTGATGAATCGTTTTAATGGAGCTGTCTTCCGTGGTGAATTGGATATAGCTGAAGAAACCTTTTATCTCACCCAAGTAAAAAGCCTATCCACTCAGTCTACCTTGAGCGAAAAGCAACTTGTGCAATTATCCCGTTATCTGGAGAAACAATCAGACACATGTACCATTACGGTCAATGATCAATTGCCCATCCTGCTGAAAGAAGATGAGATTGAAATGCTGCAACAAGAAATCAGCAGAATTTTGAGCAGTTTCCAATGAGCATCTCATATTTGTTGCATTTCTGCAGAATATAAGAGTGAATTGGAAGGAGGTAAATAGAATGGGTAATAAGGAAAAAGTAAATAATAAAGATGCCGGGAAAGTAGCAGAAAAGATATACGCACCAGATGATTATCATAGTGCGGACGACTTGTCGAAAGGGATGGCCGTGACCCATGAACAGGTTTCGGATGATTATATGGAAGGTACCATCGATGGGAAGATCGATCAGTTAGATGAACAAGGAGAACTTACCAGTAAGGATGGCAAAGGAATACAAAGGAATGGGTATAAATAAAAGTTCTTTCAAAGGTTGTTTATCCACATGTGGATAAACAACCTTTTTTGCATCGTAAAATATTTTTGTGGATAACTTTATTTTTACTTGCCTTTGTGATATTCTATTAAGTTAGTGACGACTGAAAATGGTTGTCGCTAAAAAACACCAAAAAAACCACTTGAAATATATAGATAAGAATGTTGGAGGTGATCGTGATGGAAACAGATACAATTACTGCAATATCTACGCCCACGGGAGAAGGGGCAATTGCAATTGTCAGGTTGAGCGGCCCCGAAGCTATTTCTGTTGCATCAGATGTATTTAAGGGCAAAGATTTAAAAGAGGTGGAGTCCCACACCATTCATTATGGAAAAGTTATTGAACCGGAGACTGGGGAAGTTGCCGAGGAAGTAATGGTTTCCGTCATGCGTGCGCCGAAAACATTCACCCGTGAAGATGTCGTTGAGATCAATTGTCATGGAGGAATGGTTGCCGTCAACAGGGTATTGGAAATCATCCTTCAAAAGGGAGCAAGGCTGGCTGAACCGGGAGAGTTCACCAAAAGGGCATTTCTCAATGGCCGGATTGACCTGTCCCAGGCAGAAGCTGTCATGGATTTGATCCGGGCGAAAACGGATAAAGCAATGTCGGTGGCATTGAAACAAATGGATGGAAGACTCTCCGGATTGATTCAGAAGTACAGGCAGACCTTGTTGGAAACAGTCGCTCATGTCGAGGTGAATATCGACTACCCAGAATATGATGACGTGGAAGAAATGAGCCATGGCATGATGCGCGAGAAGACGAGGGAAGTCCATGCAGAAATTGAAGAATTGCTACAGGTGGCTAAGCAGGGAAAGATCCTTCGGGAAGGACTGGCAACTGCAATCATAGGACGCCCGAATGTTGGGAAGTCTTCCTTGATGAACACGCTTGTGCAGGAGAATAAAGCGATAGTGACAGAAGTGCCTGGTACGACGAGAGATGTAATCGAAGAGTATGTCAATGTTCGTGGCGTCCCATTGCGACTGGTCGACACAGCCGGAATCCGAGAAACAGAAGATATCGTGGAAAAAATCGGGGTGGAACGTTCTCGTCAAGTACTGAAGGAGTCAGACCTGATTTTGTTTGTGCTGAATAATAATGAGGAACTTACGGAAGAAGATAAGAAGCTTTTTGAAGCAGTAAGAGGCCTTGAATATATAGTCATTATCAATAAGACTGATTTGGAACGGAAATTGGATTTGGAGGAAGTTCACCGGCTGACGGAAGGCAACTCCGTGGTGACGACCTCCCTTTTGAAAGAAGAAGGTGTAGATGAATTGGAGAGCGCGATTGCCAAAACCTTCTTTTCCGGAGAAATTGATACCGGCGATTTGACGTACGTCTCCAATGTCAGACACATTCAATTGTTGAAGCAAGCTAAAAATGCACTGGAAGAAGCAATGCAAGGCATTGAACTCGGCATGCCGATGGATATCGTGCAAATCGATGTGACAAGGACATGGGAGTATTTAGGAGAAATCATTGGCGATACGGCCAGCGATAGTCTGATTGACCAATTGTTCTCACAATTTTGCCTAGGGAAATAGCAAGGAAACGTATGATAAATGGAAAGGATGAGAAACAATGACATATAATGCAGGCCATTATGATGTGATCGTCATTGGTGGTGGCCATGCCGGAGTGGAAGCCGGTTATGCGGCGGCACGGATGGGCGCAAAGACATTGATGCTGACATTGAATCTTGATATGATCGCCTTTATGCCGTGTAATCCATCCGTCGGTGGACCTGCCAAAGGGATTGTAGTACGTGAAGTAGACGCCCTTGGCGGGCTGATGGCTAAAGTAATTGATAAAACGTATATCCAAATGAGGATGCTCAACACCGGAAAAGGACCGGCGGTACAGGCATTGCGAGCTCAAGCGGATAAACCGGAATATATTAAAGAAATGAAGAACTTAATAGAAAACCAAGAGAACCTCACCCTGAGACAAGGGATGGTAAATAAGCTGATTGTGGAAGACGGGGTCTGCAAAGGAGTAATTACAGAAACAAATGCTGCTTATACGGCTGAGACCGTCATCATCACTACAGGTACGTTCAATCGAGGGAAAGTCCTGATGGGGGACCTGGAATACGAGAGTGGTCCGAATAACCAACGTGTCTCTGTAAAGCTTTCTGAGCATCTGGAGGAGCTCGGGTTTGAACTGACAAGGTTCAAAACGGGTACACCTCCGCGTGTGAACAGCCATACCATCGATTATTCCAAGACAGAAATTCAGCCAGGTGACGATAAACCTCAAGGATTTTCCTATGAAACGACGGAATTCATTACGGACCAGATTCCGTGCTGGCTGACCTATACCAATGAATTCACGCATGAAGTGATTAATGAAAACTTAAGCCTATCAGCCATGTACTCGGGAATGAAGCGGGGAACAGGTCCTCGTTATTGTCCGTCCATTGAAGATAAAATTGTCCGCTTCAATGACAAGCCACGTCATCAAATTTTCCTTGAACCGGAAGGTAGGGATACGGAAGAGGTCTATGTACAAGGATTGTCCACTTCCCTTCCGGAATCTGTGCAACATGAGATGGTGCGAAGTGTAGAAGGACTGGAAAATGCTGAGATCATGCGTGCCGGCTATGCCATTGAGTATGATGCCATTGTCCCGACACAGCTGTGGCCAACATTGGAAACGAAGAAAATTTCCGGCCTTTACACAGCTGGGCAAATTAATGGTACATCCGGTTATGAAGAAGCAGCCGCACAAGGCATCATGGCGGGCATTAACGCAGCAGCAAAAGTGCTTGGTAAGGACCCAGTCATTCTTGATCGCTCCCAAGCATATATAGGTGTATTGATAGATGATCTGGTAACGAAAGGAACCAATGAACCATATCGTCTGCTCACCTCCCGTGCAGAATACCGCCTGCTTCTTCGTCATGACAATGCAGATTTGAGACTGACAGAACTCGGTTATAAGCTTGGATTGATCTCGGATGATCGTTTTTCCCGTTTTACCGAGAAAAAGCAGCTGGTGGAAGAAGAGAAGAAGCGATTGGGTAAAATCATTATTAAACCAACTGCTGCTGTACAGGCGATCATGGAAGAGGCTGGCGGATCTCCATTGAAGGAAGCAGTACGCGCCTATGATTTGATGAAACGGCCGGAACTTTCCTATGAGCTGGTAACCCGTATGATTGATTCCAATCCGGAACTTCCTGATGAAGTGACTGAGCAGGTAGGAATCCAAATCAAGTATGAAGGTTATATTAAGAAGGCACATGAACAAGTGGCTCGTATGTTGAAGATGGAAGATAAGAAAATTCCGGAAGACATCGATTATGATGATATCAACGGTATTGCCACTGAAGCGATTGAAAAACTGAAAAAGGTCCGCCCGCTTTCTGTCGGGCAGGCTTCCCGTATCTCCGGGGTGAATCCTGCGGACGTTTCCATCCTGCTTGTGTATATTGAGCAGGGGAACATCGCCCGTGTGGCGAATCAGTAAGGTAGGATGTATGATTTAATTACAGATGGCTCCTCCCTCTGTGGGGAGGAGATGTCTTACATAAGGAGAAATCCACTGATGAACCCAGAGCAATTTGTAAAGGCATTAGAAGAGAAAGGGATCAAATTAAATGAATGGCAGCAGAAGCAATTCTCCATTTATTTCTACACATTGGTCGAATGGAATGAAAAGATTAACCTTACTGCACTGACAGCAGAAGAAGATGTTTATTTAAAGCATTTCTATGACTCCATTACTGCTGCCTTCTATTATGATTTCAACCGTGAACTTACTATTTGTGATGTAGGTGCTGGTGCAGGATTTCCAAGTATCCCATTGAAGATATGTTTCCCACAGCTAAAAGTAACTATTGTCGACTCGTTAAAAAAACGAATCGGTTTTTTGAACCAGTTGGCAACAGACCTGGAGCTTCAGGATGTAGCCTTTTATCATGATCGAGCAGAAAACTTCGGTAAAAATGGAACATTTCGGGAGTCTTTTGACGTTGTGACTGCCAGGGCGGTTGCCCGTATGTCCGTCCTTAGTGAATTGTGCCTTCCGCTAGTCCGTAAAAATGGAGTCTTCATTGCAATGAAAGGGTCACAAGCGGATGATGAGTTAAAGGCTGCTCGTCCTGCTATTGAGGTCCTTGGTGGCGAACTGAACGAAATAAACACATTTGAGCTGCCAGAGGAAGATAGTGAACGATCTATTATTTCTATTGAGAAACGGCGAAAGACTCCAAAAAAATATCCAAGGAAAGCTGGTACGCCAAACAAAGAACCAATAGAATGAGTTGGCGTACCTGGCTCCTTTGCTATATAATAAATTACAGCCTTTATTTCTTTTCCTTACATACCTATGGTAAAATAGAATCAGTAACTGAGACGGCATATACGATCCTGCGCAGCAGTTTAAACTGCAGCGTTTTTTCTTATGGCAAGGCATTACATACCCAATGTTTCACGTGAAACAGTTTAATATAGACGGTAAAGCAAGCAGTTTTGATAAAGGTGGTGTCTGTGTGGTCAGTCCTTTTAATCGAATCTTTGGTTTGGGAGATAAATCAGATTCTGAGCCACAGGAAAGCTACAATCCAGATGAAGTGGTCCAACTTCCGATAAAGAATATTGAACCTAATAGATTTCAGCCCCGCTCTATTTTTAGTGAGGAAAAGATAAAAGAACTTGCTCAAACAATAAATACACATGGCATGATTCAACCAATCGTCGTCCGAAAATTGGAAGGCGAGCAAGACAGGTATGAATTGATAGCCGGGGAGCGGCGTTGGCGTGCAGTTCAGACTTTGGAGTGGGAACATATATCTGCCATCATCCGAGATATGACTGACGCAGAGACTGCCTCTGTTGCGCTGATTGAGAATCTGCAGCGTGAGGAATTGACGGTTATAGAAGAAGCGATGGCCTATGCTAAACTCCTTGAACTACACTCATTGACACAGGAAGCTTTGGCACAGAGATTAGGGAAAAACCAGTCCACTGTTGCCAACAAACTTAGGTTATTAAAGCTGCCTGAAGAAGTACAGCAGGCATTAATGAACAAGGCCATCACGGAAAGGCATGCACGTGCATTGATTAAACTGGGAGATCAGGAGAAACAGTTAATACTCCTCCAAGAAATCATCGATCACGAACTGAATGTAAAACAGACAGAAGAAAGAATTTCGAAAATGAGCCAGCCCAAAGAAGAGAAAAAGCCGAAAAAAACGAAGCTCAAAGGATTCAACAAAGATGTCCGCATTGCTATGAACACGATTCGTCAATCATTGAATATGGTTTCTGATACTGGTGTGGATGTAGAATCTGCTGAAGAAGAATTGGATGATTATTATCAAATCACCATTAAAATACCCAAAAAGAAATGAAGATCCATTGCTTTTTATAAAAATAAAGTATCTCAGGAATGCCCACCCTTGCTATAAGGATGGGCATTTTTAGATTCACATGAAGTCGCTCACCCAAAATGATCATTCATTTCTACTATATGTGTTGAGTGGTTCCTTAAAACCGGTGAAAAAGCCTAGTAGTTTTCTATATAATAGTGATAGAATAGAATAATGAGAATAAATGATATTCACATCCGGATTCTAAGTTCTTACTAAAATAGGTAGGTGTCAACATGGGAAAAATATTGTCCATCGCAAATCAAAAAGGCGGCGTTGGAAAAACGACTTCGTCCGTTAATTTAAGTGCTTGCCTAGCCGAATTGGGGAACAAAGTGCTGCTCGTGGACACAGACCCACAAGGAAATGCCACTAGCGGAGTTGGAGTAAATAAAGCGGATATGGACCGATGTATCTATAATGTTCTAGTGGAAGACTTGCCAGCTGAAGAGGTCTGCGTGACCTCCAATGTAAACAACCTGGACATCATTCCTGCTACAATACAGCTTGCCGGGGCTGAAATTGAATTAGTTCCGACCATTTCCAGGGAAATCCGCTTAAAAAAAGCGTTGGAAAGTTTGAAAGAACAGTATGATTACATCATCATCGATTGTCCTCCTTCACTTGGGCTTTTGACAATCAATGCATTGACTGCTTCGGATACTGTCATGATACCAGTTCAGTGCGAGTACTATGCGCTAGAAGGTTTGAGTCAATTGCTTAATACGATACGTCTCGTACAAAAACATTTGAATAAGGAACTAATGATTGAAGGGGTTCTGCTTACCATGCTTGACGCTCGGACAAATTTGGGAATACAGGTGATCGAAGAGGTCAAAAAATATTTCCAAGACAAAGTCTATCAATCAATCATCCCTCGAAATATACGGTTAGGGGAAGCACCGAGCCATGGTCAGCCAATTATTGCCTATGATCCAAAATCGAGGGGAGCAGAAGTGTATCTTGAATTAGCAAAGGAGGTGATGGCCAATGGCGAAAGGGTTAGGTAGGGGGTTGAATGCCTTTTTCCAGGATATCGAGGAGAAGGAGGAAGATTCCATTCAGGAAGTCCCTCTCAAGGATTGTAGACCAAATCCATATCAGCCGCGTAAGACCTTTCATGCTGATGCGATTGAAGAACTTAAGGAGTCTATTCTCCAGTATGGTATCATTCAACCGTTGATTGTAAGGAAAAGCATCAAAGGGTATGAAATCGTTGTGGGAGAAAGGCGTTACCGTGCAGCTAAGCAAGCAGAACTGCAGACAATTCCTGTAATCGTTAAGGATTTATCTGACGCCAGAATGATGGAGCTTGCACTTCTGGAGAACCTTCAAAGAGAGGATTTATCACCAATAGAAGAAGCCCATGCATATGCCAACCTGATGAATGAGTTGAAAATAACTCAAGAAGAACTATCCAAACGGTTAGGGAAGAGCAGATCACATATCGCCAATATCGTCCGTCTTCTGTCTCTTCCAGAGCAGGTGATTGCTTCTATCAATAATGGAGAGCTTTCCATGGGACACGGCCGTGCACTCCTTGGCTTGAAAGATAAAAACAAGTTGATTCCTCTGGTGAATAAAATCAGGCATGAAAAGCTTAATGTACGACAAGTAGAGAAGCTGATCAACCAGTTGAATGAGCAGCCTGCTCCCAAAAAAGTAAAAGAAAAAAAGGATATATTCATCCAGGAGCGGGAGTCTGTCCTGCGTGAACGTCTTGGTACCTCCGTCAATATTCGTCAAGGAAAAAGAAAAGGGAAAATCGAAATAGAATTCCATTCGAATGATGATCTGGAAAGAATTATGGAGGTATTGGAAAAGTAGTTGGTATGGCAGAAGGCTGACGTTACTTAGTACGTCAGTCTTTCTTTTAATATGTTGAAAGCTCCTAAAGGAGTGGGAGACCTAAGCGAAATGAGACTGTTCCACGTGGAACAACCTGCATTCGTGCTTACATATATTAATTAATACGGGGATGAAGGAAATGGCGTTATATGGAACAATTGTCAACGGGATCTTAGTACTGATTGGAAGTACTCTGGGTTTATTTTTCACTAAAATACCAGAACGATATAAAGAGACCGTGATGCATGGAATCGGTTTGGCAGTTCTATTAATAGGATTGCAGATGGCCCTATCAACAGAAATGATTATTGTTGTATTGCTAAGCCTACTGTCCGGAGCAGTTATCGGAGAACTTCTCCACTTGGAAGAGGGACTGAACCGCTTTGGTGAATGGATCGGAAGCAAGTTCATTGTCCGGCAGGGAGAATTCAGCGTTTCTCAGGGATTTGTCACTGCGTCGCTGATTTTTGTGGTAGGTGCGATGGCTATCATCGGAGCATTGGACGGCGGAATACGTGGTGACCACGAAGTATTGATAACCAAGGGCATTCTTGATGGGTTTATGGCTCTTGTGTTGACCACCACATTCGGGTTTGGTGTTGCTTTATCTGTTGTTCCGGTAGTTGTTTATCAGGGAACGATAGCTTTGTTGGCTACTCAAATAGAGAGCTGGCTGCCTGAAGCCTTCTTGAACGGATTGATTGTCGAATTGACAGCAGTTGGAGGGCTTTTGATTATGGCAATAGGTTTGAATGTCCTGAAGATCACTCAAATACGTATTGGCAATCTTCTTCCCTCTATTGTTACGGTCGCATTCATCTATTATATCTATCAGTTGTTTTAATATAGGAGTGGAGCGGGAGCGGTCAATATGCAGCGGGTAACGAAAACCATATATGAAAGTTTCATGCTTCTACTGGTTATGCTTACACTTGCTGGCATCTGGATGGATCATGCATATAATTCCCCCATCCATTGGTATGTATGGGGGATATTCGTAGTGGATTTCTTCACTCGATGGTACCGGTGATCTATTTCTTTCGTATTAAGACAATTACTAAATACTATATTTCACCAGTCATAGAGAGAGTGACATATTTATCATTGCTGGGATTTACGGGAGCTGTTCTTTCTTTGCTTATCGTGGAATCAATGGTCATTTGGCAACTTGAAGAGGGAATACAGACGTATTGGGAAGCTTTATACATTACTGGAAGCCGGATCATCTTGTTTGGGCGTGAAATGCCTACCATAGAACATAAACTTTCTGTACTTCTATTGACAGGAACCTCCATAATGGGGGTAGTCATACAGGGAGTTGCATTACAATGGGGGTTCTCCACAGCGGAGAACAGGTATAAGAAATGGAAGAATAGAAAGATGAAACCAGAGGCCAACAAGGAAAATCTCTAATATAGCCAGAACTAAAGCCCCTCCGCCATTTTGCGGAGGGGCTTTAGTTCTAAATAGAAAAGGGGGGGTTACATATAATGCAGTGTACCCTTTTTGTTACTTTTTAAACCTAAAGAAGGGGAAAATTTTTCCCGGCTCAATTGTCGGTCAAAGCCAGAAAGGAGATCAGCTGTTTTGTGTGCCATATCAGAGACGATGGATAGCCTCGTATTCTGCAGAACGGAAGCTTCCATGAAACCTCCGACGTTCACTACACCAGTGATATGCACATCTCCAACAGGGGGAAGGGGTTTATTCAATGCAGCGCCTGGTTTGATTGATCCCTTTCCGGCAATTAAATACCCGACGGATCCACTTTTACCGAGACCAGCATCAATGGCAATGATAAATGATTGCTGATGCGCCTCTCCAATCAGCTGTATGTAATCGGAAAGGTTGGTCGCATGTACCGGATATTTTAATGTGCCATAAATGGTAAGGTTTTTCGGCTGCATTTCAGTCAAATAAGTGCCTGTTAAAGGGCCTAATGCATCACCGGTGGAACGGTCGGTGCCGATACATACGACGACACATTCTTTTGGCTGCTTCGGAATCCAGGAGAAAATTTTTGCAAGCATTTCGTCCTGAAGATCGGGATTGGTATGAAGCATGCGAAAGTTTTCCTGTTGCAGGCCAAAACGCTTCTTCAGATTCATAGCTTATCCTCCATAAACATATTGGTATAGTATACGGATTTTTCTCAGCGTCTATACGTTAAAACTTTAAAATAATGGAGGAAAAAACATGTGGAAAGCTGGTCTTAAATGGATGTTTTTGATTATTGGGACGACGATTGGGGCAGGGTATGCTTCAGGGCGGGAATTATGGCAGTTTTTCGGGCATGAAAGCGGACTGGCTATTCTCTTGTTTGTCATCTTTTTTTCCAGTTCATGTGGGGTGATTATGAAGATCAGCAGGCAGAAGGAATCGACTCATTACTTGCCAGTGCTGCGTGATATCGTGGGCGGCAAATTGACGGGCATCTATGATTTGATGATATTTCTCTACCTGTTTACTACTACTGTTGTGATGATTGCTGGCAGCGGAGCGACTGGACAGGCGTTTAACTTCAGTTACTGGTGGGGTATAGGAATAATGGTTATAGCATTGCTATTGCTTTTTCTAAAGGATATAAACGGCTTGCTTACCATCAATCAATTTATTCTCCCCCTTCTTCTCGGAGGCCTTCTCTTCATCCTTCTCAGTTTTACGATTGATCAGGAATTGGAATTGTTTTCTCATTGGGATGAACAGCGAAATTGGGCCGCTGCCTTTCCGTTCACTGCTTTGAACATCCTTCCATTGATAGCCGTTTTAGGTGCAATCGGGAATAAAGTGAAAGGAAGCCAGGAGATTTGGATTGCATGTTGTGGAAGCGGCCTGGTTTTAGGGGTCATTTCATATGTATATAATAATAGCTTGATTCAAATTGCTGATGAGCTGTTACTGTATGAAATCCCTCTGTTTGCCATATTGAAAGGTTATCCTTTTCCCATGTTTGTTTTCATAGGGATTCTACTATGGTTTGCGATCTTTACTACAGCAGCTTCAGGGGTTTTGGGAATTGTCACGAGAATAAGGGATTATTTTGATCAGCCATTAAGCTTGCTAGTGGCAGTCACCTTAGCTACAATGATTCCATTAAGTACATTCGGATTCTCCACGCTCATAAACTATATTTATCCAGTTTATGGCATTTTGAATCTCTATGTGCTGACTCGCCTGTTATTATATCCCTTGTGGAGCAGAATGGAGAAAAAAGAGACATAGCAGTTTAGGAGGTACATGGATTGGATTCAGTGAATGAAGAAATAGAAACATTTTGGGATTACCTGACAGGTCCTGATCTTTGGACTACTATTGCCCAGGGCGCATTGCAGATTCTATTCATCATCTTGTTTGCGGGCATATTGGTCAGGGTTGCAAAAAAGCTGGTGGACAGGCTTTTCTCTAATAGACAAAAAGGCCGGTTCAAAATCAGCGAACGCAGAGAGAAGACACTAACCAAGCTGATCAAAAGTGTCGTTTCTTACTTTGTATATTTTGTAGCGATTGTCATGATACTTAGTGTGTTCAATATACAGGTAGGGCCTCTCCTGGCAGGGGCTGGTGTGGTAGGGCTTGCTATTGGTTTCGGTGCCCAGAACTTGGTGCGTGATATCATATCCGGATTCTTCATCATATTTGAAGATCAATTTTCAGTGGGCGATTACGTAGCAGTAGCAGGAATTGAAGGAACGGTGGAAGAAATTGGCCTCCGAGTGACCAAGGTCCTCAGCTGGACAGGAGAAATGCATATTCTCCCCAATGGAAATGTCACCCAGGTGACCAATTATTCGGTTCATAACGGCCTGGCGATCGTCGACATTCATGTCCCTTATGAAAGTGAAGTGGAGGAGGCAGAGAACCTGATTAACGAAGCAGCTGCAGGGTTACCGGAAAAATATGATTTTATCGTAGGAATCCCTGAAATCATCGGGGTCCAGAATCTTGAAGCTTCGCATTTTACGATCAGGGTTATTGCCGACACGCTTCCTGGCTTCCAATGGGCGGGAGAGCGTAATATCAGGCGGGACATGCAGGACAAACTATATAAATCCGGCATCGAAATCCCGTCTCCACGTCTAGTGATGTATTCTCGAGAACAGCAAGAAGAATTCCGTCAAAACCGCGGACAAGGCCAATAAAATTCCGTTATAATAGGGGAAAAAGGAGAAGGCCATATGCAAGAAAAAGAGTTCGAACTTAATGATGTGGTACAGATGAAAAAACCTCACCCGTGCGGGGAGAACCGATGGAAAATTATTCGGATGGGGATGGATATCCGTATCAAATGTCAAGGATGCGGACATAGTGTGATGATCCCTCGACGAGAATTCACCAAGAAAATGAAAAAGGTTCTAGAATCTGCAGAAAACAGCTAAAATGGAGATTTAGCTGTAAAAAAAGGCATTATGCTCATAGAAATATATAAAATCATAGGTGAAAGAGCAAAAATAGGCATTCCCCGGATGCCTATTTTTGCTTTTCGCCAGCTTGTCATTTAGCTGGAACCTATCTATAATGAGACTACGCGTTCATATGAATGGAATCCTTAAGGAGTTGAAAAGTTTTATGTCTTTGACAGCAGGAATTGTGGGTCTTCCAAACGTAGGGAAATCTACGCTATTCAATGCCATTACACAAGCGGGAGCTGAAGCGGCCAATTATCCGTTTGCTACGATCGATCCCAATGTGGGTATTGTGGAAGTGCCTGACAACCGCTTAGATACATTAACAGAAATGGTAAAACCGAAAAAGACTGTCCCAACAGCTTTTGAGTTCACAGATATTGCGGGGATCGTAAAAGGAGCAAGCAAAGGGGAAGGTTTGGGGAACCAATTCCTCTCCCATATCCGTCAGGTCGATGCCATCTGCCAGGTGGTCCGTTGTTTTTCCGATGACAACATCACCCATGTTTCCGGGAAGATTGATCCGATTGATGATATCGAGATTATCAATTTGGAACTGATTCTGGCAGATCTTGAGACTGTCAATAAACGGTTTCAGCGGGTGGAAAAGCTTGCAAGACAAAAAGATAAGGCAGCAGTTGCCGAACAAGAAGTGCTGGGTAAATTGAAGGAAGGGCTGGAGGAAGAAAGGCCTGTAAGAGCATTGGAGTTTTCCGATGAGCAGTGGAAAATTGTCAAAGGACTTCATTTACTTACTAGCAAGCCCACTCTATATGTAGCCAATGTCAGTGAAGAAGAGGTGGCAGATCCCGATGCCAACCAGAATGTCCAAAAGGTGAGGGAGTATGCTGCCAAAGAGAATGCAGAGGTAATTGTGGTATGTGCGAAAATTGAGGAAGAAATCTCTGAGCTGGATCACGATGAAAAGGAGATGTTCCTGGAAGACCTCGGCATATCTGAGTCTGGTCTGGACAAGCTGATCAAAGCATCCTATGACCTGCTTGGTCTGGCTACCTATTTCACCGCCGGGGAACAAGAGGTCCGTGCATGGACCTTCCGCAAAGGAATTAAAGCACCACAAGCGGCGGGCATTATCCATACCGATTTTGAACGTGGGTTTATCCGGGCAGAAACCGTATCCTATGATGATCTTGTCGAAGCGGGATCAATGGGTAAGGCTCGCGAGAATGGCAACGTTCGCCTGGAGGGCAAGGACTATGTTGTCCAAGATGGCGACGTCATCCATTTCCGATTTAATGTGTAGGTTCATAATGAATACTGTAAGGTAAGAACCAGAGTAGTTATAACGCAGGTAGGATCTCTCGAAGGCTTGTATTTTAATAAAAGGTTTGGTATAATTCATCATTGTGAGTAATTATTGTCGATTACTCCTTGCTCTTGTTGAGATCCGATTTCAATAAACAGGAGCCGCTAAGACCAAAAGGAGGTGTAACGGATGAGAAAATACGAAATCATGTATATCATCCGCCCGGACATTGAGGAAGAAGCGCAGACAAGCTTGATCGAGCGTTTCAACAAAATCCTGACAGATAACGGCGCGGAGATTGATAAAGTGGATGAAAAAGGCAAGAAGCGTCTTGCTTATGAAATCCAAGACTACCGTGATGGATACTATGTTATCATCAACTTCAGAAGCGGAGAAGAAGCTGTAAATGAATTCGACCGACTTGCGAAGTTCTCTGATGATATTATTCGTCATATCGCTATTCGAGATGAACAATAATAAGGAGTGGTTCTGATGTTAAATCGTGTCGTGCTAGTTGGCAGGTTAACGAAGGATCCTGACTTGCGTTATACACCAAGCGGCGTTGCTGTCGCCAATTTCACTGTTGCTGTCAACCGGCCGTTTTCCAATCAACAAGGGAACCGCGAGGCGGATTTCATCAATTGTGTAGTTTGGCGCAGACCAGCTGAAAATCTGGCGAACTATATGAAAAAAGGCAGCATGATCGGTGTTGATGGACGCGTGCAAACGCGGACATTTGAAGGCCAGGATGGTAAGACGGTCTTTGTGACGGAAATTGTGGCAGACAGTGTCCAATTCTTGGAATCAAAAAACTCCTCCCCAGATAGAGGGCAGGATGCAGGGTTCCAGCAAAACCGAAATCAGAACCAATTTCAAAACCAAAACCAATTTCAACCAAATCAGAATCAGAACCACGAGGACCCATTTAAAAATAATGGAGAGCCTATCGATATATCGGATGATGATCTACCGTTTTAAAGGGGATGTTTGGAAGTTGACTTTCTGATCGTCGCCTTACCATATATAAAAGGAGGGTATTCACATGGCAGCTCGTCGCGGACGCGCAAAGCGTCGTAAAGTGTGTTATTTCACAGCAAACGGAATCACACACATCGACTATAAAGATGTAGATTTGCTGAGACGTTTCATTTCCGAACGTGGAAAGATTCTTCCACGTCGTGTAACTGGAACTTCTGCAAAATACCAGCGTAAATTGACTATTGCTATTAAACGTGCTCGTCAAATGGCATTATTGCCATATGTAGCAGGTGAATAATGGCATGATAGAAAGCCCCCAATCCAATTAGGATTGGGGGCTTTCAGCTTTCTAAGAGGTCACCGCCGTTTTCTTCTCTTGGGATATACAGTGATGACTCTTCCTAACAACCCGATTGTAAACAAAGCAGCCAGTACTAAGTATAAATCATGGATTGGTACGAAAAATGCAAGGGCTGTATATAGAAGCAGGGGAAGAGTGGTGGTGTAAGCACTCATTTTCCACAGAATGGAAAAACGAAGCTTTCTTCCGAGCATTTTTGCTATAAGAGTTCCCAGGTATGCCATAACGGAAAGCAGCATAAAGAAAATGATGACGAGCGGCAGATAGTAGAAAATGAAGAAGTAGATGAATTTTAACACTAAATTCATCTCATCACCCAAACCGCCTGTCGAAGTAATCTGGTCTACCAGAGAAGGCAGGGAAGCGAGGAATAGAAAAAGAAACATATAGACAACCGTTATATCCATGCCAATCCTGTTCAGTTGAAAAATTGCTTTTTTATTCGGTAATTTGATGCTGTTTATGAATGCTTGTAGAAAAACCATCTTTTCCATCCTTCTAATTTAGTCTATCTCCCCTATTATAAAGGAAGGAAGCGGGAAAATGGCAGTATAACTTGAAAAATAGGTGACTTTTGGCTTGGAGTAAGTCTGTTGGGAGTCAACTGGCACAGCTGCAGTAGGGGGGTTGGACCCAACAATTTCCGCCAACCATTCGGCTGTAAATCATGTTATTATATACTAATAGAGAAATTGTAAAGGTACACTGTTAGTTGTTTAAAAGAGGTGCAATGGATGAACCAATCGAAGAAAATTACGGACGGGGCAATGCTTACAGGCATTTTCGTCTTGCTGTTGATTATTACAGCTTTTGTACCCGTACTAAATATTTTAAGTATATTCCTGTTGCCGGTCCCGTTTATCGTTTATGCTGCCAGGTATAGCTGGAAACCCGGGATGTTGATGTTCCTGGCAGCCGTCATTCTTTCCCTGCTGCTCGCAACCGTTTTTTCATTGCCTGTCACTGTGTTGATGGCGATTGGCGGACTTATGATCGGCTGTGCCATCTATCAGGGCGTTTCGGCCTATGAGACGCTGGCCCGAGGGACATTGGGTTTTCTAGCAGGATTATTGTTTGCCTTTGTATTCACCCAGTATGTTTTTCAGGTGAATTGGCTGGCAGAACTGGAAACGATGTATATGGAATCCTTGCAGATGAGTACAGATCTGCTTGGTCAATTCGGCTCAGATGAACAGACGGAAGAGATTCAGGGAATGCTGGAAGCTCAAATCAGCTACTTTATCGATCTGTTTCCAGTAGTACTGGTACTATCAGCTGTATTACTGGCCTTCCTCAGCCAGTGGGCTGGATACAAGATGATTAATCGAATAGAGAATAAAGAGTTGCGGTTTCCGCCGTTCCGGCATCTGCAATTCCCACGTTCACTTATTTGGGTCTACCTGGTTGCCATTCTATTATCCATGATAGAATTAGATCCTGGAAGCATCTACTTTATGGCAGTGCAGAATCTGCTGGTACTGACAGGTCTTATCATGGCCGTTCAGGGGATTTCCTTTGTTTTCTTCTATTCCCATCAAAAAAAGCTGTCCAAGGCTGTCCCTGTGCTGGTGGTAGTTCTGGTCATCCTTTTTCCTTTAATGCTACTGTATTTCATGCGCATTTTAGGTATAATTGACATAGGATTTAAGCTGAGAGAGCGAATGACAAAAGACTCATAAGATCGAAACCGATAAGTGTTACCCAAGTAGGAGCTGAATGCTATGCCGGATTTACAAAAGAAACCAACGTTAAGCAGCCATTTATGGATCATTTACCTGCTATCCATCATTTTACTGGCAGTGATTTGGTATTTTCAATGGATGCTGGGAGTAATCATGACCTTGTTGCTGGCTGCGTCCATCTATTATAGTATCCGTACGGAAAGGGTGCTTTTGAACGAGACGGAGGAATATATTTCCACCCTCTCCCACCGGGTGAAGAAGGTTGGGGAAGAAGCCTTACTGGAAATGCCGATCGGCATCATTTTATATAATGATAATTTTACCATTGAGTGGGCGAATCCTTATATGAATAAATTTGCCCAAGAAGAAGATACACTTGTTGGTGAATCTCTCAATGTCCTCAGTGAGGAGTTAATCCCTAAGATAAGAGAAAACAAAGAAGAAATCTGGTTGGAGCTTGGAGGATATGAGTTCCAGACCACTGCTAAAAGGGAAGAAAGGCTGCTCTATTTGTTCGATCGGACCCAGCAGTCACGTCTTCAAACCATGTATGATAATGAGCAAACTGTCCTAGCCATCGTCTTCTTAGATAATTATGAGGAAATCACCCAGAATATGGACGATACGCTGAAAAGCCAGCTCAACTCCCAGGTTACATCTGTGTTGAATAACTGGGCAGGACAATATGGCCTCTATCTGAAACGGACGTCCCAGGAAAGATTCCTGGCGGTAGGTTCAAAAGAGATCCTTCAGCAGATGGAAAAGGTGAAGTTCGATATATTGGATGAAGTCCGTGAACTAAGTGGAGAGCAGAATAATCCAGTGACACTGAGTATTGGTGTAGGTTCCGGAGATGTGCCGCTTCCTACCTTGGGAGAATTGGCGCAGTCCAGTCTTGACCTGGCCTTGGGCCGGGGAGGGGACCAGGTAGCCATCAAAGATGAATCCGGGAAGGTCCGTTTCTATGGCGGCAAGACGAATCCGATGGAAAAACGGACAAGAGTCAGGGCTCGGGTCATTTCCCATGCCCTGAAGGAATTGGTGAAAGCGAGTGATAATGTTATCATTATGGGACATAAGTCCCCTGATATGGATTCACTTGGTGCAGCGATCGGTATCTTGAACATCGCCAAAGCGAATGGAGTAGAAGGCCATATCGTTTTTGACCGCGACGATGTGGATACAGGCGTCTATCGCCTTGTGAACGCCTTGAAAGAGGATAATGATCTATGGGAGCACTTCATTGACCCGGACGATGCGGAGGAAATCACCGGAAACCGCAGCCTTGTGGTGGTCGTGGATACCCACCGGCCATCCATGGTTGCAGAAGCCAGCCTGTTGGATAAGACGGAGTATAAGGTGGTCATAGACCACCATCGCAGGGGCGAAGAATTTATTCAAAATGCAACACTTGTCTATATGGAGCCTTATGCATCTTCCACAGCTGAACTGGTAACAGAATTACTCGAGTACCAGCCAAAGTCATTGAAATTGAAGATGGTCGAAGCGACTGCTCTGTTGGCTGGAATCATCGTGGATACCAAAAGCTTTTCCCTTCGGACTGGGTCCAGGACGTTTGATGCTGCTTCCTATCTTCGTTCAAAAGGGGCAGATACGATTCTGGTCCAACAGTTTATGAAAGAGGATCTCGACCTGTTCATTCGAAGAGCCAAGCTGATTGAACGGGCAGAGGTATTCAGAGATGTAATTGCGATTGCCAAGGCGGAGCCAAATGACAAGTATGGTCCAGTGCTGATTGCCCAGGCAGCAGACACTCTTCTTACCATGAGCGGTATTTCCGCCTCCTTTGTCATCTCAGAGAGAGATGATGGAAGGATCGGCATCAGTGCAAGGTCGCTTGGGGAAGTGAATGTCCAAATTATTATGGAACGGATGAATGGCGGCGGTCATCTGACGAATGCGGCCACTCAGATTGAAGATACCACCCTGGACGATGCAGAGGGGTTATTAAAAGATATAATTGATGAATATTTTGAGGGGAGCGATACAGAATGAAAGTTATTTTCCTGAAAGATGTAAAAGGCAAGGGCAAAAAAGGTGAAGTTAAAAATGTTTCAGATGGGTATGCCCGCAACTATCTTTTGAAGAATAATGTTGCACAGGAAGCTACTCCGGGCAACCTGAAGGCACTTGAGGCCCAAAAGCGCAAGATGGAACAAGAGGAGCAGGAAGAAAAAGAAGAAGCAATGGATTTGAAAGATAAATTGGCAGAACTGACAGTGGAATTGAAGGCTAAATCCGGTGATGGCGGCCGTCTCTTCGGGTCCATTACCAGTAAGCAGATTGCCGAGCAATTGAAGAAAGACCATGGTTATAAAATTGATAAGCGGAAGATTGAACTGGACCAGCCAATCCGTGCACTTGGTTATACTACTGTCCCAGTGAAACTCCATCCGGAAGTGTCTGGTTCCATCAAGGTGCATGTCTCTGAAAAGTAATAAATTAAAATTGACTATAGAACGGCCGGTTTCCGACAACAAGATTTTCCATGAAAGGAGGGCCCGGGACGATGAATGATTGGAATGACCGAACTCCCCCACATAATATTGAAGCGGAGCAGTCGGTGATTGGCGCCATCTTCTTAGAGCCGCAAGCTTTTTCAACCGCTTCGGAAATATTGGTTGCCGAGGATTTTTATCGAGCGGGTCACCAACGGGTTTTTGCAGCGATGATGAAATTGGCCGATAAAGGTGAGCCGATTGATGTGGTGACTGTGACAACCTATCTGCAGAATGCAAAGCAGTTGGATGAAGCAGGAGGGGTAACCTATCTGTCTGAAGTTGCAGGCAGTGTCCCGACCGCAGCCAATATCGAATACTACAGCAGGATCGTGGAAGAAAAGGCCATCCTTCGCAGGCTGATTCGCACTGCTACTGATATTGTCACATCCGGCTATGAAAAAGAAGATGAGGTCGAAGATGTTTTAAACGATGCGGAAAAAAACATTCTGGAAGTTTCCGGACGTAAAAATTCCGGTTCTTTCAAGGCGATCAAAGATGTATTGATTGATGTGTATGATAATATTGAACAACTCCATCAATCTGATGCCGATCTAACTGGAGTGCCTACCGGCTTCCGCGATTTAGACCGTATTACTTCTGGTTTTCAGCCCAATGATTTGATTATTGTTGCAGCACGTCCTTCTGTTGGTAAGACTGCATTTGCACTTAATGTCGCACAGAATGTGGCTGTAAACAGCGGGGAGAATGTAGCCATTTTCAGTTTGGAGATGGGAGCAGACCAGTTGGTTCAGCGGATGCTATGTGCAGAAGGAAATATAGATGCTACCCGTCTTCGTAATGGCCAACTGCAGGCGGATGACTGGAGTAAATTGACAATGGCTATGGGTTCCTTATCCAATGCAGGCATATTTATCGATGATTCACCAGGGATCCGTGTGAGCGAAATCCGTTCCAAATGCAGGCGTCTCAAGCAGGAACATGGGCTTGGCATGATCTTGATTGATTATCTGCAGTTGATCCAGGGCAGCGGAAGTTCCAGAGGAGAAAACAGGCAGCAGGAAGTCTCCGAGATTTCTCGTTCCTTGAAGGGATTGGCAAGGGAATTGAATGTTCCTTTAATTGCTCTGTCCCAGCTCTCACGTGGAGTGGAATCCCGCCAAGATAAACGTCCAATGATGTCTGACCTTCGTGAATCGGGTAGTATTGAGCAGGATGCCGATATTGTAGGTTTCTTGTACAGGGATGACTACTACGATCAAGAGACAGAGAAACAAAATATTATTGAAATCATTATTTCCAAACAACGTAATGGTCCGGTTGGTACGGTGGAACTTGCGTTTGTGAAGGAATACAATAAATTTGTGGATCTTGACCACCGGTATTCAGAGAGTGATGTACCTCCTGCCCCGGTGCAAGCCTAAGGAAGCAGTCCCCATTGGACTGCTATTTTTTTATTTACACTGTTCTTCATAAAATTGCATTTGCATTATTTAAACCAATCCACTGCTTGTCCGGATGGGATACAGGTTTCCTCCGAAGGCGAAGGTCGCTCTTCCAGTCTCCTCAGATACTGTGAGAACTAAGGCATCCGTCTGCTCGGAGAGCCCCAATGCAGCTCGGTGTCTGGTTCCCACCTTTCCCCTGATGGTCATATTTTCCGAAAGAGGAAGTACATTTGCAGCAGAAACAATCGTATCTTGGTGGATGAGTACGCCCCCATCGTGTAATGGATTTCCTGTATAAAAGATCGATTCCAGCAATGGATGGGATAGCTCTGCATGCAAGGGGATGCCTGCATGCAGATGTTCCTCCAGCTTGTCTTCCCGCTGAATGGCAATCAACGCACCATGGTTACGCTCGGAAAGATGCTGAATAGCAACAGAGAGCACTTCAAAATGGTTGGTGAAAGCAGCTAAGTAACTCCTTAAGTAATAGGAAGCGGTGGCTGTCTGAATATCATGGAAGGATTGATGGATATGTTCCAATTCATGCAGGACACTGCATTCGCTCGTCTCCAATGTTTGAATGAGTTGATGAATGTCATGCGAAAGTCTGAGCAGTTCACTTCTCAGATGGTCTCCCACCCTGCTGCTGGATATACCAGGTTCCATCGAAGCCATATTTCCACCCCGCTTAAGCTGATGTATAATCAATCTGATGATAGCTTTTGTACAGGATGGTTTTTTATTCGTTTTAAGTTGTCATTCTGGATATATATTAGCGAACAATGCTATTAAATTAAATATTGATCGTTCGTGAATTAAATTGACTTGCCCATAGGATACTGATAGAATTACTTTTGTAAATAATGAAAATCAAATGTTACATAACCTAATGGAGGTGCACCTATGTCCTCAGTAGTAGTAGTCGGAACACAATGGGGCGATGAAGGAAAAGGGAAAATCACTGATTATCTGTCGCAGAATGCCGAGGTTGTCGCCCGTTATCAAGGTGGAAACAATGCCGGCCATACCATCAAATTTGATAATATCACATATAAACTGCATTTAATCCCATCCGGTATCTTCTTTGATGATAAAATCTGTGTATTGGGAAATGGAATGGTCATCGACCCGAAAGCATTTATGGAGGAAATTGCCTATCTGCATGAACGCAATGTTTCTACGGATAATCTCCGAATCAGTAACCGGGCACATGTCATCCTTCCATATCATCTTCAACTGGATATTCTGCAGGAAGAAGAGAAAGGTGCCAATAAAATTGGTACAACAAAAAAAGGGATCGGGCCAGCATATATGGACAAAGCTGCACGAAGCGGAATCCGTATAGCAGACTTGATGGATAAAGATGTCTTCCGGAGTAAGCTGGAGCAGAATCTGAAAGAGAAAAACCGCTTGTTTGAAAAAGTATATGAAGTAGAACCGATACAGGTAGAAAGCATCTTGGAAGAGTATTATGAGTACGGGCGCCAAATGGCGGAATATGTCTGTGATACCTCTGTTGTTCTGAATGATGCTCTTGACGAGGGGCGCCGTGTTCTTTTTGAGGGGGCACAGGGCGTCATGCTAGACCTTGATCAAGGGACATACCCGTTTGTGACTTCCTCCAATCCGATTGCTGGAGGAGTGACCATAGGTTCTGGTGTTGGGCCAACGAAAATCAATCATGTTGTCGGCGTTTCTAAAGCTTATACAACCAGAGTGGGAGATGGGCCTTTTCCAACGGAACTGCATGATGAGACTGGTGATCAGATACGCGAAGTAGGTCGTGAATATGGAACAACTACAGGCAGGGCCCGCCGGGTCGGATGGTTTGACAGTGTTGTTGTCAGACATGCCCGCCGTGTCAGCGGAATCACTGACCTGTCTCTCAATTCCCTTGATGTATTGACAGGAATCGAGACATTGAAGATTTGTACCGCCTATCGCTATAAAGGCGAAATCATGAAGGAATTTCCTGCCAGTCTTTCCGTCTTAGCAGAGTGTGAGCCGGTCTATGAAGAAATGCCTGGGTGGGAAGAAGACATTACAGGAGTGAAAGATCTAAGTGAACTCCCTGAAAATGCCCGCCATTATTTGGAGAGGATTTCCCAATTGACGGAAATTCCATTATCCATCTTCTCTGTGGGCCCGGACAGGTCCCAGACAAATGTAGTGCGAAGTGTTTATAGCAGTTAAGTTGAATATAATTGGAAGAGGCTGCCTTTGATGGCAGCCTCTTTCTTATTGTTGAGAGGGAAGACATTTCCCTCGAAATGCGATAAAATAGGGAGAAGAGTGTATTGTTGTAAGTAGACACTCATGCGCAAATACCAATAAAAACTAGAAAAATTATCCTCTGAAACTATAAATTAATTTAACCTATGCGGACAAAGGATGTGCAATGATGAGTCAGAAAATATTAGTTGTCGATGATGAACAGCCAATTGCAGATATATTGAAGTTCAACTTAGAGAAAGAAGGATATGAGGTAGTCGTAGCAAATGATGGAGATGCAGCGGTGGAACTTGCCGAAGCGGAAGTCCCAGACCTCATTTTGTTGGATATCATGCTGCCCGGACGTGATGGAAACGAAGTCTGTCGGGAAGTCCGCAAGAATCATTCCATGCCGATCATCATGCTGACGGCGAAAGATGCTGAAATCGATAAGGTGCTCGGTCTGGAGCTTGGAGCTGATGATTATGTCACCAAACCATTCAGCAATAGAGAACTCATTGCCAGGGTAAAAGCAAATCTCCGCAGGCAGCAGGTGCCGGAAGATACGGCGAAGCAGACAAAGGATATCGTGATCGGTTCCCTCACCATCCACCCTGATGCCTATGTGGTATCAAGGGATGGCAAGCAGATTGAGCTTACTCATCGTGAATTTGAGCTCCTTCACTATTTGGCCCGCCACATGGGCCAGGTGATGACGCGGGAACATTTGTTGGAAACTGTCTGGGGCTATGACTATTTCGGTGACGTCAGGACTGTAGACGTAACCGTGCGAAGACTGCGGGAAAAAATAGAGGAGAATCCAAGTAATCCGACATGGATTGTGACCCGTAGAGGAGTAGGTTATTATTTGCGAAACCCTGAACAGGAGTAGTACCTATGAATAAAGTCGGTTTTTTCCGATCCATCCAATCCAAATTCACGATTATCTATATTCTATTGCTTTTGGTGGCTGTACAGGTGATCGGAGCTTTTTTTACCAATGAACTGGAGACGGAATTGATGGAGAGCTTTGAAAGCTCGATCAATGACAGGGTAGAACTGTTGAATTATAACTTGGAGCAGGCATTCGAAAGAGAGAGGAATGAGGAAGAAGGGCCAAGCCTTCAGGAGGAGGTCCAGAGTATTGTACATGATGTGGAAACAGGAGACATCACTACACTGGAAGTCATCAATAACCAAAGCCGGGTCCTTGGAACCACTAATGTATTGGAGAGGGACAGGATCGGCAAAAAGACAACAAGGGATACCGTCCAGGACGCTCTTTTCTTTGATAAGCGTCAGGACACAACCAAATACAACCAGGAAACAGGAAATCCTGTGCATGTCCAGGCCGTTCCTATCTTCGATTCTCAGGAAAATGTCATGGGAGTCATCTACGTGGAAGCATCCCTGGAAGGTGTTTTTAATCAAATGCAGGAAATCAATGATATTTTCCTGCAAGGCTCATTGTTGGCCATTGCAGTGTCAGCAGTGGTAGGGATACTGGTGGCAAGGACCATAACCAAACCGATTTCCGAAATGAGAAGACAGGCACAAACCATGGCTAAAGGGGACTTCAGTCAAAAGGTGAAAGTGTACAGTAAGGATGAAATAGGTCTGCTTGCCGACACATTCAATGATTTGAATTCCCGCCTCAAACATTCTTACGCAACAATCGAGGAGGAACAGTTCAAATTGAGGTCTGTCTTATCCAATATGTCTGATGGAGTGATTGCCACCAATCGTACAGGCGCAGTGACTTTGATGAACGAAGCTGCTGGCAGAATGATTGGCCGTGATCCCGATGAGGTGAGTGGTGAGTTGTTGATCGATGTCATGCAACTGGAAGATAGAGTCGTGGATATGACGGAGCTGCCGGAAAGCGGATCGATGATCATTGACTTCAGTGATGAGGAAGAATTTTTCTTGATCCGTGCCAATTTCTCTACCATCCTCGATGAAGAAGAAGAGGTTACCGGGTTTATCTCCGTAATCAGCGATGTAACGGAGCAAGAGAAGGCTGAGCAGGAACGCAGAGAATTTGTTTCCAATGTATCCCATGAGCTTAGGACTCCATTGACAACGATGAAAAGCTATATAGAAGCACTGAATGACGGGGCATGGGAAGATAAAGAAATAGCCCCGCGCTTTCTTGGTGTAGCTCAAACGGAGACAGACAGAATGATCCGTATGGTGAACGATCTTCTCCAACTTTCCAAGATGGATGCAGAGGAATACCCGCTTGAAAAAGAACGGGTGGATTTCATCCAATATTTTCACGGTGTCATCGACCGGTTTGAATTGAATCTTCCGGGACACATCCATTTGAAAAGGCAGTTGCCGGAAGGGCAATTCCCTGTCTGGATGGATAAGGACAAAATGACCCAGGTTCTTGATAATGTGATTTCCAATGCGATTAAATACTCACCTGAAGGCGGTATTATAACCATGAAGGCGGAAAACAAGAGGCATTATCTGCTGGTGAGTATCAGTGATCAGGGAATGGGGATCAGTTATGACAAGCTTGATAAAATATTTGAGCGTTTTTACCGGGCAGATAAGGCAAGAACAAGGAAGCTTGGAGGAACTGGACTGGGACTGGCCATATCCAAAGAACTTGTAGAAGCCCATCATGGTAAAATCTGGGCAACAAGCAAAGAGGGTAAAGGGACAACCGTTCTCTTTACACTTCCGCTTATGAATCAGAAGCGGAGGGGTGTATGATGAAATTAGAGGCAGTAAAGTCGTTAATACTGATTGTCCTGATCGGTTTCAGTCTGCTGCTCAGTTTTGGGCTGTGGCGGTATCAGCCGAGCCTGGACAACTTGAATAATTCCTCCTATATTGATGAAATGGATATCGGAGGGGTGGAAGAGACAAAGGGCAGCCTAATCGTTCCCAAGTCTTTCGTCTTCCATGTCAATGATCGACCTTACGCTCCTAGTGACCCAAAAGCCCAAGAGGAGCTATATGAGCGCATGAAGTCATGGGAATTAGATGAATTTTATGCAGGTGATTCAGATGGAAGGGAATCACAGGCATTTGAGATAGAGATCATCTTTCCAGAAGAACTGCCGATGGAATTATTGAGGAACTTCTACCAATTTGATAACCCTGACATACAGCTCCCGAGTTGGTCATTCAAGCGTATATACCTCACATTGGAACAGGATACAGCTTCCGTCCACTTGGAAATTCAGTCGATTGATGGACGGCAGGAGGCACATGCTGTGATCAACAACCCGAATGTATATGAAAGCCTATGGAACAGAATGTCTTCGTTGGAAGGGTTGGAAGAGCAGTTCGTATTGGAAAGCGGCGATTCGGTGATCTATCTCCCCGATGATCCGGTGTCTGCTCCTGAACATTCTGTGGCAGTCACTGACCTGGATGTCAATGCTCTTGTCAATGCCTTGTTCCAGACACCATCCGTGGTCCGTCAAAATTATGACAACGGGGAATCCTACTATAATGATGGACAGCGCCAGATGCGCGTATTCCAATATGGAAGGAATATGGAATTTTATAATCCCAATACCACCAACCAGGAAAGCTTGCCAGCAGTTGAGCTTTTGGATAGAAGCATTGCCAATATCAACGGCCATTTTGGATGGACGGATGATTATCGCCTGTCACGACTGCATACGGGTACCAACACCGTAAGGTACCGGTTGTTCTATGCGGGGTATCCTGTGTTTAACAGCTCCGGCCTATCAGTCATTCAACAGGAATGGAGGGATGTCGGACTTCATCAGTACAGCCGACCTCTGTTCACCATGGAAGATTCATTTACGGGGGATTTGGTTGAGCTCCCAGGAGGGGGCGAGGTTGTTTCCCATCTGAGGAATACAGAGTACAATATGGAAAATATCGGTGACATTCAACTGGGCTACCGGTTAACGTATGAGATGCATCAAAATAATGCCACCGCCTATCTCCAGCCTGCATGGTATATGAAATATAACGGAATTTGGCGGGAAATTTCATTTGAAAACAGATCATCAGAGGAAGGGGGCAGTTAGGATGCAGTGGGGCAATATAAAGACCGTTTTCATCCTCTGTTTCCTTGTTCTTGATGTATTCTTGCTCTGGCAATTCATGGAGAAGCAGAAACAGGCTGATATAAGTGTTTTGGAGGAACAGAATTCTTCCATTGAGAGTCAACTGGAAGCAGAGAACATTACCATTGGAGACATTGAGATTGAAACGACGGAGGAACCTTATATTTCGGTACACCCAAAAAATTTCACGGAAGAGGAAGTTGGTTTACTAGGGGCTAAAGAGGGTGTACAGGCAGAAATGGTGTCCGACAACCTCATTGCCGGCCGGTTTGAAGAGCCGATTCCCCTACCGGCAAATGTTGAGAAAGAAGATATAGAGGAGATGGTTCGTCCGTATGTCTTCAATCCGGGAGAATATACCTTCTGGGAATGGGATGAAGAACTGAACGCGCTTATTTTCTTTCAAAAGAAAAATGACCGACCCATCTATTATAATCAGTCAGCATTGCTTATCGTCTATTTGAATGATCAGGATGAGATGACATTCTACACCCAAACAATGCTTGGAGAGGCAGAGATTCAAGAAAATAACCAGACAATGATCCAACCGAGACGGGCAGTGGAGATTTTGTACAATCGTGGAGCTTTGTATCCGGAAGATGAAGTTTCCGATATGAGCATCGGCTATTTGACCAGGGTTCCTTTGGAGGATGGTGTGCAGGTTTTTGCTCCGACATATAATATCACGGTTACAAATGAATCGGGGGAGCGGAAATTCCTGGTCAATGCTTTGGAAGGTATACAATCGACGGTTAATGATGAGTTTTATCAGGAATTCATACAAAATAGTCTAGTTAACATCAACACGTTGAACGAAGATAACGAAATGAAGGAACCCCTGTTGAACTTGCTTAATGGAAAGCTACAAGAGGAAAATCGGAGTGAGACAGAATGACGTTACGATTTAGTGTGTTGGCTTCCGGGAGTACTGGAAATGCCTTCTATATCGAATCAGAAAAAGAAAAAATATTGGTGGACGCGGGACTCAGCGGAAAGCAGATGGACCGGCTTTTCACGGAAGTACAAGTAGATCCATCCGAACTATCAGGGATCTTGGTGACTCATGAGCATAGTGATCATATCAAAGGGCTTGGAATTTTAGCTAGGAAGTATAACCTTCCCATATACGCAAATGAGAATACGTGGAAGGCAATGGAAAATTCCATTGGCAAGCTCTCTATCGATCAAAAATTCCATTTTGGTATGGAGCAGGTGAAGACGTTCAGTGACATGGAAGTAGAATCTTTCGGTGTATCCCATGACGCAGCAGAGCCAATGTTCTACACTTTCCGGCATGATGGGAAAAAGGTCGCATTGGTAACAGATCTGGGCTATGTCTCGGAACGGATAAAGAAAACGGTGGAGGATGCAGATGCTTATATATTCGAAGCCAACCATGATGTAGAAATGCTTCGTATGGGAAGGTATCCTTGGAATGTAAAACGTCGTATTTTAGGCGATTCTGGCCATGTCTCGAATGAAGATTGTGGGCTTGCACTGACGGATATTATCAGCAATAGAACCAAAAGGATTTATTTGGCACATTTGAGCCAAGACAATAACATGAAAGACCTTGCACGCATGTCGGTGGATAGTGTATTAAAAGAGCGTGGCATACAGTTGGAACTGAAGGATACCGATCCAAAGTCGCCTACCCCTCTCTACGAAGTGGTTTGACCCGTGTGTTCTCTATTCCTTGTGGATATTTCCAGTTTATTTTGAGCAAAGGAAAGGAAATACTATACCAACTAAACTTTTATAAGGGGATAGAGATATGGGATATTATACACAACATCATCCACCCAATCGGAACAGGAAAAAAAGAAGCGGATGGATCCTGCCGGTAGTTGGAGGACTCGTCGTTCTTGCATTTCTAGCCTTCATTGCTGTCCCTAATATGCTTGAAACCAACCGTTCCGCTTCAGAGACCGAGGAGAATGGAAATGCCGATGAAGCGACCATCGAGACAGAGGATGGCGGCGGGACGGTTCAGACTACTGTCACAGTTGATATCAACACGCAAATCACCGATGTAGTGGAAGAAGTGACCCCGGCAGTCGTTGGTGTCATCAATTTGCAGAAGAATGCCGATTTTTGGCAGCAACAGGAGGAAAGCCAGGCTGGAACCGGATCAGGTGTCATCTATAAAATTGAAGACGGGACAGCTTATGTTGTGACCAATCAGCATGTTGTAGAAGGTGCAGACAATGTAGAGGTTGTCCTATCCGATGAGACACATATTGATGCAGAAATAGTGGGCGGTGATCTGTTTTCCGACTTGGCAGTATTAAAGATGGATGGCTCGGCAGCGGAGAAAGCTGTTGAAATAGGCTCTTCGGATCATGTGAAACGTGGCGAACCTGTCATCGCAATAGGTAACCCTCTTGGGATGATGTTTTCTGGATCAGTCACCCAAGGAGTGATCAGCGGGACACAACGGACAGTTCCGCAAGATTTTAACATGGACGGACGTGCAGACTGGCAGGCCGAAGTCATTCAGACTGATGCAGCTATTAACCCTGGAAATAGCGGAGGAGCTCTTCTCAATCTTTCGGGTCAGCTGATCGGTATTAATTCCATGAAAGTAAATGAAGCTGCTGTAGAAGGGATAGGATTTGCTATTCCTGTGGATACTGCCATGCCTATCGTAGAAGAACTGGAAGCGAATGGAGAAGTAGTGAGGCCGTATATCGGAGTGGAGATCTATTCACTGGATGAGATACCACAAGCTGAGTGGAGAGAAACATTGAATCTGCCGGAAGATATCCAGAACGGTGTTTATGTGTGGAGCGTGGAAAATGGTTCGCCTGCTGATCAGGCAGGTTTGGAACGCTTGGATGTCATCACAGAACTGGACGGAAGTGCGGTAAATAATATGATTGACCTAAGGAAAATACTCTACCAAGAAAAAGAAATTGGGGAGGAAGTCACTATTACGTACTATCGGAACGGTGAACAAAACGAGACAACGATTGAATTGGGTTCTCAATAGTTATCAACAGGTGAATATGTAAGAAAAAAGACTATCCCCATGTGGAGAGATAGTCTTTTTTTTGTATAAATAATAATAATCCACAGATTTTCATAAGTTATACACATAATGTGAATAAGTCAGAAGCTCTAAATCAATATATAGTACAGAACATAATGTCTATACAAAATAACTGCGAACACTTGTGCATATGTTAATAAAATTGTGGATAACTATGCGATTTTTCGTGGAATTTGACGATTATCCACGGACATTTCACAAGCTTATGCTATTCATCCACAGACTTATCCCTATTTTGCTGCCATAACAGAAGAAGTAGTACAAGCAGGAAGATGTCCAATCTGGATTCAAAAATAAATGCCACAAATCCTTGGTTTAAGAATAAGGGAATCTTGGTAAGATAAAGAGCTCCAAGCATAATCAGTATTAGCGGTGCAATTGCCTGTTTGATATACATTCCCCCAATTAAGAGCATCCCGCAGATGAGTTCCGTGATGGCTACTAGATATAAAATCGTTTCTGGGAAGGGCAATCCCAAACTGAGGAAGATTCCTTTGAAGTCATGAACCACCAGCTTGGGAACCGCGGAGGCGATAAAGACATACCCGACAACCATACGAGTCCAATCCATCCTATTCAGAGACTTATGCATGATACTGACCTCCTATATTCAGTGGATACTTTATATATATGCGTGAGGGAGACAACCTTGCCAATCTTTATGCAACCATGATTTCCTGGATATTAAATAGTGACTGGAATTCGTATACCTTGTGGGAGAAGTTTTAACATGGATATGAAGTGGAAGGGTCTTTTGGCTTATAACGGAGCTGACGAGGAGAATGAAGAGCCAACTGATTTCGGATTTAACTGGCAGTTAAAGGGGAACATGGTAAACAAATCGATCCAAAGGAGGAGTAGAGTGGAAAGATTGAGTGAAGCAGGTATCACTAGAGAACTGAAGGATCTGCCGTCGTGGAAGCGGACCGATGAAAAATGGATAGAACGCAAGTATCGGTTTAAAGACTATCTCGCAGGCATCCGTTTCGTTGATCAGATTGCAGCGTATGCAGAAGAAAAGAAACACCACCCTTTAATATCTATAGATTATAAAGTGGTCACTTTGCGAATGTCTTCCTGGCAGGCAAAGGGACTGACTGCCTTGGACTTTGAAATGGCAAAAACATTTGAGGAGACTTTCGAGAACGCGGAAACGTAGGTTGTCGATATTTCCCGGGAAATGATGAAATCCCCCACCTTTGGGAGGGGGATTTTTCTCATATTTCTTAGAAGGTTGTTATTTCAAAGCATAAAAGTTGCCAAAGCAACGGAAACTAGGAGGAAAAGGAGGCATTGGCTATGAGATATATGCTGCTGCTGATAGTCAGTTCATTTTTAGTTGGTCTCCTCCCAGGTTATTCTGCCGAACTGCCGCTGAGTGCGGGAATCCAACAAGAAGTTCCCCCCTATGCGAAATGGGGCCGAATAGCTGTACAGGAGACGAAAAAGAACTATCCAAATGCCCAGATTGTGGATTATCTCCATATTGGCAGAGAATCAACTGGAGATACATCCAAGGAAAAATTCAAACTATGGCTGAATGAAGGCGAAGAGGAATATGGTGTTTATGTAACTATTACTTTTGACAGAGAAACGGAGGATATAATCGATATTACCCTTGAAAAGACCTATAGATAATAACTTTTATAAAGAATGTTTTTCTTTCCATTCCCTTGCAAGCAAACCATATACCACATGGTCCACATAATGGTCATATAACCATTCGGCCTGCCGGATCTGCCCTTCTTTCATAAAGCCTAAACGTTCGGGTATGGCACGGCTTTTTTTGTTTTCATATGCTGCGCGGATATCGATTTTATTCAATTCCAAAATGTAAAATGCATGGTGGATCAATGATTGGCATGCCCGCGTCATGATTCCTTTCCCTTGATGGTACGGAGCCAGCCAGTAGCCGATATACCCTATCCTGTTCAACCAGTCAAAGCTGTTGAAGGCGACCGTACCAGCTAAACACCCTTGATAGAAAATTCCACAGGCAAGTCCCTTTCGCTCTGCGTATTGCTTGCGTGCATGCTGAATGAAACCGCGAGAATCATCCACCGTTTTCGTAGCATCCACCCATGGAAGCCATTCTCGCAAGTATTCTCTGGAACGATCTGTCAGTAGGAACAGCTCCTCTGCGTCCGATAGGTGTAAGATCTTCAGTGTAATCTGCTCATCAACTTCCAATAGAAACATGCCTTACCTCCTCTTGGAATAGTTACTACATATCTTATCATAAATAAGGGGATATAGAGTTGGTTGAAACCAGGGAGTCAGCCCCCGGTTTCAGTTCTCTCTACGACGTTTGGCAGGATTACAACCAGGAGGATGTGTGCCTGTTGATTCTGCCAATTTCATCAAATAATAGCATTCCTCTCGAGCCATATGGTCGGCCATCAGTACGGAAAAGGTACTTAGCACCTGATGGGACAGTTCCATTTCTTCTATTTCTCCAAGGAAATTGCGAAATAGTTGTAGCTCTACCTCTACATCATTATTGAATTTTTGGAGTGCCGGAAAAGATTGGACATTCGCACGTAAGAAGCCGGTCATTTCCACAGCTTTTAAATAAAAAGCGTCAAAATGGTCGGTAAAGGTCTTGCTTTTATCTTTCAGTCTATCTTCCACCTTATCCAACTCATCGTTGATGGCACCTGCATGGCCAGAGGCATCAAGCAGCCAAAGTAAATGATGGTGGAGTTCATGGAAAACAGGAGGAGCTTCCCCTTGTTTCAAATAGTTGATTACCAGTTGATATTCTTCCAGTTCATTTACCATATGGTTCATGAACGATGGAGAAAGATGTAATCCTATATTTCCGGTTAAATGCCTTTGTATGAGGGATAATTTAAACTCCTTCAATTGATCTGTTGTGTAGTCCACTTCCTTGGTGAAAGCTATCACATTGTCGGCTGCCAAGACCTTCACTCTGTTCAGTTGCAAGTCAAATGTATAGACGAAGTCCTCGGCAGTTTGGATATCATTTTTCTCGGAAGGATATAATGAATCCCTTATGAAACGGGAATGATCCCCCAGAACCTGCAGCCAAAACTGGTGCTCGAACGTTGCACTTTCCAAAAAGTTTTTCAAAGGCCTCTCTCCCTCCTAAAGCAATCAGTTCACTTTATTCCAAGAATCAGTTAAATAGAATCGATAAATTCCCAGTACGGCAACTTTTCTAAATAATTTTCGTTGTACCTCTATCACAAGCATGATAATATTCATTTACTATGGTGATTTTGGAGGGCCTGACATGGAAAACCAACGAACCCCGGCATCTCTTTTTGAAGAGATTTCTCAAGACAATGAGGTGTTGAGAGAGTTTAAACATCATTCTCTTCGCGTCATGCATCTATCTGTGTTGCTTTCTAAAAGGCTGGAGTGTTATGAAGAGGATCTTCGGACAGCTGCCCTCCTTCATGACATTGGAAAGATGGCCTTATCGAAGGATATCCTGCTTAAGCCTGGGAAGCTTAATAGCATTGAGAGAACAGTAGTGGAAAGCCACTGCCATATAGGGAATCTTATTGTTCGCAAGGAGCTGGGACAACCGAGGGCAGCAGAATTCATACGTGACCATCATGAGAACTGGGACGGAACCGGATACCCTAGGAGGTTGACTGGTGAGGATATAACTCTGCAGGGAAGGATCATTCGTATCTGTGATGCCTTTGATGTAATGACCTATGATGTCAGGAAATATAACATGGTGAAGATGTCATATGCTGAAGCCTTTGAAGAGTTAAGGAACTGCTCATGGAGTCAGTTTGACGGCAATCTAGTGGAAGTGTTCATATCGGGAGTCAAAGAGGCGGGATTGGCTGAAGACTGGTACGAAAAAATGGAAACAAGCCTTGGGAATGACTTGTTTTGAAGGAATGGTTGACTCTTGCCTATTGCAGCGGACTTTTATTCCTTCTACTGACTGTTATGATGTATAATGGAACAAATGGATAAAAATAGAACCAGCTTAACCAAAAGGAAGGTACCGCATGTCTGAAGAAAATATAACGCGATTACATATAAATGGAAAAGAAATGATCCTGGTAGGAACAGCCCACGTTTCCAAAAACAGTGCCCAGCAAGTAAAGGAAGTTATTGAAGCAGAACAACCGGACTCTGTCTGTGTAGAGTTGGATGAGCAGCGTTATCAGTCGGTGACAGAAGGAAATAAGTGGAAAGACATGGATATTTTCAAGGTCATCAAGGAAGGGAAGGCAACATTGCTGCTGATGAATCTTGCCATCTCGTCCTTTCAGAACAGAATGGCCAAACAGTTCGGCATCAATGCAGGTCAGGAGATGGTCCAGGGCATTGAATCTGCGAGGGAAATCAACGCTGGCCTGGTACTGGCGGACAGAAATATCCAAACAACTTTTTCAAGGATTTGGGGAAATGTCGGATTAAAAGGAAAAGCTATGCTGCTGACGCAGGTGATAGCCAGTATCTTCAGCAAGGAAACCATCTCAGAAGAGGAACTGGAAGAGATGAAATCCAAGGATACGCTGAATGCCATGCTCCAGGATTTTTCCGAGCGTTTCCCAAGACTTAAAACCCCTTTGATTGATGAAAGAGATCAATTTCTGGCCCAAAAGATCAAAGAAGCGCCGGGGGATAAAGTGGTTGCTATTCTTGGAGCTGCCCATGTTCCGGGCATTATGAAGGAAATACACCATGAGCAGGATTTGAACCGGCTTTCCCAAGTACCGAAGAAATCAAAAGTACCCAAAGTGATTGCCTGGTCCATCCCGATCCTCATTTTAGGGATCATCGCTTATACCTTTATTGCGAATCCTACAGCAGGCATTCAGCAATCAATCAGCTGGGTCCTTTGGAATGGTTCATTCTCTGCCATTGGCGCAGCTGTGGCTTTTGGCCATCCATTGACCATCCTGGCAGCTTTCCTTGCAGCACCGATAACTTCCCTGAATCCCTTGATAGCTGCCGGCTGGTTTGCCGGTTTTGTCCAGGCATATATCAAGCGCCCGAATGTCGGGGATTTTGAAAATTTAACGGATGATGTACATCATTTGAAGGGGTTCTGGAACAATAAGGTCACAAGAGTGCTTTTGGTAGTAGTGCTTGCAAATATCGGCAGTTCCTTAGGCACGTTTATTGGTGGAGCCGATGTCATCCGGTTATTTTTGGAGAATATTTAGAGGAACAGGATAAAAAAGAAGTGTTAGCTATGGAGTAAGAAGGTTTCTCATAGAAACTATTGTGGGCTGAGATATTAATAAAGGCTTAGAGAACTATATCTCTAAGCCTTTTATTTGGTCTGATATTTCGATGAAAGATTTTAAATTAGTAACCGACTTCTACTGCTGCATTGACGATATACATCAAATCATTATCATCCTCTTTATCCTTGAGAATGATTCCACTGGAAGTAGCCATCCCCCCATCTGTTACATCTACAGATACTTCTCCATATGGGATGGTTTCTTTTATTTGTTTCTCGTCCAGATTCTTCCGATCAAGAGGTACAGCTAACCTTACATTCACTTTCATATTATCCAGGTTTTCCCCAGGCAGACTTTTTTCGATTCCCGGCATGGAGTTATACCATATCGCATTTTCAGTCGCCCTTCTGGCTGCTTTTGTAATATCCTGGCCGTGCACATCTATTCCCGTTCCTGTTTGTACGAATAAAATCTGTTCCATGTTAAACACTCCTTTATATGAGTATCCGATGTCTTATAGAACTTTTCCCCATGTTCAGGACCTCAAAACAACAATCAGAGCGTGAAGACTGGAAAGTTCCCATAGGTATTTGGTTGTGTTTTTGGCTTGTCCGCCCAAATTTATTAAAATAGAATGTATAATGGAACTATTCAAAAAATTAAAGGGTGTGAGCTGATTGACATTTAAGAGAGCAGTTATCTTTTCCTTTGTTGCCATTCTTATTCTCTCTCTTCCATGGGTGGTGCAGGAGAAGCAACTATTTGTAAACGCATCCGAAGAAAATACAGAGGCGCTCGAAGGTAATGGGACACTAGAAGAAAAACTTGCAGCTATTCTCGATGATGAACAATTGGATGGTTCGGTCACGGGCGTAAGTGTCCGGGATGCTGATACAGGAGATTTGCTGTTCTCCCGTAATGGCGATACCCACCTGCATCCTGCGTCAAATATGAAGCTTCTATCAGGGGCAGCAGCCATGGAGGTGCTAGGAGAGGATTATCAGTTCATGACAGAGGTCTGGACTGATGGGAAGATAAATGGCCAGGTCCTTCACGGGGATATCTATTTAAAAGGTAAAGGAGACCCAACCCTGCGGAAGGAAGACTTGGACATCTTAGCGAAGGAACTGAAGAACCATGGAATCAAAAAAATAAAAGGAGATCTTGTAGGGGATGACACCTGGTATGATGATGTCCGCCTATCCCTTGATTTAAATTGGTCGGATGAGTCATATTATACAGGGGCCCAGGTTTCTGCGTTGACCTTGTCTCCAGATAAGGATTATGACGCAGGTACGGTAATTGTTGAAGTGAAGCCCTCCGACAAAATAGGGGAAGAGGCCAATGTCCAAATCACCCCAGAGACTGATTATATTACTGTGGTGAATAATACAGAGATGGTCAACAAAGGAGCAGAAAAAAACATATCCATAGAAAGGGAGCATGGGACCAATAATTTGATCATTGAAGGGGAAATGCCGCTGGATGGGTCGGATTCCAAAGTATGGAGATCTGTTTGGGAGCCGACTGGATATGCAGTGGATGTATTTAAGAAGTCTTTAGAAGAACAAGGGATAGATTTTATTGGTCAGACCGATATACGGTATGGAAAAACGCCGAAGAGTGCCAGCAGACTTGCCAATAAGGAGTCCATACCTCTGGAGGATCTCTTTCTCCGCTTTATGAAGTTAAGCAATAATGGTCACGGCGAGACCCTGACGAAAGAAATGGGAAGGGTCGTCCATGAAGAAGGAAGCTGGGATAAGGGAATAGAGGTGATCGAGAAGGTTGTAACCGGTCTGGGAGTGGATGAAGAAGCCATTCTGCTGCGTGATGGATCTGGTATGTCCCATAAAAACTACATACCAGCGAATGAACTGACACAACTGTTGTACGCAATACAGGGCAAGGAATGGTTTGAGGCATTTCAGTTTACATTGCCGGTTGCTGGAGATTCTGATCGGTTCGAAGGTGGAACGTTGAGATATCGTATGAGGGATGAGCCGGCAGAAGGAAAGGTGAAAGCCAAGACTGGTTCGTTGACTTCCGTTTCGGCTCTCTCCGGCTATGTCACTACAAAGGATGGAGAAAAACTGGTCTTTTCCGTCCTGATTAACAATTACCTTGGCTCAAAGGCTTCAGAGATTGAAGATGCTATTGCAAATACACTGGCTGATCATGAATTGGAGGAGTAATGGTCATCAGGCCTTCCTTGGTATTATGTCAAAAGAGGCTGTCCTTTTACAGAGAGGACAGTCTCTCGTTTATTTTTGCTTCAATCCTCACTCCTAGGATTACTGAGCTTATTAAGGAGATCATCCAACTCCTGGGAAATCTTAACCAATTTATCATACCGTTCATTTTGAGAAGCCTCATACATAACCGTGCGGAGGTACTCGATCTTTTCTTCTAAATACTCCCGATGTGCCAATTTCCTCACTCCTTCACTACCTTAGGGATTACCCAAACATGAGTCCGGCTAAACGTTCAAACGCTAGAAAAATTAATTTTCAAAGAATAACTGCGGGTTGGAATGCAAAATTGGATAAGGTAAACTTAGATAAAAACAGGTAAAGGACGTTATAGGATGAAAATATCAATCATCGCTGTCGGGAAATTGAAAGAAAAGTATTTGAAACAGGGCATACAGGAATATGTGAAGCGGCTGCAGGCGTATGCGAATATGGAGATTGTAGAGGTAGCTGATGAAAAAGCACCAGAGACGATGAGTGAAGCGGAGATGCTGGAAGTGAAGAGAAAGGAAGGAGAACGAATTCTTAAAGCCGTCCATCCTGATGCTTATGTCGTCACACTGGAAATTGAGGGTAAGATGTACACGTCGGAGCAGCTTGCAGCTAAAATGGATGAGCTGGCTACTTACGGGAAAAGCAAGCTCACCTTTATCATTGGCGGTTCCCTTGGTATCAGTAAGGATGTGCAGCAGCGTAGTGACCTGGCATTGTCCTTTTCTAAGATGACCTTCCCCCACCAATTGATGCGTCTGGTTTTGTTGGAACAGATATATCGTGGATTTCGGATTAACCGGGGTGAACCGTACCATAAATAGAGGCAAATAATACATACTAAAGGAATGATTAAAGGATGTCTTCTTCTTTTAAAAGTAATGATCATGCTGTTCAATCTATTGATGCCGAGGGCAATTTTCCAATCAGTGTCGAAGATATGGAAAGTGCAGCCAAGCAAGCCATGCCTGCACCTGCTTTTAGTTATATCGCTTCAGGAGCCGGTGGTGAGGACACAGCAAGGAAAAATACGGATGCGTTCAAGAAATATTCCATTATCCCAAGACTATTGAATGATGTATCTAACTTGGATACAAGCATAACCATGTTGGGCCGTATATACCCTAATCCATTCTTACTCGCACCAATTGGTGTGTTAAAGTTGGCAGATGAACAGGGTGATCTGGCTGTTGCTCGGGCAGCGGCTAATTCTAACGTTCCGTTCATACAAAGTACTGTTTCAAGCTATTCCATTGAGAATATAGCTCAGGCTGCAAGTGGCAGTTCTAAATGGTTTCAATTGTATTGGGCCAAAGACGAGGAAATTTCCTTTAACATGGTGAAACGAGCGGAAGACGCAGGATATGAAGCAATCGTATTAACAATAGATACCATTACATTAGGTTATAGAGAGAAAGACTTGTACCATCGCTTTTCACCATTAGCACAAGGTTATGGCCAAGGAAACTTTGAATCGGATCCTGTATTTCTTTCAAAGTTAGAAGAGATTCATTCACGCACGATTGTGGAGAGTATTGTAGATAATATAAACTATCCAGCTCTAGATTGGGAGCATGTGAAAGAGTTGAAAAGGAGAACGTCTTTGCCAATCCTTTTAAAAGGAATTCTGCACCCAGAAGATGCACTTCGAGCTATTAGGTATGGGGTTGATGGAATAATTGTTTCAAACCATGGTGGGAGACAATTAGACGGTGTCATTTCCAGCATCGATGCACTTCCTGAAATTGTGAAAGTTGTAGATGGTCAGATTCCCATATTATTTGATAGTGGGGTCCGTAGAGGTATTGATGCGTTAAAGGTTCTGGCCTTTGGTGCTGATGCTGTTTTGCTAGGCCGCCCCTACGTCTATAGCTTGGCTGCAGGTGGAGAAAAAGGAGTAGAACGGTTTTTAGCTAATTTCCTTCAGGATTTTCAAACTTCCATGATGTTATCAGGTGTAAAGAATATAGAAGAACTGCGTCAAATGAAAATTGTAAATATGTAAAACAAGTATCCATAGATTTGCCCCTGCCCTTCCTAGAAGCGGCGGCAGGGGCTTTTTCTAGTTAATGAAACTAAGGGTAGGCAGGATAAAAGCCTGTCCCCACTCTTGCAACAATAAGGAGGGGAACAGGCTTTTTCAAAGTACTTTATTTTTTATTCACGGAAGCATCATAAATTGTATCGACTGCCTGCTGCAGCTTCTTGTTGAACTCTTCATCGGATTGATCGGCATTCAAATCATCAGCAAGGGCACGGGAGAAGCTGGCGATCAGACCATGGTTCTCTTTCAATTTCTCATTGGCCTCATCACGCGAGTAGCCACCAGATAAAGCTACAACTCGGACGACACGAGGGTGGTCAATCAACTCTTTATATAAGTCAGCCTTCGTTGGGATGGTCAGTTTCAGCATGACGTTATCCTCTTCGGAAAGCTTATTCAAGTGCTGCAGGATTTCCTCTTTCAGCATTTCCTCGGATTCTTCCTTATTTTCACTATGAATGTCCACTTCAGGTTCAATGATTGGAACCAAATCGGCCGAAAGGATGGTTTTCGCGATATCAAACTGCTGGTCCACGACAGTTTTAATCCCTTCCTGATTAGGTTCATGAATGACCGAACGCATTTTGGTACCGAAGATATTCCGCTCATTGGCACGACGCAATGTTTCATCCAAGTCATTGATCGGTTTCATAACTTGGACACCGTTTTCCTGCCCAGCAAGTCCCTTATCGACCTTTAAAAATGGCACAATGCCTTTGTCAGCCAGGTAATCTGCTGTGTACTGGCCTTCGATTTCACGGTCCATCGTCTGTTCGAAGAGAATGGCGCCGAGTATGTGGTCGGAACTGAAGGCTGGCGACGTAATGATTCGTGTTCTCATCTCATGGACTAGGTCGAACATTTCCTTTTCACCGCTATAGGAATCTTCTGGGATTCCGTAGGCGGCTAGCGCCTTCGGAGTACTTCCACCGCTTTGGTCGAGTGCAGCGATAAATCCTTTTCCGTTTTTAATGGTTTCAAAATGATTGGTGTTCATGTTTTTCACTCCTTCGTTGGTATTAGGATGTCCCTATTATATCCTTCCCGATCACAGGTTCTTCGTAACAAGAGCCTGTACGTGTTGTAAGGAGCCTTGCACGGAAAGATAATGCTTCTACTGCAACTTTCCATGACATGCCCTATTCCCCTATCTATTCTATCTACAGATGACCAACATTTCAATCTTTTCAGATTTTTATATCCTCATACTCCAATATAAATTAGCGATAAAGATGTGAAGAGTAGAAAGTTAAAAAACCCTGTCAGATTTTCTAACAAGATAGTTGGTGGAAGATTTAGAACGTAGTAAATTGTTAATTAACAAATGATGTTAGGAAAACTAACGTGATAGGGAGTTGTTGAAATGGAGTCAGTCCTAATGGATAACTTATGGGTAATCATTGGTACATTTTTGGTGTTTCTAATGCTGGGAGGGTTTATCCTACTGGAAGCAGGGTCCACAAGAATGAAGAATGCGGGGCACATTGCTGGCAAAACGATATTTACCGCAGGAATTGGATCACTGGTTTTCTGGGCAGTCGGCTGGGGGTTTATTTATGGAGAAGGCAATTGGTTTATTGGCTTATCGGATTTCTTTTATGGAGATGCCTCTTTCAGTGGGGAAGGATTAGCGCCGGCTGTAGACTTCATGTTTCAGATGATGTTCGCTTTGGTTGCTATGACGATTGCGTTTGGAGGCTTTGCAGAACGTGCGAAATTATCGGCATACGTTATTTTTGCTGTACTATTCTCCGTGCTCATCTATCCTGTTGTCGCACATTGGATCTGGGGCGGCGGCTGGTTAGCTGATCACGGAAAGCAGGACTTTGCCGGTTCGACCGTCGTCCATTTGACGGGTGCAATGGCTGCTCTCGCTGCCACCCTTGTATTGAAGCCTCGTATCGGCAAATATAATAAAGATGGTTCTTCCAATAATCTTGCAGGTCATAACCAGGTATTTACAGCTCTAGGTGTATTACTTCTATGGGTCGGTTGGTTTGGGTTCAATGGGGCGAGTACGTTTGAAGTAGCTGATGCTTTTTTTGGATTCGTTCTCCTGAATACGCAAGTAGCTGCAGGTGCTGGTGCAGTGGCGGCAATGTTTGTTTCATGGGCTTTAACTGGTAAAGCAGATGTTCCAACGACATTGAATGGAGCATTGGCGGGGTTAGTGGCCATTACAGCCCCGGCAGGGTTCGTGGAACCGTGGGCGGCAGTGATTATTGGGCTGATTGGTGGAGTGATTGTCGTCTTCAGTATGAGGTGGTTTGATCAAGCCAGAATTGATGACCCGATTTTTGCATTATCTGTTCATGGAACAGTCGGCATATGGGGTACACTCGCCAATGGATTGTTCGCCGTACCTGCCTTTTCCGCAGGGATCGGCTGGGGGCAGCCGGGTCTGTTCTACGGTGGTGGCTTCACTCAGTTAGGTGTGCAAACCATTGGGGTAATCACCAGTGGCCTGTATGCATTCGTTGTTGCGTTCATTTTGCTAAAAGTGATGGATAGAGTTATGGGGGGAATTCGTGTAACAGAGGAAGAAGAGATTGTGGGCCTTGATTTAAGCGAACATGGAGGGTACGGATACCCGGAAAATATCCCTCATCCGGATGATCGGAAAGGTGCATAATGGCAGGGTTGGACAGAGGAGGGCTGTCTTGGAAAACTACCGAGAGGTCAGGGACTGGCGACAAAAGCATATAGGGGAAGTGTCCACGTGCCATTTTAAACTTAATAAATTCCATGATGACTTAATAAAGTACACAGTATTACAAGCCATGGAAAAAGTGCAAAGGGAGCAGGGAAATCCCCCAGTTCCCTTTGCCTTCTTTTTAATGGGCAGTGCCGGCCGTATGGAGCAGTCCATCTGGAGTGATCAGGACCATGGCATTGTTTTTGACGGCAAAGTGGAACACGCGGGTTATTTCCAAAGGTTAGGAAGTGAAATAGCGGTCGGTCTGGAAGTAGCAGGTTATCAGCTATGTGACGGAGGTGTGATGGCATCGAATCCGTTGTGGTGCCAGTCTGTAATTGACTGGGAACAACAAATAACCGATTGGCTGAAAGAAGCGAGTTGGACATCATTGCGGCATTTTTCCACATTTATGGATGCCAGAGTATTAATAGGTGAACAGCAATTGGTGATGAAAATTAAAAAACAAGCATCAACCATCATCAACAGCTACCCTCGTCTGTCCCTGCGCCTCGCAGAAAATGTGGACTTCATTAAAAAAGGGATAGGCTTTTTCGGCCAGTTATTATCCGATTCATTTGGTAAACAATCCGGCAAGGTCCAATTGAAGCAAACAGCCATCTTTCCGTATGTCAACGCCTTACGCATACTGGCCGTTAAGCAAGGAGTGCCCCAGTCCTCTACCCTATCAAGGTTCAATGGAATCAAGGAGGAATATCCGGCCATTGGCAGCTATGAAGTCTATTTTGTTCGATTGCTTCAATTTAGACTCCGTTTCCAACAGGAGATTACAAGCTATGAGCAAGTTCATCTTATATCGGTTGATAGGTTGACGAAAGAGGATAGGAAAGAGCTGAAGACTTTGATGAAAAAAGGATATGAGCTTTTTTCGAATACGAAGGAAATCATAGAAGGTGAGTGTTCTGCAAGATGATGGATCGAATGAAGCAGTTCATCAGTCAAATGTCAGGACAATTTTATGCCAAAACCGATCGTTCCTTATCAGACCCTCATCAAATCGCCTATATCAGAAATTTACACCGGGAAATAAAACAGCAGGATGTGCTTAATATTCCGCTGGATGAATTAGAGGTGGTTGTATTTGATATCGAAACGACGGGTTTTCACCCTTTTAAAGGCGATCGTTTGTTATCGATAGGCGCGGTCAAAATGCAGGGAGATTTGATTTTAGAAGAAAACACTTTCTATTCAATGGTTCATTGTATAGGAGATCCTTCAGAACAAATTGAAAAGCTGACAGGTATTACGAAAGAACAGTTGATGGAGGCACCTCCTTTAGAGGAGGTTTTAAAAGATTTCTACCGATATGTAGGAAGCGATGCACTAGTCGCACATCATTCCAATCATGAAAAGCAATTCATGAAACATGCCAGTTGGACTGCCTTGAAGACAGTGTTTCAGCACCGCGTGCTTGATACTTCTTTTCTTACCAGTATCACTCACCCCGAATCAGGTTTGTTCACCCTTGACGATTACTGTGATTATTATGAGATATCCATTCAACAAAGACATCATGCACTCTATGACGCTCTTGCGGCAGCAAAGCTTTGGTCGGAAAGCATCCGGCAGGTCAGAGGAATGGGTTACGCTCATCTAAATGAAATATATGCGCAACTGGCCAAGTTGAAATAGGGAATGAATGTAAACCTGGAGTTTCGAAACACATTGAGTGGGTAAGAAATCCCCTGGCAACAGGGGATTTCTAACTGAATGCCAGTCAGATGGTGCATATGTTTTATAGCTATTATTCTTGCTTTCCGCCATTTACTACCTTCAGCCGCCAAACTTCATTCCTTGAAGACTCGGTAATATAAAGATAACCGTTATTGAATGTCAGGTTGGTGACAAAGGTTCCTGCCTTTTCTGGAAGCCTGATGGTTCCAATTTCAAAACCATCTTTATCCAATACAACAATCTCTCCAGCTTGGAAATGTGCAACATAGAGGTTTCCTTTTTCATCGACCGCTAATCCATCCGGTCCGATACCGCCTTCCAAATGGGCGAAGACAAATGGAACCTCTCTTTTATCTTTCGCTGTTACAGAAGGAACGGAAATTATCCGGTTAGTCGCAAATTCGGAGACATAAACCCGCTGGCCATCCGCTGATATAGCAATTCCGTTAGGGTATGCTATATGATCCAAAGCTAATGTCAACTCCCCATCTGGTGATAGATAGAAGACCCGGCCAGTTGGTTTGGTGGCATGGGAGCCGCCAGGTTCGGTAAAGTAAATTCCGTTTTTCTCATCAAATACCAGGTCATTCAATGGCTGTAAACGTTCGTTGTCAAATTCACTGACAATGACAGTGTTCTTTCCTGTAGCTGGATTGTATGCTTTCAATTCACCTGATCTATTGGTAGTGAAGAGCCGACCATCCTTATGGAATTTCGCCCCTACTGGTTCAACTGACGTTTCATATTCAGTTTCCACCCCACTCCCTGAAACTTTGAGTATTTCTTTAGTAGGTGGGCTGACCATCCATATATCTCCATTGTCATCAAAATTGATGCCTTCCATAAATCTTCCTTTCACTTCGTTTCCTGCAGCCATCTTCTCCCATTTCGAGCTCGGTGGCAATATCTCCTTCATATCATGTCTATCTCCTTTGGGCACCTTTTGAGTCTCCAGGATACTCGATGCCGACACAGCGGTCACCAATCCAAATGCCATAAGAAATGCCAACAGAATCCACTTCTTCATACAAACTCCTCCTTTTATTCAGCTACTAGTCCTATTCAAGCCAGTATGGGAAATACCTCTCGTAAACTTTATGGGAAAATGTGAAGGATTCCGTGCATTTTTATCTTTGACTTTTCACAGGCACCATACGAATAGTAATCAGAGGACTATTCGTATGGTTTTTGATATGGTGGAAGGGACACATGCTGTCGAGTTATTATGATGTTAATCGGGGTATAAATAGAGAGTAAGAGTTATTAAAGAGAGGAGGGCTGGCCATCTTTCAAAAAAGGATACGACATTTGCAGCGGTACAGGGAGATTGCCATTGCTTTTTCTCGTAATGGGTTCGGATTTCTTGTGAAGGAGCTTGGTCTGCATAAAATTGTTTCCTTGCCCAAGCGGTTGGTAACGAACACTCGGGAAGAAGTACATACATTAACACTGGGAGAAAGGCTTCGGAAGTTCCTGGAAGACATGGGGCCCTCTTTCATTAAGTTGGGGCAGATTGCCAGTACCAGACGTGATCTGATACCTGAGGATATCATCAAGGAATTGGAAAAACTCCAGGACCAGGTGCCGCCTTTTCCATATGAAGATGCGAAAGAAATTGTGGAACAAGAGCTGGGTGCATCGATTGATCACGTCTTTGTAGCATTCGATGAAATACCTCTTGCTGCCGCTTCTATTGGACAGGTGCACCGTGCAGTTCTCTACTCGGGAGAAGAGGTGGCAGTCAAAATCCAGCGGCCCAATATTCAACAAAATGTTCATACCGACTTGGAGATCCTCCAACACCTTGCAAGGATGGCAGAAAATCGGATGAAATGGGCGGAGAGATATCATGTGACAGAAATTGTCCAAGAATTTTCGGACTCCCTGCTGGCAGAGTTGGATTACACACTGGAGGGAAGGAATGCTCATAAAATTGTTCACCAGTTCAGAAAGGATCCAAAGGTTCGTATACCTGAGGTCTATTGGGAATACACCACGGAGAAGGTGCTGACCATGGAATATATGGAAGGAACGAAGCTGGATGAAGTGGAAGATCTCATTCTGGATGGATTTACTCCAAAACTATTAGCGGAACGGTTGGTCCATTCCGTGTTCCATCAAATATTGATGGAAGGCTTCTTCCATGCCGATCCACACCCTGGAAACGTCAAGGCACAAGGTAATAATACGATTGTATTTATTGATTTTGGCATGGTCGGCCGACTGACTCCGGAAATGAAAGATCAGTTCTCAGCGTTGATTGTAGCGATGATGAGACAAGACAATGATGCGATCATCAAGGTGATTTATCGGATGGGATTGGTACCTTCAGATATTGATATGCGGAGGTTGAAACGGGACGTGGACAAATTGAAGGAAAAGTACTATGACGTACCATTCAGCCAGGTAAGCATCGGTGAAGCGGTGAACGATTTATTTACCGTCGCATCCAAGCATCGGATTGAAATTCCGGCTGATCTGTCCTTGGTCGGAAAAACTCTCCTTACGTTGGAGGGAACCGTGGAAAGGCTGGATCCCGAAATTAGCATCGTTAAGATTGCTGAGCCCTTTGGACGCAAGTTGCTGAAGGAGCGGCTGCATCCCAAAAGGGTGGCAGGGGACATCTATCATCAGCTGGATGACTATAAAGACATCCTTGCCGGTTTCCCGGAACATATTGAAGAGCTGTACGCAATGATTAGAAAAAGAAAGATACCCGTAGAGATTTCCTTTTCGAATGTCGACAGTTTTATGAAACGGTTGATTCAAGTGAGTAACCGGCTGTCCTTCAGTATTGTGCTATTATCGTTCAGTATTATCATGGTAGGCCTGATCATCGGTTCGTCTATAGGTGGCCAATCGACTTACATTTGGAATTTGCCAGTGATTGAGATAGGTTTTGTGGTAGCCATTTTGATGTTCATTTGGCTCATTTATTCGATTATCAAGTCCGGGCGGTTCTGACAGAGACAGAGAGGAAAGGCGGCTTCCTCTGTTTAGTGTTCGATCGGCGGTGTGGCTGGCTGGTCCCCATTTCTCAAGGAAATATACAATTCATGATTCCGATTGAGAGATGCGAAGAAGACATGATCCAATTGGGTTATACCCTGATTGGATAGTTGCTGATCCAGCCAATCCTCCGTCAGATTGAATTCCTTTAAGGTATTTGTGTAGATTTTCCCTTCCATAATGACGGGAAGGGATAGAGAAGAAGCGTTTTTGGTCAGCCTCAGGTCTTCTATGGTAACTGTACTTTTTTTCGGTTTCTTCAGTACACTCAATGATCCATTTGCCTCAATGATCGCTGTTTCTACTTCGGAAACATCAAATACATCCTTTTCGCGAAGCATCTGCAGGATATTGTCAATCGAGTAATGAACTTTTTGCAGATTTTTGTTGAGCAGCTTCCCGTTCTGAACCACAATCGTCGGTTCAAATGTCAGGAGCTTTCCCACTTTTCTATTAGAAATTTTCCATTTAGCCACCACTTTTTGCAGAAGTCCGATGGCAATGATAGCAATAGCTGTTGGGATATGTTGGATATCAGGGTCGGCGATATCGGCCCCTACTACAGCCCCTATCGTAACTACGATTAAGAAATCAAATACAGGCAGTTCGCCAATTGCCCGCTTTCCCATAAACAGGGTAATGAATAGCAATAGAGGAAGAATGGTTAAGATTCTCCCGATCACTAGCACAATATCCTTTATGAATTCCAAACTTTTCCCTCCTCCAGCTGCAGGTTCATATTCATCCTTGCCTGTACCAAACCAATAAATACCTTCAAAAACGATGGCGGAAGACTTAAAGCCGGCGTTGAAAACTGGTTGAAATATGTTAAAATTGACACAAAGAGTATGTGTGACTGACGATGCAGCGGATAACCGCAGGGGAGCACATAACATAAAGCAGCCGATCGTCTGGGCAAAATAGGGTAAGGAAAATAATCCTTGCCTTTTTATATTCAATACTATATAGAATAGGATGTGGCTAAAATGAACCGTGTATTTAATTTCTCAGCCGGTCCCTCCATGCTACCGTTGCCCGTACTGGAGAAGGCCCAAAAAGAACTGCTAAATTATCAGGATTCCGGCATGTCGGTAATGGAGTTGAGTCATCGTTCCGGGTGGTTCAGCGACATTATTTCAGAAGCTGATCAATTGCTTCGGGAACTATTGCAAATCCCGGATAACTACAAGGTTCTGTTTCTTCAGGGAGGGGCATCCCAGCAATTTGCCATGGTACCAATGAATCTCATGGTTAACAGCGGCAAGGCTGACTTTGTCCATACCGGCTCGTGGTCCAAGAAGGCCATAAAAGAAGCGGAGAGGTTTGGAGAGGTCCGTGTCATTGCTTCCTCTGAAGACGAAAATTTCACCTACATACCCAAGGTGGACTCCAGCATGATTGATCCGGAAGCGGATTACGTACATATTACGACCAATAACACGATTGAAGGAACCGCCTTTTCTGAGATTCCGGACACAGGAGACGTGCCACTGGTTGCAGACATGTCGTCGAATATCCTTTCAGAGGAAATCGATGTATCCAAATTCGGAGTCATTTATGCTGGTGCACAGAAGAATATCGGGCCTGCTGGTCTGACGGTGGTCATCATACGAGAGGATCTGATCGGAAAAGCACCGGATTCCTGTCCTGCCATGCTGAATTATAAAACCTTCAGTGATTCCGATTCGCTGTATAATACACCGCCTACGTTCAGTATCTATATGGCAAAGCTAGTGTTTGAATGGCTGAAAGGATTGGGAGGTCTTCCAGAAATGGAGCGGATCAATCGGGAGAAGGCACAGCTTCTATATGACTATTTGGAGACGTCCGAGTTATTTGATTCTCCGGTGAAAAAGGATAGCAGGTCCATGATGAACATTCCGTTCATCATACCGGATAAGGAATTGGATGGAGTCTTCATAGATGAAGCCAAACAGGCAGGATTTGAAACATTGAAAGGACATCGCTCTGTAGGAGGAATGCGGGCAAGCATCTACAATGCAATGCCACTACAGGGTGTCAAGCAACTTGTAGCGTTCATGGAAGAGTTTGAAGGGAAAAATAAGTAGAAAGAACGGCAGTTGATCGAAATGATCTCTGCCGTTTTTGTATTTATCAGGAAAAACCAATAACATTTCAAGGAGAATTCCTTATAATAAAATGAATACTCTTATGGGGTTCTGTTTGATAAGGCTAATTACTTTTATAAGAAGGAGGGGTAATGTGGGAAAACGGAAAAACAGCAAATTTGAGAGCCTATTAGAAGATAAGGGTCTAGAATTTGTTTCGGCAGCTCTCCTTCTTAGCGGCCAACTCTCTGTGCGAAGTGTCCTGGTAAATCGAGATGGTGATGTTGAAATAAGGGTTGTTGGTGAATTGGGAAAGTCCAGTGACCATCAGGAGACCGATTTATATGATTTTTTGAAGAACAATGGGAATAAGGGCATCGACCAACTAATCGAGTCGTTAAAACAGCAAGTTGTGGATGCAAACAAAGGGAGGGACTAATGTGAGCGGAGAGGGATTCAGCGGAAGGAATATTGCTTTTTTCATTATGTTTTCGATCTTGGTTCTGCTAGGCATATTTGGAAGGGTCCTGAGGCCAAGCGGGCAACAGGTAGATCTGGACACCGGCTTTTTGCTGTCATAAGCAGGGCGAGCCGACATGGTATATGATAACCAGGCGTTCCTATCTCATACTATGAAAGGAAATTGTATCCCAGATTCCTCTGTTCCCTATGGACCAGAGGTTTTCATTTCTACAATGGTAAAGTCCAAAGGCTTTCCAACTTTTCCAATTTGTTTTATTGACCAAACGGAAAAGAATACATTATTCTATATATATGCAAAGAATAAGGGAAAGCGTAATCGTCATGCCTGGAGAAGGACAGGCTGGATTACGCTATTTATATAAAGCGAGGTAAAAGCATATGTCTTTAACTAATTCTCTCACGTCCCAGAAATACCGCAAACTGTCCAACGAGGAGATAGAAGATACGGAGAACAAGCTCGATCAAGAAGAGGCGGTAAAGGCCGGCTTGAGAAATCTGATCGAACTATGCGGGGATGACCCGGATCGGGAAGGATTGGAGGAAACCCCGGACAGAGTGCTGAAAGCCTTCCTTGAGTACACGGAAGGATACAGGGAAGACCCCAAATCCCATCTGGAAAAGGTGTTCGATGTCGACCATCAGGAACTGGTGATGGTGCAGGACATCGAAATTCATTCCATGTGTGAACATCATTTCGCCCCCTTCTTCGGAGTGGCCCATGTAGGGTACATCCCTAATGGTAAAATAACCGGCCTTTCCAAGATTGCCCGGATGGTGGATGGATATGCAAAAAGGTTCCAGGTGCAGGAAAGGCTGACCAACCAGATTGCAGACGCCATGGAAGAGGTGCTTGACCCTCAGGGCGTCATGGTTGTAATAGAAGCAAAACATATGTGCATGTGTGGAAGAGGAGTCAGGAAATCTGGTGCTTCTACAACGACAAAGGCAGTAAGAGGACTATTCAGGGATGCAGCCGACCATCGTATGGAATTCTTGTCTCTGCTTGACCGGCCATCCAGATAAGCCCAAGTAAAACATGGAAAGCGGGTGGATCATTTGAGGCATGCAATAATTACCGCCGGATATAAAGGGCTGGGAAAAAAGGTGACAGAACAGTTCCTCCAAGCAGGCTGTTCTGTCACCGTCAATTATCGGAGTGACAAAGCGAGAGTAGAAGAGTTAAAGAGAGAATGGGCCGATTTTGAAGAAAGGCTGCAGTTTGTCCAGGGAGACATAACAAGGAAAGAAGACATCCAAGATATGGTTGATCAGGCAGTAGAACGTTTTGGGCGGGTCGATTATCTTATAAATAATGCTGGTCCTTACATAGCAGATAAGAAGAAATTGGTCGACTATGATGACCGTGAATGGTATGAGTTGATTGATGGGAACCTTAGCTCTGTATTTCAATTTGTTAAACTCGTAGTCCCAATAATGAGAGAGCAGAGGTTCGGCAGAATCATTACCTATGGATTCCAGGACGCTGAACAGACACCAGGCTGGCTATTCCGTTCCGCTTACGGGGCTGCCAAAGTAGGGCTGGTCTCCTTGACCAAATCTATCGCCATTGAAGAGGCGGAGTACGGAATAACTGCCAATATGATTTGCCCAGGTGATATAGCAGGTGAAATGAAGGAGATGGATATCGCTGAGGTAAGGTATAGGGATGACGGCAAGACCCCCATTGGACGATCTGGAACCGGTCAGGATATTGCTAGACTGGTCAAGTTCTTATGCGAAGAAGATTCCGATATGATCACTGGGAGTGTAATATCTGCTTCCGGAGGGATTGATGTGGTGAACCGAAGAAGAAAATGAGCAGGATATGGCAACCCCTCTGCATGGCAGAGGGGTTTTTCCTGTTGGAGGCTGGCCGCTTTTAAGACATGCTTGTAGATCAGTCAGTACGGCTACACTGGTGGAATTGCTTTGTCTTCTTTTCCTAATGCCTTTGCCCGGCCATCCGCTCGAAGGAACATGTGATGTAGGCTTAACATAATCTCCAGAAGAACAAGGAACAATATCACCCAGACACCTGCTGTTGTTATTGCTTCCTTCAAGCGGCTGAAAACTGGCTGGGTCATGTCGATGAAAGAAGTGAAGGTATAGAACATGGCAAAGGTAAATATTCTGCTCCACTGGGTGACGTCATAGACAAAGATGCCTTGTTTCACTCCAAAGCTTCTTACCCTTTTGAGGAGCCTACGGATCTCTATCATTTCCACCAGCATGAAAATGGCTAAAGCCGCCATCCAAATGACATTCACTGCCTCATCCGGCCTTATATCTGCCTTCAGCCAAGCAATTCCGGTAATGGAAAGGGCTCCATGCAGGATGCAGTTGGTGTTGTTCCAGTCTCGTTCGAGGTTCCACCCGCAGATGAGATACCGCTGAATGATCAGCGTGGAGCAGATCAGATAGAAACATAGACCTATGCTCATCCATCCAGCGTTCAGAATATCTGGCACATTGGTAAAGACGGTGTTGACCAGAAGGATCATGGACTGAGTGCCTACTGTCGTCAGCAGCAGAATCCCATGGGCCTTCTTTCTGAACTCATGGATAGATACATTATGGAGCGTTTTTCCACAGATAATCATATATATCATCCATAAACCCATGTTCAGCCATGCTGTTATTTCAGAAAGTACACTCCATTGGGGAAACTGGTTGTATAGTAGAATGCCGCATATGGAAGTGCCGGCAACCCATGTGCCGAACCCGAATCTGTTCATTGGATTATCATAATGGCGTTTTTTAAAGTTTCCGTTGAAATAAGCTGCAGCAAAAGTGATGAGGAATGCAAGCCACAGGGCCATATCCAACAGGCTGAGATACTTGCCTGGAGAAGCAGGCAGTTGGGGATGGAAGTGCCTGGCAAGCACCCCCTGTGTAACGATTCCCAGAGACATAACGACTGCCATGGCACTCGTAGTAATATCTAATCGTTTGGTGAAGATGATTATTGTAATAATAGCGAAGAAAATTATTCCCATTACGAGAAACGTCATATGAACCACCTAGTTTGTAATTATAGCATAAGGGCTATACAGAAGCTGTGAATCTATGTCCAGGTTTCCTGGCAATCTATCGATGGAAAAAACAGCATACCAACAAGGTATGCTGTTTCCCCTAGCCCCTTCAAAGATTCCTATCCTTAGGAATCTCTTATGCTAGTTTTCAATATAGACATCTTTCAGCAGCAGAAGCTGTGTCGGAAGCTGGGAGAGACCTTTTACTTCATCACGGACACCAAGTAGATATTCCTGGTGCAGCAGGTATGCCATCGGTGCAAGCTCTACCAGCCTTTCTTGTGCACTGCTGTACAATTCTGCCCTTTCTTCCTGGTTGGGATTCTGGCGTGCTTCGTCAATATACCCGTCCAGCTCGTCATCTGCAACAAAGGTCCTGTTACCTGCTGTGCCAAGGTTGTCGGAGTGGAACAGTGGGTACATCGTATTGTCCGCATCACCTGTTACATTTGTCCAGCCGAATACCATCATTTCATGGTTTCCATTCGCTGTCTGCTCTAGCATTGCTCCCCATTCAAGGGTTTCCACTTCCAGTTCAATTCCGATTTCCGCCAACTGGGCCTGGACATTCGTCGCTGTATCGACACGTTGCCTATCATCGTTTGTCCAGATAGTGGAAGTAAAACCATCTTCATATCCCGCTTCAGCCAGCAGTTCTTTGGCTTTTTCCGGGTTATATTCCAAACCGTTCAATTCTTCATCATAGCCGAATACCCCTGGTGCCAGTGGTCCTTTGGCTGGAATTCCTACCCCATTGTAGATCCCTTCAATGATTTGCTCTTTATCGATGGCCATGGAGATAGCCTGCCTTACCTTGATATCATCGAAAGGTTCTTTATCTGCATTGAACCCGATATAGGCTAAGGAAGTGCTTTCTTGTCGGCTTACAGAGATCCCATCTGCATTCTCCATCTGTTCTACATCAGAAGGACTGAGTGGATTGGAGATATGGGATGCGCCTGTCTCCAGCTCGGAGTTCCGTGTGAGGTCTTCTGGAACCACTTTGAAAGTTACTGTGTCTAGCAGGGCATTATCTCCCCAATAATCTTCATTTTTAGCCAGCTTGATGGATTGTCCCGGCTTCCATTCTTCAAAGGTGAAAGGACCGGTTCCCTGTGGATTGGCATTGATGACACTTCCAGCCTGTTCTCCGTTTTCCATTGCTTCATAATCTGCTTCAATCTGCTCTTTGGAAACCATTAGTCCACCTGGGTGCGCCAAATGGGCGGGCAGTGGAGCGAATGGGAACTCTGTTTCAAACTGTACCGTATACTCATTCACTACCTCCACGTTGGTAATCATGTTGTACATGAAGGCCACCGGTGAAGCGAGCTCAGGGTCAAGAATTCGGTCAATATTTGCTTTTACCACTTCTGCATTAAAAGGAGATCCATCATGGAAGGTCACTCCTTCCTGAAGCTTGAATTCCCAGGTAGTATCGTCTACCTGTTGCCATTCGGTAGCAAGGCCTGGTTGAAGTTCCATATTCTCATCCTGGGTTACCAGTGTCTCGAAAATATTGATCAATACATCTGCTGATGGTGTATCATTGGAAGAAGGCGGATCAAGAGATACTGCATCTGACTTCGTAGCAATTACCAGGTCGCCTCCCTGTCCTTCCTCTTGGCTGTCCGAGGAAGCGTCGGATTGTTCCTCATCGCCCGGCTCACTTGCACAAGCGGCAAGCAAGAAACTGAGCAGAAGGGCTGTAAGTATTAAGGATAATGATTTCTTCATATGTGTATTCTCCTATCTGATGTCAATATTTTTAAAAGGTGAAAGCTCCATCTTCCATATGGAGCAGGAATGCTTTTGCTAAATCTTTGGTCGCCTCCAAGTCCTTAAGACTGACAGCCTCATGTGGAGTATGGGCATAGCGGGATGGAATGGACAGTACACCAGTCGGTATTCCACTATTCGCAGGTGCTACGGCCCCGCCATCTGTGCCTATTCCAGGAAAGACCTCAAGCTGATAAGGGATGTCGGATGTTTCAGCTGCTTGTTTCAAACGTTCCTTGATGGATTTTTGGACAATCAGGCTGAAGTCCATGACTTTAATTCCTGTTCCGGCGCCCAGAGAAAGGCTTTGATCCATCGTCTCTTCTGGTGTATCACTGACAGCTGTCGTATCTATCGCAAGTGCCGCATCAATATCATCCAGACGGCTGATCGCAGTTTGTGCTCCCCGCAGACCGACTTCTTCTTGGACGGTGAACAACAATACGAGCTCTCCTGGGAACTCTTGGTCTGTGAGTTCGTTCAGGACTTGCAGGAGGACCGTACATCCGGCACGATCGTCCAGTGCCTTCCCAGTGAATATTCTATTCTCTTTATTGCCGATCCATCTATTTTCAGAAGCCCATGTGATTGGTGTTCCTATTTCCACTCCCATATCGATGGCATCCTCTTTGGATACCGCTCCGATATCGATATACAGATTCGCATGGCTGCGTACCTTCTTGGGATCATCATATTTCATATAATGGGCTGACAGGGTCCCGATCACGCCTCCCAGTTCTTCCTTGGATCCAAGAACGCTGACCGGTTGTGCAAGAAGGATTCGGTCATCATGTCCACCGAGTTTTTCGAAACGAAGGAGGCCATTGTCTTCTATCTTCTTCACAATGAAACCAACCTCGTCCATATGCGCTGTCAATAAGGTGACAGGGCCAGGTTTACCGCCCTTTTTCCTGGCGGTTACGTTTCCCATGTGGTCCATATGTACCTGATCTGCCTTATCCTGCAGATAATCCTTAATGAAATAAGCTACATTTTGCTCATACCCACAAGGGCCATTCAGCTGGCTTAATTGTCTTAGCAGTCTCTCCATAGATGTCACTCCCTTTTCTAGCAATTTATTCCACCAACACCCATTGGTTTTGTAGGTTTTAACACTTCAACGTGTTAAACAACGGTAATAATTATATAGTGTAAAGCCTGCTAAAATCAACACTTTTATGAAAACTGCCATTAATTGCAGGAATCAGTATGGGAAAGATTAAAGAAAGACCTCAGAGTAAGATTCTCTGAGGCCTTGGAAATCTGATGGTGCGGCAATTATGAAGAGGTCCAAACACCGCCGTTAATGTGAATGGTCTGTCCAGTCATATAGGAAGATTCATCCGCAGCCAGCATCACGTACGCCCAGGCATGCTCTGACGGTTGGCCTGGACGACCCATCAAACTGTCTTGCCCGAAGTCTTCCACCCCATCTTCATCGAAGGAAGATGGAATCAATGGTGTCCAAACCGGCCCAGGCGCAACTGAGTTTGCTCTGATACCTTTTTTGGCAAGGCTCTGGGCAATACTGCGGGTAAAGGAAGTGATGGCCCCCTTTGTTGCGGAATAATCCATGAAAATCGGGTTTCCACGGAAGGCATTAATGGAAGAGGTGCTGATGATGGCATCTCCGGAATTCATATGGCGTACAGCTGCTTTGGTCAAGTAGAATAGAGAAAAGAAGTTCGTCTGAAAGACTTCTTCGAATTGCTCATTAGAAATATCAAGCAAGTCTTCACGGACATACTGGATTGCAGCGTTGTTCACTAGAATGTTGAGCTTGCCGAATTCTTGTACCGTTTTCTCCACCAGCTCCTCGCAGTGGGCAGCAGCTTTGATATCCCCAGGAAGTAGCAAGCACTGGACTCCTTCAGCTTCCACCAACTTTTTTGTTTCCTCTGCATCACTATGTTCATCAAGATAGGAGATGGCAACGTTGGCTCCTTCTTTCGCATAGAGGATGGATACGGCCCGTCCAATACCGCTATCGCCGCCAGTGATGAGGGCTGTCTTTCCTTTCAATTTACCGGTGCCTACATATTCAGTCGGTTGGGCTGGAAGTGGGTCCATTTCCGATTCAATACCAGGTTGTTTCTTCTGCATTTGCTTTGGTGTGCTTCCCTGCTGCATCTCTCTTGGGTCAGTCATGTTATACCTCCTATTGTTTTTCTACTTCTACCATTCCACTTCCCAGATGCAGAAAAACTTGTTCCTATCAAGGTGGAGGTATACTGTCTAATAAGTATAAAACTTGCTTATAATGATTAACATCAATACATATATACATCTGAAGGAGGAACCTGCCTGTGATCATTGCGATCATCTTGCTGCTGTTCGTTTCCCTGTTCTTTTCTGGCAGTGAGACGGCATTGACAGCTGCTAATAAGATGCGGCTTCACACAAAGGCGAACGAACAGGATAAAAAATCTGCTAAACTGCTGGATTTGCTTTCTAAACCAAGTGAATTCATTACAGCTATACTGATCGGAAACAATATATCGAACATCCTGCTGCCGACACTTGTAACCATGCTTGCGATTGAATATGGATTCAACGTGGCTATTGCATCGGCTATTCTGACGATTACCATTATCGTCTTTGCTGAAGTTATACCCAAGTCCATTGCAGCCGCTTTTCCGGACCGGATTGCCTACATCGTACACCCTGTCATCAGAATCGTCATGATTATATTCAAACCACTGACATGGATGTTCAACAAATTGACTGGACTGATTATACATATGCTTTCCAATGGAGAGTTCAAGAAAGTCTCCATTTCTAAAGAAGAACTGCGCGCCATGGTGGACATTGCTGGTTCGGAAGGAACATTCAAGGAAGATGAATCTTTCCGAATCAAAGGAGTATTGGACTTTTATAATCTGAATGTGAAAGATGTTCTGAACACCCCTCGAGTGGATATGATTTCCTTGCCGATTACAGCAACCTATGAAGAAGTGAGGAATGTAGTGGTTCAGAATCCTTATACAAGGTACCCGGTAATCCAAGGAGACAGCGACAATATTGTAGGTGTATTTCATTCCAAATACCTCCTTACATGGCAGAGCGAGGCAGATAAGTCTCTGCCTGATTTCAGTGATATGGATCCATTGATCGTCTATGAATTCAATTCCATTGAATGGGTGTTCCGCAAGATGACCAAAGATAAGAAACATATGGCAATTGTATTGGACGAATATGGGGGAACCGAGGGGATTCTCACACATGAGGATGTCATTGAATCGATGATCGGGCTGGAAATTGAAGATGAGATGGACCCTGAAAATGACTCTTTGGTCGAAAAGATAACTGATACAGAAATCATTTGTGACGCGAAGATCACCCTAAGACGTTTGAACAGTCTTTTCCATACAAATATTCCAGAGGAAGAAGATGTACTGGCCGGTTACCTCTTGAAGGAATTTGACCATTTCCCGGAAGAAGGGGAAACCTTGGAGAAGTATCCTCTGTCCTTTACGATTACAGAGCTGGATGAAAGGAGCATCTCCCAGGTTCATATTGTAAAGAAGAATCAGGCAGAAGAATAATGGTCGTGCACACCATCTGTTCAAGACGGATGGTGTTTTGTGATTCTTTTACTTAATATTGATTGCCTAACTCGCTGCGGCAGAACGTTTCGCTTTCCGTGGGCTGGTCTCAGTCTCGTGCTGTTCCCACAGGTGTCTGCGCATTCTGCCTACGCTAGATGTAGTGTTCTGGTTTTAAATGTGGATGGATCATGGGACGGATGTCTAGTGAAGTTTCCTCGCTAAGAATCAATTTTGTGAATATGACACTTTTGGAATTCTATTCACTTCATAACAACTACTCAAGTTATACCTCCCAACCAGCGGTGGAAATCCACGAGACTCCTGCGGGAACCGTGACCAGAGTGAGATCCCGGAGAACGCCAGTTCGAGGGAGCTCACGGGTCGCCCGCGGAAAGCGAAGTGGAGTTTCCGTAGCGGTGTAGGTGGTCCCCCCCCAAGGCTTGTTGTACAGCGAAAGAAGGGTTCATTCGTTTTCAGAATAAAAAAGTAGTCTTTATGGTAAATTCCTCATTACATAATTTTCCTGGAAGTGGCTGCATATAAATCAGCAGAAAGGCGGACACGTCTTTATGAGAGGGAATGGATGATTGGAAACTTCGTGGGCATGTTCATCTCCCTCACCGCATAACATGTTAATAAACCCTGTCCTAAATGGAGGAGAATCTATGGATATACTAAACAAGGTGAGAAACTACCGGGAAGAAGAGAAGCGTCTGCAGTGGGAAGGAACTTTTGCGGATTACCTGGAAATTGTGAAAGAACGACCGGAAGTTGCCCAGTCTGCTCATTCACGTGTATATAATATGATTAAAAGTTCAGGGCTCACGGAGCGGGATGGCAGGAAGATGTACCACTTTTTTGGGGAAGAGATCTTTGGTCTGGAAGAGGCGATTGAGAAGTTGGTGGAGGAATACTTCCATCCGGCCGCAAAGCGACTGGATGTCCGTAAGCGGATCTTGCTGCTAATGGGGCCTGTAAGTGGTGGTAAATCAACGATTGTAACCATGTTGAAACGTGGGTTGGAACAATATTCACGTACAGAGGAAGGAGCAGTGTATGCTATCAAGGGCTGCCCAATGCATGAGGACCCCCTTCACTTGATTCCACAACACTTGAGGGAAGACTTCTATGAAGAATACGGCATCCGGGTGGAGGGTAATTTATCCCCACTCAATACCATGCGACTGGAGAAGGAATATGGAGGGCGCATTGAGGATGTTAAGGTGGAAAGGATCTTCTTTTCAGAGGATAAACGTGTAGGGATTGGCACCTTCTCCCCTTCTGATCCAAAATCCCAGGATATCGCTGATCTGACGGGCAGCATCGACTTTTCTACCATTGCTGAATACGGATCGGAATCAGACCCGAGGGCCTACCGGTTTGATGGGGAATTGAATAAAGCAAACCGGGGCATGATGGAATTTCAGGAGATCCTGAAAAGTGATGAAAAATTCCTATGGCATTTACTCTCCCTGACACAGGAAGGGAACTTCAAAGCAGGCAGATTCGCTTTAATCAGTGCGGATGAGTTGATTGTCGCGCATACGAACGAAGCGGAATACCGATCATTCATAGCAAATAAAAAGAATGAAGCTCTTCATTCACGGATCATCGTCATGCCGATTCCTTATAATTTAAGAGTCACGGAGGAAGAACGGATTTATGGAAAAATGATCAGGGAAAGTGATATGGCACATGTCCATGTTGCACCGCATGCTCTGAGAGTGGCGGCCATTTTCTCCATTTTGACCAGATTGGAAGATTCCAAGAAGAATGGAATGGACCTCTTAAAGAAAATGAGACTTTATGACGGTGAAAACGTAGAAGGGTTCAATCAGGTGGATGTGGATGAACTGAAGAATGAGTTCACTGAAGAGGGGATGACAGGAATTGATCCGCGTTATGTCATCAACCGTATTTCTTCGGCGATTATCCGGAAGGACGTACCTGCCATCAATGCACTTGATGTGCTCCGGTCACTCAAGGAAGGCCTGGATCAGCATCCATCGATTGCCAAGGAAGATAAGGAACGGTATATGAATTATATCTCGGTGGCAAGAAGAGAGTATGATGAGATTGCGAAGAAGGAAGTACAGAAAGCGTTCGTCTATTCCTATGAAGAATCCGCCAAGACATTAATGGATAATTACCTGGACAATGTGGAGGCATACTGCAACCGCAATAAGCTCAAAGATCCGCTTACTGGTGAAGAGATGAATCCGGATGAAAAGCTGATGCGGTCCATTGAGGAACAAATCGGTATCTCGGAAAATGCGAAAAAGGCATTCCGGGAAGAGATCCTCATCCGAATTTCAGCATATGCAAGAAAGGGCAAAAGATTTGATTACAACTCTCATGAACGGCTGCGGGAAGCTATCCAGAAAAAGCTGTTTGCCGATTTAAAAGACGTCGTGAAGATTACGACATCTTCCAAAACACCGGATGAGAATCAATTGAAGAAAATCAATGAAGTGATTGCAAGACTGATTGATGAACATGGATACAACTCAGTTTCGGCAAACGACCTGCTCCGTTATGTAGGTAGTCTGCTGAACAGATAGGCAAAAGAAAGAAGAGCGATTCAAGCAACAAGACATATAATGGGCGTCTTGTTGCTTTTTGTTTCTCTTTTCCTGTATAACGCCTTCTGATTGCGCTTTTACTCAGAAACTTGTCAATAATCGGCAGGTACGTGCATAAAATAATGAAAAGTAGTTGATAGATTTACAGAAAAGAGAAGGCTTATATCGTTGTGTCAGTAGTTCGAAGAAAGGTAAGAACTTTTCAGGAGGGGGAAGATCATGAGCGAAGAAAATGGAAATTTTGTCGTCTCCAAGGAAAACTGGTCCCTCCATCGCAAAGGCTATCAGGATCAGCAGCGCCACATGGATAAAGTAAAAGATGCCATTAAAAACAATCTGCCGGATTTAGTGAGTGAAGAAAATATTATCATGTCCAATGGCCGCGATGTGATTAAGATTCCAATCCGTTCACTGGATGAGTATAAAATCCGATATAACTATAATAAATCCAAGCATGTGGGTCAGGGGAACGGAGATAGTGAAGTCGGCGATCTAGTTGCCAGGGAGCCTGGAGAACCGGGGCAAGGGAAACAGGGTGCCGGAAAAGGGAAAAAGGCAGGCGACCAGCCTGGGGAAGATTATTACGAAGCAGATGTTTCTTTAGCTGAAATCGAGGAAGTGTTGTTCAGGGAACTGGAGCTTCCGAACTTGCAGCAGAAAGAACAAGCAGAGATTATTACGGAAAAAGTGGAATTCAATGACGTACGGAAAAAAGGCTTGATGGGCAATATCGATAAAAAGCGTACGATTCTTACAGCACTGAAAAGGAATGCCACGGAGGGCAAGCCTGGCATCACACCGATTTATCAAGACGATTTGCGGTTCAAGACTTGGAATGAAGTAAGAAAGCCGGAATCGAAGGCGGTCGTACTCGCCATGATGGATACGAGTGCCTCTATGGGGACGTTTGAGAAATATATGGCCAGGAGTTTCTTTTTCTGGATGACAAAATTCCTCCGTTCTAAATATGAATCGGTGGAAATTGCTTTTATCGCCCATCATACGGAAGCAAAAGTAGTGTCCGAAGAAGACTTTTTCTCCAAAGGGGAAAGCGGTGGAACCATTTGTTCTTCAGCATATTTTAAGGCACTGGAATTGATTGAGGATAGGTTCAGTCCTGCCCGCTATAATATCTATCCTTTTCATTTCTCAGATGGAGAAAATATAACCTCTGATAATCCAAAATGTCTGCAGCTGGTACAGGAAATCATGGATGTCTCCAGCATGTTCGGATATGGTGAAGTAAATGGGTATAATCGTCCTTCCACCTTGATGAATGCGTATAAAACCATTGACGACCCGAAATTCCGCCATCACATCCTCAAGCAGAAAAGCGACGTCTATCATGCGATGAAAAGCTTTTTTAAAAAACAAACCCAGCCTGTATAACAAGCATAAAGAGGACAATCGTCCAGGTGGGCACCTGAACGATCGCTATACTTGCTCAATTTTATAGACGGCGCGGTCCGTACTGATAATCAGCTGGGAGCCGTCTTTTTCATATAAAGAGTCGTCTTCCAGCGGGATTTCATAAGTCGGGGAAGGCAGAGGTTCGAATTCGTTTTCTGTTGTTTCAATTTCGGCGTCTCCATTCAGCTGAAGTTCATGGAGCGGTTCATAGTCGTCAATTCTTCGGTTATCTTTACCATAGGAGATGGTTTCGAGATCCATGAATGTCTCGTCAATGTCATCCATTTCATGTTTGGTGATTTTAACACGGTGGCCGTTCCATTTATGCAGTAGATCATTGAATTCTTCGATTGACAAGAATTGCTCTTGCATGAAAATCCCTCCTCTGTTTTCAGTTTTCCCGGATTGAAAAAATATACACTTGGCTGCACTGATTTCTTGGAACTTGCTTTCTGCTCGTCTTTTGATATGAACAAGAATGGAGGGATCCCGCTTTGTCGGAACAGAAGGAACTGACATATGCGATCGATGAGATTACAGAGATTGCATCCGATTTTGGTCTGGATTTCTACCCGATGCGGTATGAAATCTGTCCGGCTGATATTATTTATACCTTTGGAGCGTATGGCATGCCAACAAGATTCACCCACTGGAGTTTCGGAAAACAGTTTCATCGGATGAAGCTGCAGTATGACCTGGGTCTGAGCCAGATATATGAACTGGTGATCAATTCTGATCCATGCTATGCATTTCTGCTGGATACCAACAGCTTGATTCAGAACAAATTGATCATTGCCCACGTGCTCGCCCATTGTGACTTTTTTAAGAATAACGTAAGGTTTTCAAACACCCGCCGTGATATGGTGGAGTCCATGACAGCAACAGCTGAACGAATTGCCCATTATGAAGTGGTACATGGAAAAGACGAAGTTGAAAAGTTTCTCGACGCCGTATTATCCATTCAGGAGCATATTGATCCTTCCATTGTCAGACCAAAGCTTCCAGCCTATGAGGATGAAGAGGAAGAACTTTCTGATCCGAAAGTAAAGACAGATTATGATGATTTATGGGATATAGATGAAAAGCCTGCGGAAAAACCAAAGATCTTTAAGAAACGGAAACAATTCCCGCCTAAGCCCGAAAAAGACATACTCCTGTTCATTGAGGAATATAGCAGGGAACTGGAAGACTGGCAGCGTGATATCCTGACGATGATGCGGGAAGAGATGCAGTATTTTTGGCCTCAGCTGGAAACAAAGATCATGAATGAAGGATGGGCCAGCTATTGGCATCAGCGTATACTGCGGGAAATGGATTTGACCTCCGATGAAGTAGTGGAATTTGCTTCATTGAACGCAAGTGTCGTCCAGCCATCCAAACAGCAGATCAATCCATATTACCTTGGCCTGAAGATATTTGAAGATATTGAAGAGCGCTATAATAACCCGACAGATGAAATGAAAATGATGGGGGTGGAGCCAGATTCAGGCAGGGAGAAAATATTCGAGGTCAGGGAAATTGAGTCAGATATTTCGTTCATCCGCAATTACCTTACGAAAGAACTGGTTGAACAGGAAGACATGTATTTGTTTGAGAAGCAGGGAAGAGATTATCGAATTACAGATAAAGATTACCAAAATGTGCGGGATCAGCTGGTATCCATGCGTGTTAATGGTGGGTTCCCATATATTACGGTAACCAATGGGGACTATCTCCGCAACGGAGAATTATACCTCACGCATAGTTTTGAAGGGACAGAGCTTGATGTGCATTATCTGGAACATGTCCTCCCATATATTTATCAGCTTTGGGGACGAAATGTCCATATGGAAACCATGGTAGAGAATAAAAGAGTCGTTTTCTATTATGACGGGGAGAAAGTAAATCGCAGGCAATTGTAATAAATCTGTTGATATGACAAGGGCAGCACTGTTGGCTGCTCTTTTTCATGTACTCTATTCTGTACCTCATGCATCTGCTCCGGTCGAAATTGTTCTGTCTTTCGGAAGCAGGTCTCCACCTATGATTGGGTATTACATCAATATTAAAATATTGTTAATATTATAGACATTGTGAGATGGCATGATAAAATTGGGGTAAGTAAGCAGATGAAAGGAACATACACATGAAGCCTTGGGTGAGAAAAGCTTTAGTTGCAATGATTACGGTAATGACGCTAGGAATGTACACACCACCTGTCCATTTGACTGCAGAAGCAGAAAATGAGGGAAGTGAAACAGACGCTAGGCAGGATGCAGAACGAGGACAGGCAGCGGCGGACACCCGGGAGGAACTGGATGTCACGCTCGAACTTAATGATCAAGATTACCTGCAAACTTTGACAGAGAAGGCAAAAGAAAAAACGTTACATAAATTGGGTCCTAGAATCGTGCCGCAGGTGGAGGATGAATTCACCTCTGTCATACTGCCGAAAATGACAGATGTCTTGGAAGGATTGGTAACAGATCAAGGAGGGGGAATTGCTGTACCGTATTACAGTATAACAGAGGAACCTTCCCCAGGTGTGGGAGAGCGGATCTTCAATATCCATGATGATAGAGAGGGGAAAGATATAGCCAAATTCCATGTCCGCCGGGATAATCGCCCATTGGAAGGATATTGGTTCAATTTCCACTACCATCTGAGTCAGGACGGTTTTGAACAACATCATGATATCGGGGAAATCTATTGGGACAAAAATATGCCACCCAAATGGATGGCATAAGGCGCAGGTTGTGTTAAAGGCATCGCGTCCAGTGTTTGCGATGCCTTTTATCATAGTGCCACTTCAGCAAGTACCTCGCCGACTGGTCTGTCGTGTATGACTTCATCAGCAATGTAGTCCATATCAGTCGGCTCTTTGTTGATGATGACCACTTTCGCTCCGCATTCTTTGGCAATGACAGGGAATTGGTTAGCCGGTGTGACACTTAATGAAGAACCAAGTACGATAAATAAATCAGCTTTGCGGGACTCTGATAGTGCAAACTGAAAGGCATCCTCTGGTAGGGTCTCACCGAACAGGACCACAGAGGGTCTGAGTATTCCTCCACAGGAGCAGTGGTAATCCTGATGGATATAGCCTTCACTGTCATAACTCCTTCCACACGACTGACAGTGAAGATGCTGAAGCGTGCCGTGAAGCTCGGCAACCTGTCTGCTTCCTGCCTTTTGATGAAAACCATCCACATTCTGTGTAATGATGGACATCACTTTCCCTTGCTTTTCCCATTCGGCCAGGATGTAATGTCCCTTGTGCGGACCATACTCTTTGACACCCAGGACTCGGTCACGGTAAAACTCTATAAATTCGTTGACATTATTATTCAATGCATCGGCACTGGCAATTCTGCTTGGATCCTTTTCCTTCCACATTCCACCTGAGGAGGAACGGAAGTCGGGCAGTCCACTTTCCGTAGACATCCCAGCGCCGGTAAAAACGACTGTATGTTTTGCTTCCTTTATCCATTTTTCCAGCAACATGCTTCTCTCCTTTTCACCTTTTATTATACTTCCTTCCCCTTTTCGTCACAAATTAGTAAAATTTCAAGAAAAAATCCATTGGCAAAACAAGAGTGAAATTGACTGGTGACACTGTGTCATATATAATTGGAGATGATAAATGACACAGTGTCACGAGTAAGGGGAGGAAGTGCTTTGCCGAAGCCAACATTCTTTAATCTACCAGAAGAAAAACGGCAAAAATTGGTTCATGCTGCTGAAGAAGAATTTTCACGTGTGCCCTTATTCGAAGCATCGATTTCCAACATTGTTAAAGCGGCTGGTATTCCCCGTGGAAGTTTTTATCAGTATTTTGAAGATAAAGAGGACATCTTTTTTTTCCTTCTGAATGAGCAGGCAGAGAAGAGGAAGGAATCACTTATAAGCATGCTGAAGAAGTATGATGGAGACATTTTTAAAGCAGTGACTGAAATTTACAGGAAATTTTTGTATGAATTGCCTGATGAGGAGGAGCGTAACTTCCTCAAGAATGCTTTCCTGAATGTCACCCATAAGATAGAAGATGCCTTTACTACCATGTTCAGTGGAACACAAAGCAATGAACAGATTGAGGAGATCAAACGGCTGATAAACCGGGATATACTCAACATATCCGAGGAAAAAGAGCTGTTCTATATTGTGCAGATCATTACGGCTGTGGTCTTCCGCAACTTTGTGGAGAAATTCGCCAGGGAGTTGTCGGATGATGAGGCGATGGATAATTTCATTGTGGAAATGAACCTGCTGAAAAGAGGCTTACATAAGCAAAATGGAAATGGATGACATCTGTCTCCGTTCATACATAATAAAAAAATCTTTTATGAGATGGGGTATGATAAATGACAGTAAAGCTCTATGGTGTACCATGTTCATCAACAAGAAAGGCAAAAGAATGGCTCAGGAGTAACCGGATTCCTTTCAGTGAACGGAATGTATTAAGGGATCCTCTTACGGTACAGGAGCTCTATGATGTACTGCGTTTGACCGTCGATGGCACGGAAGAGATCATTTCCACACGATCCAAGATTTATAAGGAACTGGATATTGACCTGGAGGCTCTCCCGTTAAAAGAACTATTGGAGTTGATCCAAGCACATCCGAATTTGCTCCGGAGTCCGATCATTATGGACAATAAACGCCTGCAGGTTGGGTATCATGAAGAGGATATCAGGCAGTTCCTTCCACGGGAAACTCGTGAGAATCAATGGATTCAGTGGAAGAGAAATCAGCTGCGTTTAGCTGAGATATAAACTATTCACCATCCCTTTGGAGGGTTCTTATGAAATTGATTGCAGAGCAGCCTTACTTCAAGGTGGAAAGGCAAGTAAAGAGTTTGGAACAGAAGGATGTAGAGGATCCCCGGACCCTGTATCTCTATGAGGATAAGGTGGTTACCAAACATAGGGAGTTTGCCATTCAAGATGTTCTCGATATGTCTTACCGCTTTATTGGTGGGCGTGGAGGCCTGTTGTACCTTCATACCATCAAAGGGGTGTTTTCCTATAACGTCAAAACTTCTCCTGAGGCGTTTGTACAGGCGTACAGGAGACACTTCAAACCTTGATAGCAATGGCGGTTAACAACCATTTGCAGCAGCAAAAAGCACACCTGTTGATTTTCTAACAGGTGTGCTTTTTGTATGGATCAAGTTGATTTCGGCTGGTAATGCTTTGTCTCCGTCTTATTTACGATCGAGCTCCCCACCATATCTCCGGTTACGTTCAGGGCTGTAGCGCCCATTCCGATAATTGCGTCCACGGATGTGAGCAATGCTGCAATTTCAAGCGGTAGTCCGACTTGGACGAAAACAGTGGCAATCATGATGATGCCAGCTCCTGGTACGCCGGCTGTACCAATTGATGCCAATGTACCAATGAGAACTACTTGGAACATTTCGCCGAAACTCAATGGGTCTCCGATCATATTGGCGGCAAAGGCTGCCGAGACTGCAATCCTAATTGCTGCGCCGTCCATATTGATGGTAGCTCCTAGTGGCAGACTGAAACCATAGAGACCCTTGTTTAACCCCATATTCCTTGCTGCGTTCAAGGTGAGAGGGAGTGTACCAGAGCTGCTTTGGGTGACAAATGCAGTCAACATAGGGGTACGGGCCTGTCGGAAAAAGGCTGTAGGCGAGATTTTAAAGATGAACAAAGAAAGAATATAGAATATCAGCTGGACCATTAAGGCGATATAGAAAACCATAAGCATATGGCCAAGGGACAATAAGGTGCTAGTCCCTTGATTCCCCACTGTATTGGCTACAATCGCAAAGATTCCCACTGGTACGTATTGCAGGACACCTCTCATAATCGTCAGCGTTGCTTCGTTAAGTCCTTCTGCCACACTGAAAAGTAGCTTTCCCTGCTCTGTAAAAGCCTTGGAGGACTGTAAAATCGAAATAGCGATTCCGAAGGCGAAAGCAGTGAAAATGATCCCCAATAAATTGAGTTCACTGAAAGCGATGAAAATATTTTCCGGTACAATGCTCAAGAGCATTGTACTGATCCCGGGATTATCGGGGGTCTCAAGCTCCTCTCCACTTGGTAGTGGCATGCCGCTGCCCGGCTGGAAGACAAGCGAAACAACGAGACCCGCTATAATAGCCAAAGCGGTACTGGCGACATAGTAGAGGAGCGTCTTTCCACCCATCCTCCCCAGGTTCTGTGCATTTGTCTGATTGATGCCTACGATAAGGGTGAACAAAATCAGAGGGATGATCAGGAAGTTGAGCAGACGAATCAATAGGTCCCCCAAAGGAGAGAGAACACTAGCAGACTCGCCGGCAGCCAAACCGACAATCACTCCCAAAAGAAGAGAGACTGTAATTTTCAGGATTAATGATGCTTCCATATAACCTCTCCAAAGAGCTTTCAAGGTGCCGCCTCCTTTCATATTTATGGTTTCCCACTAATGTTGTAAATTTCTATTGTCAATCAATTTAAATTACCCTAGATGAACATGCATGTCAAAACTTCTGCTCTTCAAAGAAAGCTTCCTGCCTCCAATGCAAGTTTCTACAAAATAGTATTTACAATTTCCATAGAATATTGTAATATTTAAATCTGACTAAGATTATCAGATAAGGAGGTTTGTTGAATGGAACAGACCGCATTAGGTTCAACAACAACGAAAAAAATCAATATAAACCCTACAACGGTAGTCAAGGAGTTAAATCCGATACAAAAACCATATATGACAGCAGGAATCATTGCTGCGATCGCTCTATTGATTGCAATTCTCACCACAACCACATTGACACAGGGTGTTCTATATATAATTGGTATTGCATTGGGAGTAACGCTTCTGCATGCACGTTTTGGCTTCACTTCGGCATTCCGGAGGTTGGTATCCGTGGGGAATGTACAGGGAATTCAGGCACACATGATCATGTTGGCAGTCGCCACCACCCTTTTTGCCATTATCCTCGGCACAGGGTTCAGTTTCACAGGAAATGACCCATCCGGTTATGTATCACCTGTGGGTGTGAGTGTACTGGTCGGTGCGTTTCTATTCGGGATCGGCATGCAACTAGGTAATGGTTGTGCTTCAGGAACCCTTTATAATTTAGGTGGTGGGTCATCCTCCATGGTATTAACGATTACTTCATTCATTATCGGTTCTACGATTGGTGCCTACCACTTTACTTTCTGGATGGATACACCTTCCCTTCCTGCCATCTCACTAGCGGAAACAACAGGGTTTGGATACTTTGGCGGCTGGTTGACTCAAATGGTCATTTTCGCAGCCATTTACTTGCTGACCATTCAAATTGCCAAGAAGAAAAATCCGCCTATGATGAAGCCTTTAGCTACTACAAATGGTTGGAAAAAGGTCTTCCGTGGAGCATGGCCACTATTCGTGGCAGGAATTGTGCTTGCGGTGCTGAACGCTTTGACTCTGGCAATTCGCGGAAATCCGTGGGGAATTACTTCCGCGTTTGCGCTTTGGGGAGGAAAAGCTGCTTCCGCAGTAGGAATTGACGTTGCATCTTGGGGGTATTTCTCCGGAGCCAATGGAGAAGCACTGACCCAGTCGGTCCTGGCAGATTCTACAAGTGTCATGAACTTTGGGATTATCCTGGGAGCCTTTATAGCAGCTTCAGCTCAAGGGAATTTCAAGCCAAGGAAGTTAAAACCAGGCATTGCCGGTGCTTCCATTATCGGCGGGCTATTGATGGGATATGGTGCACGCCTGGCATTCGGTTGTAATATCGGTGCCTACTTTGGCGGAATTGCATCCTTCAGCCTGCATGGTTGGGTTTGGATGGTCATGGCTATGCTTGGTACCGGGCTTGCCTTGTTGATCCGCCCAATCTTTGGAATGAAAAATCCGAATAAGCAAGACTCCTTCTGTTAAAGATAAAAAATGGATTGCCCTATGGGCAATCCATTTTTTGCATTATGACTTCAGCAGGTCTACAAAATGACGAAGGATCTTGGCGGTCAGACCCCAGATGACTTTTCCGTCATACTGATAAAACAGTTCATCGATTTTCCGGAACTGCCAGTTGTAATTTTCCCCACCGACAATCAATTCATAAGGGAAATCATCACCCGGTTCTACGTGCAGGCGAACCTGATGAATATCTGGCTCATTCTCTAGAAAAAAAGAGAGGGGAACGGTAAAGACTTCTTCTACTTCCCCGTCATTCGGTTGGATCTCCTCCATTGTCCTAATGCTGCCGACGAACGGATAGATAATCCTACCAGAATCGGAGACGACATAGTCGAGAGGAATAACTTCCTCCACTTGCTGCTTTTTAACCGTCAGTTCTTCCGTTGTTTCCCTGATGGCAGCGGCACATGGACTTTGATCATCTTGCTCGATTCTCCCTCCAGGGAAGCAGGTATCACCCGGCTGCCGGTGCAGCTTCATGGATCTTACTTCAAAGAGAAGATGTGTCTCCCCATCCTTTTCTACGAGAGGGATTAAAATGGCAGATCGGAAATAATTGTTCTGGCCTAGTATCGCTGGTGTTCGATCCTTGAGTTTGTTGATAATAGACGATGCGTCCATCGATTCACCTCCGTTGGCGATGGGCAATTGATTTATCTACTATTATACAAGCCTATGTGTTTATGTAAAAGAAATGCCTCAGCCGGTAAATAAAGAAGGCGCCTGGTATTGTTCAGACGCCCCGATTGTTAGAAGGGATGGAACTGTTCATCAATCGGCTTGATTCTTATTTCTTCCAGACCCTGGAGGTCCACTTGCTGTTCATGATGCATTTCATCCAAAGGAAAAACGGTTGCTGTTTCTTCCTGGTTGATACCCTGAAGATATACGGGAATTCCTCGATAGTTCACCTGGATCATCTGCGGCGAATCGATAATCTCTTCTGCTCGCTGTCTGTCCATTTTCACCTCTCCTTTATTATTAGAAGGTACCTTTATTTTTGGCATCCTGGCAACAACTCATCCGAGGAATCAATTGGATATATCTCTGCCGCGAGCAAATAATAGGAGCGTTCTGCCCATGTCGTTGGGCATTGAGGTGAAGAAACAAGGATTTATTGATTAGGGGGCTTATAAGCATTTCGCATTAATTTTTCGGCAGCATCCTATATACTACAAGTAACTCTTGATAAAGGATGATGATAATGGAATATAAAATGATGGAGAACGGTTTTCAGACAGAGTTTGACTATGGAAAGCTGGATATATCCAGCGATGACCAACATGGGTTCCGTCCATATGCGCTGCTTGTTTCTTCCGTGGCTGTCTGCAGTGGCGGGGTGTTGCGCAAAGTGTTGAAAAAAATGAGGGTGGATTTCGATGATATTAATATAAAGGCTGATGTGAAACGTAATCCCAATATTGCCGATCGTGTAGAGGAAATCAACCTCCACTTTACGATTTACGGAAAGGACATACCGGAGAAAAAGGTGGAAAAGGCAATGGAATTGACCAGGAAAAACTGTTCCATGGTCCAATCCGTGCTGGATAGTATCAAAGTGGAGGAGACATTTGAATTAAAATAAAGGGAGGATCCGGAAATATCATGTATTTCCGGTTTTTTTATTCTGCCTATGTTTTTCAGCCATTCTTAAGTCGGGAATAAAGAATTTATAGCCGGAATAAGGTAAAATGATGGAGTATGCAACCATAAATAATGGGAATATAGCGGGAATAACTCCATAGGGGTGAGAAAATGAAAGTGATCGGCATCGCTGGATCAATTGTCGGCTCAAAGACCAGAGCCACTGTTGAAAAGGTGTTAGATAATGTGAAAAAATTCTCTCCAGAAGTGGAAGTGGAACTGGTGGACTTGAAGGATTACCAGCTCGATTTTTGTGATGGAAGACATTATACGGAATATGAAGGAGATACTAAAACCCTTATCAATCAATTGATGGAAGCGGACGCCTATATCATCGGCACGCCTATTTTCCAGGCTTCCATCCCTGGAGCATTGAAAAATATGTTCGATGTGCTCCCCGTGGACACCATGATGAATAAGACGGCAGGTATGATAGCCACAGCCGGTTCTTCCAAACACCATCTGGTGGTGGAACATCAGCTAAAGCCAATCCTGTCTTACATGAAAGCGATGGTGCTGCCACAGTACGTATTCATTGAAGAGGAATACTTCGATGAAAAGAAAGAAATTACAAATGGAGAGATCCTCTATCGGCTGGAAAAGCTTGCAGAGGATGTAATTGAAATGGGTAAGAGAATCAGAAAGACCCACGGCTAACCACCTCAGAAGAACAGGAGACTGAAATGAACCATGAAACTTATAGCGACAGATTTAGACGGTACCTTATTAAATGAAAAAGGGGAAGTAAGCAGAAAGAATGCAGAAGCCATTGAAAGAGCGATCAACCAGGGACTGAAATTTGTGGTGGCTACAGGCAGGTCCTATGGTGCGGCCGAAAAGCCCTTGAAGGAGGCAGGGCTTACTGCTCCTGTCATCTGCCTGAATGGGGCACAGACATACTCAGAGGATAAAACGGTCCTGCGCTCTGCGCCATTGGGCAGAACAACGGCCAAACACATACAAGAGCTATGTGATCGTGCAGGCATGTACTTTGAATTCTTTACCAGCAATGGCGTGTATTCCACCAATAGGGAACATTTCCTGGAAGTCATGATCGATATTATGAAATCTGCGAATCCATCCCTTTCCGAGGAAGAGATCATTGAAGGCGCAGAACAGCGTTTCCAGGATGAACAAGTGGAGTTCATCCAAGACAACGAGGAAGTATTCGCCATCGAGGGCTTGGAGATATATAAGATCCTTGCCTTTTCCCTGCATAAGGAAAAGCTGGCAGATCTCCGCCAGGCCTTACAGGGAAAGGAAGATCTAGCAATCACCTCATCAGGCGATATCAATCTGGAGTTCAACCATCCAGACGCTCAAAAAGGAATCGCCTTACAATTCCTTGCAGAGACTATGGAGATCGGTATGGAGGATGTCATGACACTTGGAGACAACTTCAATGATGCCAGCATGCTGCAAATGGCGGGGCGCAGTGTGGCTATGGGGAACGCTGAAAAAGAAATCAAGGACATGTGCTCTCATATAACAAAAACAAATGATGAAGATGGTGTAGCAGCGGCTATCGACGAAATGCTGTCATCAATTCCACAAGAATCCTCTGACTAAGGAGGGGTCCTGCTTTTTGGCCTTCTAGGTTGAAGAGGACGTTTTCCACCTGCTTGCCGGGGAAACTATAGTAATATATGTTCTCGGAAAAGAGGTGGACAAGATGTTTTTTAATGGTTGGGAAGCAATTGGTCGGACCCTGTTGGTCGGGTTGCTGGCATATATCGGGTTAGTGCTGTTTCTGCGTGTTTCAGGAAAGCGCACCCTATCCAAGATGAACGCATTCGACCTGGTGGTGACCGTTGCCCTTGGTTCAACACTCGCAACGATCTTGCTGAATCAAAAGGTAAGTCTGGTGCAAGGACTGACTGCATTTTTTGTTTTGATCGGCATGCAGTATATGATTGCGGCTTTATCGGTAAGATCTACGGTTGTGAGCCGGCTAATTAAGTCAAAGCCACAGCTGCTTTATTATCAGGGCCAATACTTGCGGACGGCGATGAAGAAAGCGCGTGTGCTGGAAGTGGAAATTCTACAGGCTGCCAGATCTGATGGCATTGGGTCCATGGACGAGGTGCATGCCGTAGTGCTGGAGACTGATGGGAGAATATCCATCATCAAGAATGATTCTTATCAGGGCCGCTCTACATTGACTAACGTTCAGGAAGGCGGATGATGAATGAATGGAGGAATAGAACAGGATGGACACAACGGAGAAGATTTATGTTGGGGACATGGCCCATCCCCTCTGTTCCCTGCATGTAGCGGTGACTGAGAAGGGATTGGCTTTCGTCGGGTCTGAAAATGGCAGCTGGGAAGAAATTGAACAATGGAAAGCAGCGAAGCGACCGAGAGCATTGCTTGTGGAGGACCAGGACAGGGTAGCTTCTTATATAGAAGAGATCATGGAGTATCTGGATGGCGGCCGTAAAGAATTCGAAATTCCACTGGATGTAGTCGGCACTCCCTTTCAACAAGAAGTTTGGAATGCATTATCAAAGATTCCCTATGCTGCTACGGCTGCCTACTCAGAAATTGCTGGTGAAATAGGTCGACCGAAGGCAGTGCGGGCAGTAGGTGCGGCCATTGGAGCCAATCCAGTCATGATCGTGGTTCCATGCCACCGGGTAGTCGGCAAAAATGGCAAGTTGACCGGTTTTCGCGGCGGCTTGGCGATGAAAGAGAAACTGCTGGAGCTGGAATGGAAATGAGCCGGTCTGGTTATCTGTTGGTATATGAAAAGCTGATGGACTTCTACGGCCCCCAGGGATGGTGGCCTGCAGACACTCCATTTGAGATGATGATTGGTTCGATATTGGTTCAGAATACTAGCTGGCGCAATGTAGAGAAAGCTTTTTTGAAACTGAGACCCTATCTTGAAGAACGAACCCTCTATGCTATGCCAGTGGAAGAATTGGCTTTGTTGATTCGCTCCAGCGGCTTTTTCAATATGAAAGCCAAGAGGATCAAGGCGTTTTTGGAATGGTACGAGCGGTATGACTTTCATGTTTCGAAAGTACAACAGCAGGATGGCAAGAAGTTGAGGGAAGAGCTTTTGTCCATTAATGGCATTGGCAGGGAGACTGCGGATGTCATGTTGCTGTATGCTTTTGACCATCCAGTCTTCGTAGTTGATGCTTATGCAAGAAGGATATTCTACCGTATCGGTTTCAACATGCCGAAAGCCTATGATGCATTCCGGGGAAAAGTGGAGGAAGAGGTACAGGGGAATCTCCAGTTCTACAATGAATTCCACGCCCTGCTGGTAGAACATGCAAAAGTCCATTGCAAGGCTAAGCCTATATGTGAAGGCTGCCCAGTGTTTACCTTCTGTGACCGTAGGCTGGATTGAAGAATACCATATAATAAATATTCAATAAGTTAACCTTGGTAGATACCAAGGTTAACTTGTGTAATGGAGGATGGCATCCCGAAGGAATTTTGCTCCGTCTATTGCTGCTCTGTCGTAGTAAGCAGAAAAACGCTCATCTGCTACATACATTTTTGCAAGGCTTGCATGTGCTTCCTTCGAGTAACTTTCCCAAAAGAACATTAGCCACTGCTTATGCTTCGCTGCCAACTGCTGTGCTTTTTTGGAGTTCGGATCTCCAGCTGCTTTGGCTTTCGGGAGAAGGGTGAGAATTTCTTGTGATAACTGTTCCATTTCTCTGTAGTCTTGTTCTGATAAGCCCATCAGCTGAGCATTGCTCTTATCGATTGTCTCATCCCCATATTTTTGGCGGATTTCATCCCCGTATGTCCGCTCATTTTCATCCACCATTTCTTTCTTGAATGCCTCAAATTTCCTTTGGGCCCTCATTGTTTTTCCCCCCTGTTTACTGGCAATGGTCTCCTCCAGAACTTCCAACATCTTATTGAGTCGGTTTCGCTCAGATTTCAATTTCCTATAATGCCTGCTAAGTGCCTCGCCTTCATCAAACTTAGGATCCATTAAAATTTGGCGTATCTCATCGAGTGGAACATCCATTTCGCGGTAAAACAATATCTGCTGAAGCTGATCCACTTCTTTTTCACCGTAAATACGATATCCTGATGTGGAAATCCTTGCTGGCTTCAGCAGATCTATCTCGTCATAATAACGTAGGGTGCGTCTGCTGACACCCGCCATATTTGCTAAGCCTTGCACAGTATATTCCATGGTATCACCTCCCGATTGACTTCATCATAGACCTTCACGTTGCGTAAAGGTCAAGGTCATGATGGAATGAATGCTATTGAATTCCGGCTGATGCCTATTTTTTTCATAAAAAAAGCAGACATGATATGTCTGCAGAAATACATTATGCTGGTCATACCTTCAGGCAGCCTGTCTTATTTATCTCTATTCCGCTCCTTGCGATATTCTGCCCCGCCTGGCAACTTCTTATCAATCACACGATCGATATCCAACTGTGGCTTACCGCGCAATGCCTCATTATTCATCAGTGTTGCCGATTGTTTATTATTACCTTGTGTCATTGCTTAAAACCTCCCAATCCTTTTCATTGTCCTGAAAGCTTTTCTTGAAACGCTCCACGGATTTGGGGAATTCACTGAAAGGCAGGTGAAGGAAATATCTGTATAATTAAAATTCCCCTTTGGCTAGAATTTAAACGAACAAAACAGGCACCATGTCAGTTTTTCCCTTTATCCCTGGCCAACTTCTCTCGGTTTTTAACACCTGGAGGCTGCTCCATCCAGTTATTTTCTATCATCAGATCTGCACCACTTTTTGCAAGGCGTGCCGTCTCCAAGGAAAGACGTTCATAATTGACCATTAGATCACTTCGCTGACTGGCAGCTGCCGCTGCTGCATAGTTCCCGATGCCAGCAGCAGTCATGAGCGATATATGGAACATCAGTAATTTGTCAGAGAAGGTCTGTGTGGTCGAATTGCTGATACATACATCTGGTGATTGAGCTGCTTGGATGTCATCTTCCATTAATGTGGATGTGAATATTTTGACGTGCTTTTGAGAGACATCTTTTGCCCGCAGTAGGAAGTCCTGCACCTCTTTGGTTGGTGATGTCTGGGCAAAAGCGGTTGCCAGCTTCCCCCCCACCATATTGGTGGTCACATTGAGGTACAGGTGGGAAATTTCAATGGAATTAAGCGGACGGTTCTCACTGAACGGGTTTAATCCATTATAGTAATTTTTACTGTTGATATATTCCGTTTCAGTCGGCACTTCGATATAAGGATGCCTCGCTTCAATTCCTTTTTCGAGTGCAATATCTGTTGCCTGGTTAAAAAACTGGATGGATTCCTGCATAGAGTTGGAAAAATACTGTCGGATATCCTTTCGGGTGCACATGCCAATGAAGCCGCTATAGGTGACTATCGCCACTTTAGCCATGTGATTAACATAGGTCAAACAGAATATATCCGAAAACAGCCAGGGAGCAGCCATATTCACGTCTTCCTCTGTGAAAGCATGGGGCAGGGCATAGTTTTCCTGTTCCAGCAAATATTGAAGCTGCTTCAAGTGGGTGGAGGCCAAATCATAGGATGTACTTATGATGGGTTTTATCTCGTCATCCTCTATATGCTGCAGTAAAAATTTCAATACTTTTTCGGACATGCTGTTATTCATATAAGCTGTCCATAGACAGCCGATCTCGGCAGATGTAAGATTAATATTGTTTTCAGCCATAGGCTACCTCCTGATATTAGGTGAGATAACTTTAGTATGCTCTAGGCTGCTCATTTTATGAGGGATGGGATAATAGCCATCGTTTGAATTTAAAAAACTGTCTCCCTCTACGGAAGACAGCTTGTACATCTTATATTAAAAGGTTTTAGAACCAGTTGATCGGTTCAGGGTTGAGGTTGTGGAAAATGTGTTTGGTTTCCTGGTATTCTTCCAATCCTGGCCTTCCGAGTTCACGGCCGATTCCCGACTGTTTGAATCCTCCCCACGGTGCGTGAGGGAAGTATAGGTTGAAATCATTGATCCATACTGTTCCCATGCGCATTTTTGCTGAACAGCGTTCTGCTTTGGCTATGTCCTTTGTCCAGACCCCACCGGCAAGTCCGTAGATGGAATCGTTGGCCAGTTTGACGGCTTCTTCTTCTGCCGAGAAGGTTTCAATCGTGATAACTGGGCCGAAGCCTTCATTCTGGACAACATCCATATCTGTTGAACAATTGGTAAGAACGGTTGGCAAGTAGAAGAAGCCTTGCTGTAGTTCAGGATCCTCTGGTCGTTTGCCGCCAACTGCTACCTCTGCTCCTTCCCTCACACCAGCCTCTACATAATCAGTAACCTTCTGAAGATGTTCCTCAGAAATTAATGGACCCATTTGTGTGTCTTCAGAAAAACCGCTGCCTAATTTAATGTTTTTAACTCTGTCTACTAAGGCATTTACGAATTTCTCTTGGAGACTTTCCTCCACAAGAATTCTTGTACCGGCAGAACAGATTTGGCCAGCATGGAAGAATACCCCATTCAAGGCCTGATCGACGGCAGTTTCAAAATCAGCATCGGCAAAGATGACATTCGGGTTTTTACCACCCAGCTCCAGTGCAAGCTTTTTCACATTGCTACTTGCCGCCTGCATAATTTTCTTTCCCGTTTGAATACCGCCAGTGAAGGAAATTAAGTCTACGTCTTCATTGGAGGATAGCTCTGCACCTGCTGTACTTCCTGATCCAAGTACAAGATTGACGACACCTTTTGGCACTCCCGCTTCTTCCATCAATTCAAAGACTTTTACGGACGTCAATGGTGTTATTTCACTGGGCTTCATCACTAAGGTGTTCCCAGTAACGAGCGCTGGGGCAAGCTTCCATGATGCCTGCAAAAGCGGGTAGTTCCATGGAGTGATTTGCCCACAGACACCAACAGGTTCTCTGACCACCTTACTCACAGAGTCAGGAACCGGAGAATCGATGATTTCACCGCCGTCTTTGTCTGCCAGTTCTGCGTAATAGCGGAAGACACCAGCTATGTCTTCCATGTCTCCCCTGCTCTCTTCTACTGTTTTCCCTGTATCCAGTGATTCCAGTTCTGCGAGTTCCTCTTTATCACGCAAAATATAGTCGGCAATCTTATGTACAATTTTACTGCGCTCCGTTGCAGGGGTTCCTGGCCATTCTCCCAGGTCGAAGGCTTTTCTGGCAGCTGTAATTGCTTTTCGTGCATCTTCGGCATTGCCTTCTGCGGCAATGGCAATGACTTCTCGGTTGAACGGATTAATGATCTCACGCGTTTCACCAGAGAGGGCACCGACCCATTGACCATCTATGTATTGTTGTTTCTGTTGCATTCAACCCCTCCTTGCAGATAATGTTAATTTTGTTAAGAAAAAATTTAACGTATTGAACAAAGTTAAATCTACCATAGCTGTGTATGGATGTCAAAGTCTAAAATAAAATATGTGAGAACCAGTGCCAGAAGCGCAATTACATGCACTATTTATTATATGGGCATTTGACATTTAATTTCTACGCGTTAACATTAAGTTTGTTAAGAAAAAATTTAATTAATTGGACAATAGAAAAAGGAGAGGTGGCTCATTGGATAATAAAAATGATCATCACGCGAAGGAAAAGATGGAGCATGCCAAAGACCAGGTGATTGGTGCCATTTCTGAAACAATGGATCTATATGGAGTGACACCATCTGCTGGCAAATTATACGCTACCATGTATTTCAAGGAACAATTGACCCTCGATGAAATGAGGGAAGAACTGGGTATGACCAAGGCAAGTATGAGTACAAGTGTCCGCAAGCTTCAGGAAATTGAAATGGTGAAGAAGAAATTCATGCGCGGCTCCAGAAAGCATACATATGTGGCGGAGAAAGACTTCTTCCATTCCTTCATGGCCTTTTATTGTCAGATGTGGGATAGAGAAGTGAAAATGAATATGGAAGCCATCAAAGAAGCTGAAGTTCATTTGAACGAAATCCAAGAGGATGAGACCATTTCGGAGGAACTTCGGGAAGAAGCAAGAGAACATTATAACCTGCTAGATAAATCCAAGGTCTACTACCGTTGGCTGGAAAGACTGACGGCAAGCATCCGCTCCGAGGAAATCTTCGAGTTTTTGCCAAAGGAAACAACAGAAGAGTAAATCGCGAAGAACAGCAGGATTAATCAAAAATCGACGAGAGGTGAAGCTGAATTTATGAGGAATTTTAAGTGGGGAGTTCTAATTGTAACAATAAGTGTATTGATGACGCTGACCGCATGTGGAGATTCGGGTAAAGACAGTGCTTCTACGGCAGCATCGGATGAAGAAGCAAATGTGATTGATATGGGCCAGATCAGCTGGGCTGAAAACATTGCTGTCACCAATATGTGGAAGGTGATTTTGGAAGATGAGGGATATCAAGTTAATTTCCATCTGCTTGATATGGGCACGCAAATGGCAGCATTGTCTAATAATGAGCTGGACATAAACCTGGAGGTATGGCTTCCAGTACAGGATGCAGCTTATTTAGATCAATATCAGGATGAAGTAAACTTTTCAGAAGAAGTTTGGTATGAGCATGCAAAAGTAGGTCTAGTGGTACCGGAGTATCTGGAAGACATAAACAGTATAGAAGACCTGAATGAAAACCGAGCATTATTCGATGGGGAAATTACCGGATTCGACCCAGGTGCGGGTACCATGGATGTCACCGAAGACCTGATTGCTGAATATGGGTTGGAATTTGAATTGCTTCCAAGCTCTGAACCTGCAATGATTACGGAAATTGAAGAAGCTGTTGCAGAGAAAGAGGCAATTGTGGCCCCATTATGGAGCCCTCACCGAGTATTCGCTGAAATGGATCTGAAGTATTTGGAAGATCCAAAAAATGTTTATGGGGAAACGGAAAAAATACATCATGCAACAAGGCAAGGATTTTCAGAGGAATTTCCTGAGGTTTCCCAATGGATAAAAAATTGGAAAATGGAAGATGAACAGATCAGTGAATTGATGAGCTATGTGTCAGAGGCCGAAGAACCGAGCATAGGCGCTGAAAAGTGGGTAGAGGAAAATCAGGACCTCATCAATGAATGGTTGAATGGATAACAAAACGTTGAAAACGATGGAATATCATAAAGAGAAGCACCTGAAAGATCCAATCTTCCAGGTGCTTCTCTAATTAGTTGCAAGATAGAGCTTGTTTTCTTTGAAAAAGCTACTTTTTAAGCATTTCAAAGACTTGGTCGACATCTTTATCTCCCCGGCCGGAGAGGTTGACAATGATTGATTCATCTTGTGACAGCTCTTTAGCCAACTTCATGGCATGGGCTACAGCATGCGAGCTTTCCAATGCAGGGATGATACCCTCCACTTTGGATAGTTCCTGGAACGCTTCGAGCGCCTCCTGCCCACTAGCTGTTACATATTCGCCACGTCCGCTCATTTTCAAGTGGCTATGCTCTGGTCCAACCCCGGGGTAATCGAGCCCGGCAGCGATCGAATAGGTGGGTTCTGGTTCACCATTTTCATCCAGCAGTGTCAAAGATTTATAGCCGTGCAGAACGGCAGGCACTCCCTTAGAAATGGTTGCTGCCTCTTCCGGTTCCACTCCGATCAGCCTTACTTGGTCCTCCTCGATATAATTGGCAAATGCCCCAATGGCATTGCTCCCTCCGCCGGTACAAGCAATTACTGCAGCAGGAAGCTTTCCTTCCTTATCAAGAATTTGACGTTTGGATTCCTGGCTGATCACTGCCTGGAAGTGTTTGACGATACTAGGGTATGGATGGGGTCCAACTGCTGAACCAATTAAATAGAAGGTGCTTTCAGAATTAGCAACAAGATCTTCCAATGCTGCATCCACAGCATCCTTCAGCCTTCCCTGCCCCTTGTCGACAGCGACCACTTCGGCTCCAAGGAGCTCCATACGGAAGACATTGAGTTTCTGCCTTTCGGTGTCGACTTTTCCCATATATATGCTGCACGGGAGGCCGAACATAGCAGCAGCTGTAGCTGTAGCCACACCGTGCTGGCCTGCTCCGGTCTCAGCAATGATGCGGGAAGCCCCCATGCGTTTTGCCAGCAGAATCTGCCCAATGACATTGTTGATTTTATGGGCGCCTGTATGATTGAGATCCTCACGCTTCAGATAGATTTTCGCTCCTCCGACTTTCTCTGTCAGATTTTGGGCGTATGTCAAAGGATTTTCTCTTCCGACATATTCTTTTAAGTAATAATCATAGTCTTTCAAAAAATCAGGGTCATTCTTATAAGTTTCAAAGGCTTCTGCAATTTCATCCAATACCTTTTTTAAGTCATCCGGAATATAGCTTCCGCCAAACTCACCGAACATCCCATTCTCTACTGTACTCTTTTCTATACTCATCTCTCATTCTCTCCTCTATCTTGAATTGAACTCTAGCCTCTATTCTATTTTGTTTTATTCTAACATGTGGTCTCAGATTATCAATAGATATGGCGAGGAACATCTGCTCATTTGCTGTATATAATATGATTAACCTTAGTGGTTTAATATGCTTTAATAAGTGGAGTTGATGACGATGGGCAGGGAATTCATCGGGATATTTGAGGATTGGGCAGAAGACTATGATAGGAGTGTGTATGGGGGAGATTCCCAATATGCTGCTGTCTTTCACAAATATGAATACATTTTAAGGGAAGTGGCAGATCGGGTAAAAGGTAATGTCCTGGAGTTTGGGACAGGAACAGGGAATCTCTCTAAAAAAATATTGGATGCTGGTCATGAGGTGGTGGGAATCGAACCTTCCAGCAGCATGAGGAAACTGGCGGCGAGGAAGCTTCCGGAACTAATGGTGCTGGATGGCGACTTTCTTCACTTCCCGGAGATCCATGAACAGATCGATACCATTGCCAGCAGTTATGCCTTCCACCATTTGACTCAGGACGAGAAGGAGAAAGCTGTCCGCCAATTCTGGAGGATACTGGCGCCAAATGGGAAAGTGGTAATCGCGGACACCATGTTTGTATCAGATGGGGCACATGAACAGGCCATAGAAAAAGCTAGAAAACAAGGGTTTCTGGAGCTGGCGAGTGATCTGGAGAGGGAATATTATCCGCTTACAGGGCAAATGGAAGAATTATTTGCGACAAATGGCTGGCAGGTGCGCCTTCATCGTATGAATGACTTTGTATGGCTACTGGAAGCAGAAAAATGAAGGAATTCCGGTCAGACGGATACTCATAACCTGGCAAAGGGAGAGAGAGGAAATGGCAGTACTTCGTTCTGTTCATGAACTTATAGGTGAAACGCCTTTAGTGGAAATAACCCATTTTCCACTACCCAAGGGTGTTCGGCTATTGGCAAAATTAGAAGGGTTCAACCCTGGGGGTAGTGTGAAAGACCGATTGGGCAGGAAATTGATGGAGGAGGCATTCAATGCAGGGAGGCTTCGGCGGGGCGGGACAATCATTGAGCCTACAGCCGGTAACACGGGGATCGGCCTTGCTCTTGCTGGCCTTCAGAAGGATATTCGGATTATTTTTTGTGTACCTGAGCAGTTCAGCATGGAGAAACAGTCGATCATGGAGGCATTGGGTGCGGAGATTGTGCATACCCCGCAGGAAGAAGGGATGAAGGGTGCCATCCGTCGAACAGAAGAGCTTTTGGAAGAGATTCCCGGAAGTTGCTCCTTTCGGCAGTTTTCCAATACGGCTAACCCTTTGGCCTACTATGAAACAATAGGTCCAGAGATTTGGGGAGACTTGGAAGGAGCAGTTGATGTCTTCGTTGCCGGTGCGGGTACCGGTGGGACCTTTATGGGTACTGCCAGGTATCTCAAAGAAAGGAATCCGAATATCCGGACATCCATCGTGGAGCCTGAGGGTTCGATTATCGGCGGAGGAAAACCCGGTCCACATCTGACTGAGGGGATCGGTATGGAGTTTCTCCCTGACTTTATGGACAGAAAGCTGATGGATGCTGTCCATACTGTCGCGGATGCAGATGCCTTTCGGATGGTGAGGGAGCTTGCTCGAAAGGAAGGACTGCTGGTGGGGAGCTCTTCCGGCGCAGCCATGTATGCCTCTCTCAAAGAAGCCGAGCATGCGCCAGCCGGCTCGACTGTGGTAACTATATTTCCAGATGGTAGTGACCGTTATTTAAGCAAGAGAATTTATCAGGATAAATGGGAGGAGACAGCTAAGTGAGGGACAAAACAAAAATGATTCATGGAGGGATCAGTAAGGATGAACGGACGGGTGCTGTGTCGATACCCATCTATCAAGTCAGCACCTTTGAACAGGAAAGTGCTGGTCAACATAGAGGCTATGAATATTCTCGGACCGGAAATCCGACAAGGCATGCATTAGAACGATTGATTGCTGATTTAGAGAGTGGGGAAGACGGGTTTGCCTTCGCATCAGGGATGGCGGCTATTACGACCGTCATGATGCTGATGGACGCAGGAGATCATATCTTGTTGACGGATGATGTTTACGGTGGCTCCTACCGGTTGATGAGCAAGGTGTTGAACCGCTTCCGCCTGCATCACAGCTTTGTCGATACGAGCATGCCGAGCGAGGTGGAAAAGGCTATCACGAAAGATACCAAGGCCTTGTTTATTGAGACCCCAACGAACCCGTTGTTGAAGATCACGGATATTGAACAAATGGCCCGGATTGCCAAGAAACATGGTTTACTGTTGATTGTAGATAATACATTTGCCAGTCCATACTGGCAAAGGCCATTGGAGTTGGGAGCGGATATTGTGCTGCATAGTGCGACCAAATATATTGGCGGGCATAGTGATGTAGTAGCGGGCCTTGTTGTCGTAAAGGACAGCGGAATCGCTGAAAAGCTCCATTTCATACAGAATTCAACTGGAGGTATCCTTGGACCACAGGATGCATGGCTGTTGATGCGGGGAATGAAAACCCTGGCTTTGCGAATGGAGGCTATTGAGAACAACAGCACCAGGATTGCAGACTATCTCGAAGAACATCCAAAGGTTTCTGCTGTCCATTATCCCGGATTGAAGAGCCATCCCGGGCACAATACGGCTAAGGGGCAGGCCTCCGGCTATGGCGGAATGCTGTCATTCGATGTTGGTACAGAAGAAGCGGCAGACAGACTGATTTCCAAGTTGAACTACTTTACTCTTGCAGAAAGTCTCGGTGCCGTGGAAAGCTTGGTATCGGTTCCTGCAAAGATGACCCATGCGTCCATTCCTGCAGCAAGAAGGAGAGAACTAGGCATCACAGATGGCCTCATCCGTCTCTCTGTCGGCATAGAGGATGGAGACGATCTTATTGAAGATCTTGCACAGGCTTTGGAGTAGAGAAGGCAGCGTTTCCCGCTGCCTTTTCTATTTGATTTTAAAGAAATAGCGGTGATAGGTAGTAGAAAAATTGACTGTAAAAAGAGGAAATTGGCTAAGCCGTAAAGAAGTAAATTAGCAGAACCAAGATAAAGGCGTCAAAGGATGGCCGTACTTATCGGGGAGGAGAAACAATGATGGAACAACTGCTATTCGATCATATGGAAAAAGTTCGGAAAATCACCCTTCAATCCATATCCCGCATACCAGAAGAGGCAGCAGATCATATTCCAGAAGGTTTTCGCAACAATATCCGTTGGAATTTTGGGCACATTGCTTTTATTCAAGAAAAGCTTGCATATGGGGTGCTTGGAGAGGAAACGAAAATACCCGACAGATTTGCCGGATTTTTTGCCCCTGGCACCAGCCCTTCCGACTGGGAAGGAAAGCCACCGTCCTTGGAAGAAATAGAACAGGTGCTTACGGAACAATTGGAACGGATCAAAGGTACACACCATGGGCGGGTGGAGGATGAACTTCCAGAGCCATTCACAAATTCAGCAGGGATTACGTTCTCTACAGCAGGGGAAACGTTGATGTTCAACTCCTTCCATGAAGGGATGCATTTAGAGGCAGTCAAGCAGATATACAGGCAATGGAAGCTGCAATCACAGAGGAAATAGGCCATATAATCCCCCGGATTTATATGCGTGTTGTCAGGGGTCTTACTGTTTCCGCCGCTTTAACAAAAATCGTCCCCCGTTGTATTGCCCGGGGGACCTGTATCTATTCAATGTCGATTTGTTTATGGGCCGGTTTGCCCGGTGTCTTCTTCGGAACTTCCACATACAGCATACCATCTTCCAATTTGGCGGCAATGCCGTCCTCCTTCATATTACTGATGGGGAATTGCCGTATAAACTCGCCATACTGTCTTTCTTGCCGGAGAATTTTTGTCCCTTCATCGTATGCTTCTTTCTCTGACTGTCTTACCGCCCTGATGGTAAGGTTGTCACTGCCTGCTTCAATGGTTATATCCTCTTTGGAAAAGCCGGGAAGCTCCGCTTGGATATGATAGGCAGCCCTTGTTTCCTTTATGTCCACCCGAAACGAGCTGAATTTACCGTGCAATGGTGAGAAAACGTCATGCTCGAATACGTCTTTCAGTGACTTGGTGAGGCTCTGGAAAAGGTCCTCCCCCTTTTTGCGGTATGGTCTGAAATCAGACATTTGGATCCCCCTTCACCTAATTAAGATTACTCCATCTTTATTCTATGCGCGGGAATTGGCATTTGACCTTATGATTTAAGAGATGGGATGAACAGGGTTTTAATGAATGTTATTTTCAATTCAGAGGGGGAAAGGAATATAAGCTATGAAGAATTCCTGCCAGTCGACGAGTGTGATAGAGGAGGGTTGTTATGGAAGTGAAGATCAATGAAAATAGGCTGGTTCTTATGACAGGCGATATTACGGAACAGAGTACGGATGCTATTGTCAATGCAGCAAATGGTTCTCTTCTCGGTGGAGGAGGAGTAGATGGGGCCATCCACCGTGCTGCCGGAAAAGGATTGTTGGAGGCATGCAAGAAAATACGCAGCGATCGGTTGGATGGTAACCATCTGCCAACCGGGGAGGCAGTCATGACGGATGGGTATCACCTGCCTGCTCGGCATGTCATCCATACGGTCGGTCCGATCTGGAGAAAGGGTGAGGATCACCAAGAGGAAATGCTTGCCAACTGTTACAGCAATTCCCTGAGGTTAGCTGATGACGAAGGCTTGTCCAGTATATCCTTTCCATCCATTTCCACTGGAGTGTATGGGTATCCTGTAGAAGAAGCATCCATTGTCGCGATCCGCACGTTGGTGGCTTATTTGGGACAATGTTCATTTGGAGAAGTGAGGATGGTCTTGTTCTCTAAGGGGGACTGCCAGGTCTATGAACATGTTGTCAATCAGATGAAGAAAGAGTTGGGGTGACGTTTCACGTGGAACGGGAAGCTGCAAAGAACCTTTTTCCTTCCAAATTATTCATCTTTATTATAAATCTGCTAGAATTGAAAGGATATTTCTTCCCTTCCCTCGAAACAATATATTGAAAGATTCCTACAGGGTGTATTATCATGGAGACAATCTATCAGTGGAGGTTGTTGTTATGCAGGCAGTTGATATATGGGAGAAGATCAATGAGCGGGATTTCGAATTTGAGATCCACACGGTTCCAAAAAACCATCAGTCGCCCCTCTGGTTTGCCGTGCGTCCGACAGAGGATTGTCTGCTGGTAAAGCCGGCGACCTTCCGGAAGCCAAGTGTGAGTATATCTAAGGAAAGAAAGATCAATTACAAGGAATTTGAACGTGTTTTTGCCTTCTATCACCGCTGGCAAAGCGGGGAACCCGGGGTGAGGAAAGAGGCGTCCTATGTCTCTAAGAACACCGCCTATATATTTGCATTGATTGCCAGGTTTGAAAAACTGTTGGCAGAAAAAGTATAAAAGCAATTGCATCCTGGTGCGATTGCTCTTTTTTTATAGGAACAGGAAAGTGAAAGCAAGCAAAGCCTTAGGCACGGCCAGTACAGGATTCAGCATGTTTTTTCTCACCCACGCAAGATTGGTGCCGAAATCATCTGTAGGCTTTGATTTCAAAAAGGCCAATTCAAAGTTGCGTTTATTTTTCTCTGGAGTAAGGAAGACTACTACAAAAGGGATATTAAAAGGAGTGTTCCGCATGGATCAGAAAGATATTCAATCAACTGTGGAAAAGATTCTTCAGGAGAGTTCGGTAGGGACCATGGCTACCATCAAAGAGGATAAACCACATTCCCGTTATATGACTTTTTATCATGAGGGCATGAAACTCTATACACCGACAAGCAAGGATACGGACAAAATCGATGAATTGGAAGCCAATCCTTACACGCATATTCTGATTGGGTATGAAGGGGAAGGATTCGGAGATGACTATGTAGAGTATCAAGGCAAAGTGAGCCTCAATGATTCCGAGGAAATGCGGAGTCGATTGTGGACACACGATATGGAGATGTATCTGGAAGGACCGCATGACCCGAACTTCATCGTTCTTGAAATTGAGCCAGTTGCTGTTCGTCTAATGAATAAAACAGGACAGCCTCCACAAGAATTGGAGTTGTAGGAGATGAGGAAGCATACCCACATAATAGTTGGGTATGCTTTTTTAGAGTGAAAGGAGGATGAAATATGGATAAAGCAATATTTCTGGACCGGGATGGCGTCATTAATGAAGTACTGACAGACCGGGTGACATTTGTGAACACCCCGGAAGATTTTCACCTGCTGCCTGGAACAGGTGAGGCAGTCCAACTTCTGAATGCTGCCGGCTACAAGGTATTTGTGGTGACGAATCAGGGAGGGGTCGGTCTCGGCTTCATGGCAGAAGAAGCATTGAGAGAGGTACATATGAAAATGCAGGAAGTTCTGCGGAAAGAAAACGCATTAATTGATGATATTGCTTACTGTCCTCATAAGCCCTATGCCAATTGTGCGTGCCGTAAGCCGAAGCCTCAGATGATACTGGATTTAGCGGAGAAGCACCAGGTAAACCTGAAAGAAAGTTATATGGTAGGTGACCGTGAACCAGATATTCTTGCAGGAAGGGATGCAGGAGTAAGAACGATCCTGGTTGGTAATGGAGATTCTGGAGGAGTTGTTGCAGATTTTGTTTTTCCTGATTTACTAGCTGCTGCGAAGTGGATTGCCAGTTAAGGGGGGCTGTTAAACCAAGTCCGCTCCAATCTTAGCTGAAAGGTGTTGCGGGAATTTTGCATTATCTTTATAATAGTAAGCATTATCTGAGCAATCACAGGGGGAGATGCTGTTGCCAATAAATATACCGAAAGAACTGCCTGCTACGGAAGAGCTGAGACATGAAAAGATATTTGTCATGGATGAAGATCGTGCAAGGTCTCAAGATATCCGTCCACTGAATATACTGATCGTCAATCTCATGCCGGAAAAGGAACGTACGGAACTGCAGCTGCTTCGCCTATTGGGAAATACGCCGTTGCAAGTAAATATATCTTTTCTGCGGATGAAGACACATGAAGCGAAAACTACCAGCAAATCCCATTTGGATACGTTCTATGAAACATTCAGTGAAGTTAAAGACCGCCGCTTTGATGGAATGATCATCACTGGTGCTCCAATCGAACACCTTGCATTTGAAGAGGTGGACTATTGGGAAGAATTGACGGAAATCATGGAGTGGAGCAAGAACAATGTAACCTCTGTCTTGAATATCTGTTGGGGGGCACAGGCCTGCTTGTATTATCACTATGGTATCGGCAAATTCCCGTTGCCGAAGAAGCTCTCGGGGATTTATCAGCATCAGGTTGCTGACCAGACCATCAATTTGGTTCGAGGGTTTGAAGATGTATTCAATGCTCCACACTCTCGTTATACTGCGGTTTCTATGGAAGAGATTGAGGAAGATCCTCGTCTACTGCTTCTATCTTCATCGGAAGAGGCGGGTGCATTCATCATCTTATCCAAAGATGAAAAGCATATTATGGTGACTGGGCACTTGGAATATGATGCAGACACGCTGGCGGAAGAATACGCCCGTGATCTTGATAAAGGACTGGATATTGATGTCCCAGAAAATTACTTTCCAAATAATGATGTGAACCAAGATCCGTTGAATACTTGGAGATCCCATACACATCTGCTGTTTTCCAATTGGTTGAATTACTATGTCTATCAGCAGACTCCATACCAATGGAATTAGTGCTCCACTTTGCTTTTCAAGGGAAAAATGCTATTATAGTAGATATGAAATTACAGATAATTGAGTGAATTGTTTCTTATCCGGAGAGGCCGAGGGACTGGACCGATGAAGCCTCAGCAACCTGTCTTTCGACAAGGTGCTACGTCCAGCAAGCTGTATAAGCTTGAAAGATAAGAGGGATAAACTGTTTCTACAGGGTCTCTTCTTATGGAGAGGCCCTGTTTCATTACATACAACTCAGAAGGAGAGGAATACATAATGGCAGTAAAATTAGAGAAAAAAGCACCATTCAAAGGGGACCATGTGGGAAGCTTGTTGCGTCCGCAGAGGTTGAAACAGGCAAGATTGCAAAGAGCAAATGGAGAAATCACTGCAGAACAGCTGCGGAAAGTGGAAGACGAAGAAATCATCAAGCTGGTGGAAAAGCAAAAGGAAGCAGGATTGCAGTCCATCACCGATGGAGAGTTCCGCCGTTCTTGGTGGCATTTTGATTTCCTGGAAAATCTTGTGGGTGTGAAAGGCTATGATTCAGGGAAAGGAATCACCTTTGACGGAATCCAAACCAAATCCCGTTCCATCAAAGTAATCGACCGAGTGGATTTTGATGAAAGCCACCCATTCCTGGACCACTATAAATTTCTACATAACCAGGTAGGAGATCAACATGTACCAAAGATGACCATTCCGAGCCCGAATATGCTCCTGCTTCGAGGAGAGATAGATGAGGATGCCTATGGAGTAGAAGCCATTCTTCCAGACTTGACGAATGCATACAGGAAAGCTATCCAAGCATTTTATGAGGCTGGGTGCCGCTACCTGCAACTGGATGACACTTCTTGGGCTACTTTCTTATCGGAGAAAGGTCTTCAATCCCTTCGCGACAAGGGGTATGATCCAGAGAAGCTGCGGGATCTCTTCACACGCGCCATCAATGAATCACTCGAGGGGCGTCCGGATGATATGCTGATCACCATGCACATTTGCCGCGGAAACTACCGCTCCCATTATTTCAGTGAAGGTTCATATGCGGCTGTTTCCGAAATCATTTTCAGCCAGCTTCAGGTGGATGGGCTCTTCCTGGAATTTGATGATGAGCGTTCTGGTGGATTCGAGCCTCTGAAGCATGTGAAAAGAGATGACCTCCACGTGGTTCTCGGCCTGATTACTACCAAGGTCGGGGAGATGGAAGAGAAAGAAGAAGTCAAGTCGCGGATTTCCAGAGCTGCCGAGTACCTGCCATATGAACAGCTTGCTCTAAGTCCACAATGCGGCTTCGCCTCCACAGAAGAGGGGAATGATATTTCAGAAGAGGACCAGTGGGCCAAGATCCGCCATGTCCTGGAAGTCTCCGGAGAAGTTTGGAAATAAGAAGATAGGTTAGAAGATAGACCGCATAGGAGCCTGGTTGCCCTTTGCAGTCTTCTGGTACCTAGGATTTACACTAATACGAGTTCCCGCCAGTTGGTGGGCATGCCTCCAACTCAGCTGAGTGAAAAAGATTGGCCAACTAACAGGAAAAACCGGACAGCAATTGACTGCTGTCCGGTTTTGTTTTTTCTTGGTATCTATCATTTTTGCTATACTAGACTGTATGAAATGGAAATTGGAGTGAGCGCTCTTGCAAAAGTTCGTGAAAGTTATGCTGCATGTCTCGGTGCTATTCGGAATGTACTGGATAGGTACCCGTATTCAACAAGCATTTGATTTGTTTATACCTGGGAGCGTCATTGGCTTGGTACTGCTGTTTTCTTTGTTGATGGCCGGGATTGTCAAACCCCATTGGGTAGATGAGGGAGCACAGTTCGTGGTCAGGCATCTTGCATTGTTTTTCATCCCTGCTACAGTAGGTATCATGAATTATTTTGGTTTATTTGAGGGGGCTGGCTTTATGCTGGTACTCATTGCACTGGGCAGTACCCTGGTAGTGATGGTCGTATCCGGCCATGTCAGTCAATGGCTGGCCCGCAGGAAGTATCGAGAAAACAGTGAGGTTAGCTACACGAAGGAGGAAGGCAGCCATGGGTAATATCTTCATAGGTCTCATCGCCTTCCTAGCAACCGTTACCGTCTATTATCTTTCCCTCCGGATCTATTGGAGATGGACCTATACTTTTCTGGCTCCGGTGATCCCTTCTACCGTATTCATTGTGGTCTTTTTATTAGTATTCCAAATTCCTTATGAGACCTATATGATTGGCGGGGGCTGGATTAACTGGCTGCTTGGACCAGCGGTGGTGGCGTTGGCATACCCTCTGTATGAACAGCGTGAAACACTGAAGCGGCTTACAGTACCGATCCTGACTGGGACATTGACCGGAGCGGTTGCAGGTGTTGCAACCGGGCTCTTGCTGGCAAAGTGGGCTGGCGTGGACGAAACTATTATCTACTCCCTCATTCCTAAAAACTCCACCACCCCTGTAGCTATGGAAGTTGCTGCTTCTGCCGGTGGGATCAGGTCATTGGCCGCGGTGTTTGTCATGATTGCCGGGATCGGCGGCGCTATGCTTCATCGGTTGGTCCTGAAATATTCTGGTATTACGGATGAAGCGGGGAAAGGAGTCGGTGTCGGAAGTGCTAGTCACGCAATTGGTACAGCCATTGTAATGGAACGAAGCAAAATGGAAGGTTCAGTGAGCACTATTGCAATGGTGGTCAGTGCTGTTGCCGTCTCAGTCATCACCCCATGGTTTATCATGTGGTTGATGTAGCTGAGGATTGGCATGAGGATTCTTATATCAGCTGGAGAACTGATGGATCTGCTGCTTAAACCTGGATAATATAAGCATCTTTAATACCACATTCTTTAATTCCTTGGAGATGCATTTCAGCAGCAAGTCTTTTGGGAAATGCTGGTGTCTGGACACGATACCAGTTCCTCCCCTGGATATGCACTTTGCTGACGGATACATTGATGCTTGCTTTATGAAGTGTTGCAGACAGCAGCTGAGCATACTCTTTGTTATGGAATGATCCAGCGATAATCAAGTACTTATCCTTGCTGGTTGAGCCTTTTTTGTTTAAGGAGAAGGCCTTCTCTAACCCTAGAACATGCCCTTCAGCCACCTGTCTATACCACTCATTGGTCCTCATTTTGGCGGCGTCTCCCGGATGATCGATAAACCCGTTTTCTGTAAGTAATGCAGGCATGTTTGTTTCCCTTAACACATGGAAATCAGCCGATTTGCTGCCTCGGTCCCTTAGACCTGCTGCCTTGGAAATCTCCTTATGCATCACTTGTTGAATACCTGCCGTTCTTGACCAGGGAGCCAATTGATGATAAATAAAATCCTCATATCCGTTCCCCATACCCCCTGAAGCGTTACAATGAATCGAAAGGAAGAGGTCTGCCTTCCAACTGTTCGCTTCCTTCGTACGAGCGGCAAGACTTCTGCCCTCATATTGCGAACGGCTCATTTTTACTTTTACATCCCCATAGTTGTTTTGCAATAAGGATGTGATATGCGTGGTGATCGTCCAAACTACCTCTTTCTCTGTTAAACCATGGCCTACAGCTCCCGGGTCGTTGCCACCATGTCCCGGGTCCAGATAGATTTTCATAGGATATTCCTCCTTTTATAACTATAATCGATTGGAAAGGCATGAAAGGGGGGTATCCGTTAATACAAATGGCCGCTCCTGCATCAGCGGCTGTGGTAAACTTAGATTCACTGAGGGTAAAAGGAGGATGTATATGACTTTTTCTATTGCCGGCTATGATCCGCAGACAAAAGAGTTGGGTGTTGCTGTACAATCAAAATTCATCGGGGTAGGTTCTGTGGTTCCCTGGGCAGAGGCGGGTGTGGGTGCTATAGCGACCCAGGCGTTTGCCAACCCGGCTTATGGACCGGAAGGGCTCGCTCTTTTAAAAGAGGGAAAGACTGCACAGGAAGCGATTGATTTGCTGATAGAGCGTGATGAAGGAAGAGAAGACAGGCAGGTGGGGATAGTAGATGCTCTGGGAAGAGCAGCTACATTTACTGGTGGAAAATGCTTCAACTGGGCAGGAGGCATTACTGGTGAGCACTACGCTGCGCAAGGAAATATCCTTGTGAACGAAGAGACGGTAAAGGCGATGGGAGATACATTTGAGAATACTTCACGACCATTGGCAGAGCGCCTGCTGCTTGCGTTGGAGGCAGGTCAGCAAGCTGGTGGGGATAGTAGAGGGCAACAGTCTGCTGCTGTTTATGTGGTAAAGGAACAGGGAGGTTACCTTGGAGCAAATGACCGTTATATAGATTTGCGGGTGGACGATCATAAGGAGCCAATCAAGGAACTGATCCGGATCTATCATCTCCATCAACTATACTTCGGTACTACAGAGGCTGAAAATATACTGAAGATCGAAGGAGAGGTTCGACAAGAAATTGCCAACCAGCTTTACCGGTTGGAGTATACGGATACAGCACAGATGGATGAAGATACCCTGCATGAACGGTTGACAGCATTTATCCATACCGAAAATTTTGAAGGCAGGGAACTGGATAAAGGTAAAATTGACAAGGAAGTCCTGGATTTCATGAAAAGCTGCGGAGGTTAAAATAGATAAAGGGAAAGCCGTAACAGGCTTTCCCTTTTCAGGTCATTCAACGGTTGGACAATCCAATTTCCTCTGCGATCAAGCGGTAGCTTTTCCTCTTTTGGTCGATATCTGTTTCTAGAGATACAAGCATGATTTCGTCTGCCTGGTAGGTTTCTTGCAGTTCCTTCAGTTTCAACGCAACCTTGTCCGGTGTACCGATGATCATCCTTTTGCGGTTTCTCTCGATGATTTGGTCTTCCAATCCTACCGGCTGATGGTTTCTGGCCATATCAAAGGTAGGGAAGCCGCTAATTTTTTTCTCGTTTGCCATATATAAGAGAGAAAGGTCGTGCACGCTTGCTATTTTCTCTGCCTCCTCTTCTGTCTCCGCAGCGGCGGCAAACACTGCGACAATGACTCTTGGTTGCTGCTGTTTTTTGTCGGGTTTGAAATGATCCCGGTAATGTCGGACAGCGTCAGGTCCGTCCTTGGGAGTAATAAAGTGGGCATAAACAAAGGACAGCCCGTTTTCAGCAGCAAATTTTGCTCCATTTATACTGGTGGCAAGGTGGAAAACTTCAGGTGCACTTGCTGTGAGCGGGTTGGCCGATACTCCTGAAAGCCAATGGTCATCCGGCAGGTCGTCGTATAGAAAATGATGGAGATCCTTTACTTTATCTGGATAGCTTTCAGTTCCTCCCGTGGAATGGCCGTAGTGGATGGCCCTGGAGGATGCAGGCCTTCCACCTGCCGCCCTTCCTATCCCCACGTCGATTCTACCTGGCTCCAGTGCTTCCAGAATACGGAAGTTCTCGGCAACTGTGTAAGGACTGTAATGCGGCAACATGACGCCCCCTGTACCAATATGGATTGTCGATGTCCTGGCTGCCAAATAAGAGGCCAGCATTTCTGGGGAAGAACCCGCAAAAAAGGCTTCGTTATGATGCTCAGACACCCAAAAACGGTGGTATCCCGATTTCTCTGCATCCTCAGCCAGCAGTACAGTGTTTCTAAGTGCTTCTGCCTGTGATTGTTCTACTTGAACTGGTGACTGGTCCAAAATGCTCAACTTCATTTGGTAAACTTCCTTTTCCTGCTCATTTGTTTTCATTTTCGATTTTTTCGTTCTGGTATGGTTCGTCTTTCTCCGTTTGTTCCATTTTTACTCTTTTCGGTTTCTTCTTTTTCTTCTTCGGTTTATCCATATCACCGATCAATACTCTCTTTGCGAGCGGCCTATTCTCTTTATCACTTAGCACATAAAGAGTGTCACCATGCAAAATGACAGTATTACCGGTTGGTGTAAGCAGCTTTTTCCCTCGAGTTATACCAATAACAAGCGTATCATCAGGCAAATCCAAATTAGTCAGCGACTTGCCGACTGCTGGAGTCTCTTTGGTCACCGTCACCTTCATGATTTCCGAGTCGGTAGTTCCCAGGTTGATCAACTCAATGCTGGCGCTGGCTTGGTTATCATTGATGGTAAGCCCCAGCTTGGTGGCCAGCCAGGATAAGGTGCTTCCTTGTACGAGGGCAGAGAACAGTACAACGAAGAAGACTGCATTGAAGATGAGGTGGCTGTTTTCCACTCCCGCCAGTACAGGATACGTAGCAAGAACGATTGGAACAGCTCCCTTCAGCCCTGCCCAGGAAATGAATACCTTTTCTTTTGTATTGTATTTCATGAAAGCCATGGTTACGAAGGTGGCAACGGGTCTTGCAATGACCATCAGTACTAATGCAAGCAGTATTCCTTCCCAGAATACTTCCGCCAGTTGGGAGGGAAAGACCAGCATCCCCATAAGGATAAACATGACAATCTGCATCATCCATGCGAATCCTTCATTGAAACGGAGAATGGTGAAACGATGGGTCAAATCATTGTTCCCGATAAATACAGCCATTACATAAACTGCAAGGAGCCCACTCCCATTAAGATAGTCGGTAACAGCATAAGTAAAGATGGCTGAGCCCATCGCCAATACTGGATAGAGACCGGAAGTGTCCAGCTTGATATGATTGATGATAAGTACGGTCACTTTTCCAAAAAGCAGCCCGAATAGCAGGCCGAGCCCCATCTGGAGAAAGAAACTGCCGACAGCCATCCAAATCGACGCATCCGGCATTTGAATAAGTTCAATTAAGGCTACCGTCAAAAATACGGCCATCGGGTCATTGGAACCTGATTCTGCTTCGAGTGTCGCTGTCAGACGCTTATCAAAGTTCTTGCTTCCCAGTACGGCGAACACCGCAGCAGCGTCAGTAGATCCGACAATCGCCCCGAGAAGCATACCTTCCAACAGCGAAAAGTCGAATACATACATGGCAGCAAGCCCCGTCATGGCCGAGGTCAACAGTACACCGACAGTGGCAAGGCTTCCCGCAGCACCAAGTACTGGTCGTATATTGGACCATTTAGTTTGGGTTCCCCCATCGAACAGGATAATAATCAATGCCATGATTCCTATCAGCTGGGTAAGTTTGACATCATCAAAGGATAGGTAGGTATTGACCAGCATCCCGGCAAGGAGGAAAAGTACCAGGGAAGGCAGGCCTAAACGAGAAGAGAATTTTGTGGTGAAGACGCCGACGATCAGCATGAGTGAAAATAACAGTATTATCGCACCTGTAGTCATATCCAAAGGCAACAATCCTTTCATTAAAGAGACAATCTAAAAAGGTTCATAGTATAATTATAATTTTATCTTTGCAAAAAAACAAAGATTCTACCCAGGCCATTGCCTGACTTTACCAGAATTGCTGTTCAGTATAATATAATGTGGAGATGATTTTCAGCCAAGGGGGGAGTAATATGGAAAATATGACACTGGGGTCGTTGCTTGATGTCATTGGTGAACTTTTCTCTGATGAGATCTCCATTGCGGTCTCCAATCAGGACAAATATGTCTATTATCGGCCCAGTAAGCGGGTCGATTTAAAAATAAGGCCGGGAGACCCTATCAAAGAAGGGACACTGGCACATAAGGCACTCACTTCAGAACAAAAGGTTTCTGAATTTATAGATCGTAGTGTGTACGGGGTTCCCTATCATGGCATGGCAGTGCCTTTTCATGATGGAGAAGAGTTGGAGGGGTGCGTCCTTGCCATATATCCTGCATTCACGGAGGGTAAATCCGTACTCACCGTGAAAACCAATGATGGCTGGCGGCCGATTCCTTTTTCAGAAGTGAAATACTTGGAGGTCCGGGAGCGGAAGACCCATGTAGTATCCAAGGAGGTTTCCGGTACCCATAAAAATGCACTCCAGGAGTTTGAATACATACTGCCGCGTGATTTCTTCATCCGCTGTCATCGTTCCTTTATCGTTAATGTCCAGCATATCAGGGATATCTATCCGGACACACATTCCACATTCGTGTTGGAAATGGACGACGGAGCACAAGTGCCTGTCAGTCAGACGTATGCCAGCTATTTCAGGAAATTGTTGGATTTCTGACAAAACTATTCTATTTTATGCCGCTTATTCCGTCGCTCATTCCATAATTTTGTGACTTCTTCAAAAATCTCCTATCAAGAAAGCGTTTCCGGTAACATAAGTACCAAACACTATGGAAGAGGGATGAGACATGGAGAAGACCTATGATCGAATAAAAGACCCTCGTTTACAGGATCGGGTCGTGTCGGCGGAGGAAGCGGCATCCTGGATCCAGGATGGGATGACACTTGGCTTGAGCGGCTTTACCCGGGCAGGGGACGCAAAAGCTGTACCATCTGCACTAGTGGATCGTGCAGAAAAGGGAGAAGCATTCAAAGTGAATGTCTTTACCGGGGCATCACTTGGATCAGATATTGATAAGCAGTTTGCAGAAGCAGGAATCGTCAACAAACGTCTGCCTTTCCAAGCAGATGCATCGATGAGGAAAGAGATCAATACAGGCGGGCATCTGTTCGTCGATCATCACCTTTCCCATACGTCCGAGCTTCTCCGGGGTCAAGTGCTTCCGGAAGTTGATTACGCAATAGTGGAAGCGATTGCAATCAAGGAAGACGGGATGATCATCCCGACAACATCCATTGGAAATTCGCTGGCATTTGCAGAAAATGCCAAATCCATCATTGTTGAAATCAACACAGCGCAGTCCGAACAACTGGAAGGGGTGCATGATTTATATAGCCCAGGCAAACAGGGAGAACGGCAGCCTATTCCGGTGGTCCAGCCTGATGACCGTATTGGTACAGAAGGGATACCGGTGGAATGGGAAAAGGTGAAAGGAATTGTATTCACTCATCAGGGAGACTCTCCTTCCACCATTGTGAAGCCGGATGAGGAAACAAAAATCATGGCTGACCATCTGCTTGATTTTCTGCGTGGAGAAGTTGCTGAGGACAGACTTACAAAGCAGTTGGCTCCTTTGCAGTCTGGCATCGGATCCGTTGCCAACGCAGTATTGCATGGGATGGTGGACTCGGAATTCAAGAATCTGCAGGTTTATTCCGAAGTGCTGCAGGACGCAGTCTTTGATCTGATCGATGCAGGCAAGGTCGATTTCGCTTCCTGCTGCTCCATTACCTTGTCACAAGAAAAGATGGAGCAGGTGTTCAAACATTTTGAGGATTACCGAGATAAGCTTGTCATGCGTCCTCAGGAAATCTCCAACCACCCGGAAATTATCCGTCGGCTTGGTTTGATTTCCATCAATACCGCACTGGAATTTGATATCTATGGCAATGTGAACTCTACGCATGTCAGCGGAACAAAAATGATGAATGGCATCGGCGGGTCAGGTGACTTCGCACGAAATGCCCGTCTGGCCATCTTTGTTACCAAGTCCATTGCCAAAAATGGAGATATTTCAAGTATCGTCCCATTCGTTTCTCATGTCGATCACACAGAACATGATGTGGATGTAGTCGTCACTGAACAAGGCTATGCGGACCTCCGAGGACTGGCACCAAGGGAGCGGGTACCAATGATCATTGAAAATTGTGCCCACCCATCCTACCGCAAGCAGTTATGGGATTATTACCAGGAGGCATTGGAGCGCGGAGGGCAGACACCTCATGTGCTTGAAAAAGCCTTCTCCTGGCATGTCAATTTTGCAGAGCATGGCACCATGAAAGAACAGCTCGTTGGGCAGAACTAGCTGTTGATGAAAGTAATTGATAAACTTAGGGGTTAGTTTATATAGCAGCCGGTTTTCCTTATGGGGAGGGAAAACCGGCTTTTTCGGTTCCGTACACTACTGAGGGATGGTTCTCACTGGTCAGTTTCCTGTGAACCATGTATAATAGCCTTTCGAATCAATGATAATAAGGGAGCTTTTCAATGGCAAAACAAGGTTCACTTCCATTTACCGTTGGAAAAACGGACAATTTCTTTGACCGCCTTGGTGACTATGTTGGAGATGTCTTTTATGACATTCTGCCAGAACAAGGCTACGAGCTGCGAGATGAACAGATCTATATGGCCTTCCAGCTGGAACAGGCCTTTAAAAATAAACGAACAGTTTTTGCAGAAGCTGGTGTAGGTACGGGGAAGACATTCGTCTATTTATTGTATGCAATTTGTTATGCACGTTATAAAGGAATCCCGGCGGTTATTTCCTGCGCAGACGAAACGTTGATAGAGCAACTGGTGAAAAAAGGCGGCGACATCGATAAGCTGGAACAAGCGCTTGGGTTATCAGTGGATGTACGCTTGGCCAAAGCACGGGAAAATTATGTGTGTATGAAAAAACTTGATCCATTGGCACATGAGACGGAGGACGAAGATATCCTTCGGGTATATGATGAAATCCCTGATTTTGTATTTGATCAGGGAATCTCCATGCAAAAGTTCGAGCGTTATGGCGACCGCAAGGAATATCCGTGGGTGCCTGATGAGAAGTGGGAGGCTATTGCGTGGGATCCGCTGCAACAGTGTTCTACTTGTGATTGGCGCCACCGCAGCGGTCAAACACTAAACCGCGAATATTACCGCCATGCACAGGACCTAATTATTTGCAGCCATGATTTTTATATGGAACATATATGGACCAAGGATTCCCGTAAACGTGAGGGTCAAATGCCCCTTCTTCCGGAGGCGAGCTGTGTTGTCTTTGATGAAGGCCATCTTCTCGAATTTGCGGCCCAAAAAGGGTTGACCTACCGATTCAACTTTCATGCCCTTCATAATGTGCTGACAGGCTATATGGGCCAGGATGTCCGGGAGGAATCACTGATGCTGGTAGAAGATATTCTCGAACAGCATGAAGATTGGTTTGGCCGGTTGGCTAGACAAGCTGCTCGGGTGGAAGGTTCCAGCCGTATGGATGTCAGCATGACACCAGATATGCTGGAAACGGCCCGCAGCCTCCACAGTAAAGTGAATCAGCTGCTGGAACAGCTTGTTTTTGATGCAGAGCTATTTACCATGGATGATTATCACATCAAGATCATCGAGGAGTACTTGGAATTCTTCTCTTATGGATTATCGGTACTGTTGAAAGACGATGAAGGCATCTACTGGCTGGAGGAGAATGAAACGGAAAGCAGTCTGGTCATCATGCCGCGTCTGGTGGAAGAAGTGCTGCGCAAAGAAGTATTTTCCAAGGACATTCCGTTCATCTTCTCCTCTGCGACCCTCGCACAAGACGGTGACTTTTCCTATTTGGCGGACAGCCTCGGGATAAAACAGCCAGAAACCTTTTCGGTGGAATCCCCATTTGATTACGAGGCTAATATGAAGGTGAATGGCCACTTGGAAACGGACCAGACAGAGAAGTGGCATAGAATTGGGGAACAAATGAAAGGAAATAACGGAGGTTCCTTGGTATTATTCTCTTCCCAGGAAGAAATGGAAGACTTCCGGAGATGGGCGGAGGGAATGGATTGGCCTTTCCCTGTGCTGTATGAAGGGGATAAGGAGATCAGCACCATGGTAAGACAATTCCAGTATGATGGATCGGCCGTCCTCTGTGCCTTTCATATGTGGGAAGGGCTCGATGTACCTGGAGAGTCTTTGAGTCAGGTCATCATTTCCTCTCTTCCATTTCCGCCAAGGGATCCTGTCTTTCGGGCCAAACGGAAACATGCAGAGGACCCGGAAAGGCAGGTCGACCTTCCATACATGCTGTTACGACTGCGCCAGGGAATTGGCCGTCTGATCCGTACGAGCGAAGACAAAGGCATCATCCAACTATGGTTGAAGCAGGATGAAAAGCGTGCATACCAGCAGGCAGTTGAGCGAGTAATGCCAGTGGAAATGGAATGGCAAAGCTGAATAGGAACGCTTAAAGCACATGGCAGGGGTACTGCCATGTGCTTTTTTAATGGGTCTTCTTGTTCTATATGACATTTGTCATGTGCAAGTCCTGACAGGTATGCCTTCATAAATAATCTTTGACGGGGTAAGCTTTTAATAGAGATTTCGTGATGATCGGAGGATATTATGAGTAAACAAAAACAAGCACAATTGAGGAAAAGCGTTGCAGCGTTTGCTAAGTCTGACACTAGGACGGGGGTTGTTCAGCTGGTCAACACCATAGTGCCATTCCTGGTTCTTTGGTTTCTTGCCTATAAAGGCCTTTCTGTATCTATATGGCTAGGCATGGCTCTGGCTGTAGTGGCAGCTGGGTTCGTCATACGTATTTTCATCATTTTCCATGACTGTACTCATGGATCCTTTTTAAAGAGTTCAAAAGCCAACCGGGTGGTCGGGACGATCACTGGCATCCTTACCCATTTCGCTTTTGAAAAGTGGAAAAGGGAACATGCTATACACCATGCGACCAGTGGTAATCTTGACAAGCGTGGGACCGGGGACGTTTGGGTCATGACAGTGGATGAGTATATCCATGCTTCTTTTGCCGGCAGGCTTGCATATCGGTTGTATCGTAATCCATTGGTTATGTTCGGGCTGGGACCGTTGTACCTTTTCCTGATCTCAAACCGGTTTAATCGGAAAAAACCGAAGAAGAAGGAAAGGTGGAATACGTATCTTATTAACGTATCGATTGCATGCATCTATGGGTTGATGATTGGCTTGGTCGGCTGGCAGGCTTTCCTTCTGATACAGATGCCAATTCTGTTTGTAGCAGGTGCTGCAGGGATATGGCTGTTCTATGTACAGCATCAATTTGAAGACTCCTATTTCGAGAATGAGGATGAATGGAATTTCGTCAAAGCAGCGGTTGATGGCAGCTCTTACTATAAGCTTCCTAAAGTGTTGGAGTGGATCACCGGCAGTATCGGCTACCACCACGTTCATCATCTCAGTCCGAAAGTGCCGAATTACCATCTCGAGGAAGCACATGCATCTACACCACCGTTGGAGAAAGCTACAACTATCACATTTCTCTCGAGCCTTCAATCCATCCGATTCCGTCTATATGACGAAGAACATAAAACATTCGTGAGTTTTAGAGAAATTAAACACCGCTTGAAGAAAAGAAAAATCAGCCTGCAGGTGAGCAGCCAGATTTCAACACTGCAGGAAAAATGATAATCCATGAAGATACCCTTTCTCATATGGGAAAGGGTATTCTTTTTGTTATACTTTAAAGAATAAGAGGGGGGGACGACAGCCATGCAGAGCTGGTATCATATCATACCAAAAAATACAGGGCTGAGTGCATTTGCATGGATCATCTTTTGTCTACTGCCGTTTTACTTTGTGTTTCGTTCATCATCGACAATTGAGATCGTGCTCGGAATCATTATGATTCTTCTCTTTTTCGGTACATACCGTATATCTTTCCTATCCAGGGAGCGAAAATGGACAGTTTATCTATCTGTCAGCATCAATATCCTGATCAGTATGGTCATGACAATTATTTGGGGTTTTGTTTATTTCTCTTTGTTCCTGGCTTTTTATATCGGAAACATCCAACATAGAGGTGGGTTTATATCCCTATACGTTGTTCATCTCGTGTTCACCATCTTTTCAGTGGCTGTGAGTGTGTTTACGCAAAGTGAAATTTTCACCTCACAGCTGCCATTTATCGGGATTGCTGTAATCGGCGTCATTTTGCTCCCGCCTGTTCTTCACCATCGCAATAAACGGGAAAGACTGGAGGAGGAGCTGGAGGCTGCCAATGAGAAGATATCCCGACTAGTGGTGATCGAGGAACGGGAACGGATTGCACGCGACCTTCACGATACACTGGGCCAAAAACTGTCCCTCATTGGATTGAAAAGCGATTTGGCAGCAAAGCTGATCAACACGAAGCCAGAGGCTGCAAAAGCGGAGATAGGAGACATTCATCAAACAGCACGAACAGCATTGAAAGAAGTCCGCGAAATGGTTTCCAGCATGAAGGGATCAAAACTCACCGACGAAATTCTCCGGGTGAAAGAGCTGTTGAAGGCAGCTGGAATTGAATGCCATCTGCATGGGGAACTGGAACTCCACCACTCTTCTTTGCTCATCGAGAATGTATTGAGCATGTGTTTGCGGGAAGCGGTCAACAATGTGGCTAAACATAGCAATGCTACGGTTTGTCATATAGTGGTCGTAGAGTCCCCGGCTGAAGTTTCCCTCCGCGTACGGGATGACGGCAAAGGCATGGGTGAGACAACGTTTGTAGAGAAGAATGGGATCAGGGGTATGAAGGAACGGCTGGAATTTGTCAATGGAAAGCTGAGCATAAGGGAGAAGGAAGGGACCTTGCTGGATATACAGGTGCCGATTTCGACCGGTAAAGAATAAGGAGGTACAGAGCATGATCCGGATAGTAATTGCAGAGGACCAGGGGATGCTGCTGGGGGCTTTGGGTGCTCTGCTTGATTTGGAAGAGGATATTCAAGTCGTAGGAAAAGCGGGAAATGGAGAAGAAGCCATTTCACTGGTGAGAGAGTATAACCCGGATATATGCCTGATGGATATTGAAATGCCGGTTAAAAGTGGTTTGGATGCAGCAGAGGAATTGAAGGATCATCCCTGTAAGGTTATTGTCCTGACTACTTTCGCTCGAGCAGGCTATTTCAACCGGGCAAGGAAGGCTTCTGTCAGCGGCTATCTGCTGAAAGACAGTCCAAGCGATGAGCTGGCTGAAGCGATCCGCACTATAATGGCGGGAAGAAAGGTATATGCACCAGAGCTGGTCGATTTGGTCTACCAAGAAGAAAACCCGCTGACAGAGCGTGAAGAACAAGTGATCCGGCTGATTGCAGAAGGAAAAAATACAAAAGAGATTGCAAACGAGTTGTTTTTGACGACGGGTACGGTGCGCAATTATGTGTCTGTCATCCTGGATAAGTTAGGTGCAGGTAATCGGATAGAAGCAATTTCTCTTTATAAGGAGAAGGGTTGGCTGAAGTAGCATTATCTATTCTCCATATGATGTATAAATTCATGGGAAACACAGATGCTAGAGATGTGCGGACAAAGTTGATTGGGCACAAACCATGAATTTGTTAGGAGGATGGCAATGGGAGTTATGAGTGGTAACCCTCAAGACGAACCGATGCACTATGGCGAAGTGTATGGTATATGGTCTTCAGTACTCGCTACCCATGAAATGATTGCAGGGTATCAGACCATGCTTAACCATGCAGGTGATGAAGATCTCATTCAATTGATAAAAGAAGCGATACAAATGGGGCAGCAGGAAGTGAAGGAGCAAGAATCATTCCTGAAGCAGAATGGTGTGGGACTTCCACCGGCTCCTCCAGAGAGACCTGAGGCCAATCTGGATGAAATTCCGGCAGGAGCGCGTTTTCAAGATCCGGAAATTGCTGCATCCCTTTCAGCCAATACAGCTGCAAGCCTGGTTGCATGCAGTAAGATGATGGGGCAGTGCATCCGGGAAGACATTATTGCAATGTACGGACAGTTCCATACCCAAACAGCTGCTTTCGGAGGGAAGGTCCTCCGTACGAACAAGGAAAAAGGATGGTTGATTCCTCCTCCCCTCCATCAGCATGGGACAGAATAAATATCATCATAAATGCCATCTAAGCAAACTGCTTAAGTTGGTGGACCGCTCCATTTTAAAGAATACCAATTCATCAGAAATTGGTATTCTTTTTTGGTTGCAACCATCCCATCGGGTAAAATGAAGGGATAGTAAGTAACTCAATAACAGCGCGGGAGAGAAGTACATGAAGCCATTTACTAGTCAGGTGATCCATATCATCCAACAGATACCCCCAGGAAAGGTGATGAGCTACGGGCAGATAGCCAAGGTGGCAGGGAGCCCAAGGGCAGCCCGTCAAGTAGTCCGAATCTTACATTCCATGAGTGCTAAATACGATTTGCCGTGGCATCGAGTCATCAATGCAAAAGGGCAGGTTGCCATGCGGGAAGAGAATGCATTTGAACAACAGAAATTCCTTCTGGAAGAGGAAGGGGTGGAAGTGACTGCAGGAGGGGTGATTGATTTGGACGAGTACCAATTTCATATCGAAAACTGCATCCCAGATGAAGAGGGATAGAAGCTCAACCAGCAGAGGATCGTCAGACTAAATAGGTGTCTCTTGGAAAGGCAAGAATGAGCACCACCTATATGTAACCAGTTGACTTCCAACTGGATGTTTGCAATAATTAAATCAATTGAATACTGGTACCTTTAAATCAGTCCAGAGAGGCTGGCAAGGACAGCGGTGATAAGCATGGGCGACGTGTGTCGTCTGCCGCATGCTTTTGACGAGGGGTTTCCTGCCAGACGGCGGGGAACCTTTTTTTCATGCCGAACGTCTTCCTCGGTACCAGTAAATACGAGGAGGAATTAGGATGAATGAACAAGATCAGGATTTTGCACTACAGCCTGTCCCGCAGGCACATCGACGTGGTTTTTGGAAGATGCTTGCCGTCATGATGGGGTTGACGTTTTTCTCGGCAAGTATGCTTTCAGGGGGAGAATTGGGCATGGGACTGACCTTCACTGATTTCATGCTGATCGTGTTGATCGGCAACTTGATATTGGGGGCGTATACGGGGCTGCTGGCCTATATGGCAGCCAAGACCGGCCTATCCACCCATCTGCTTGCAAGATATGCTTTTGGGGAGAAAGGCTCGTATATCTCTTCCTTCCTGCTTGGTGCAACACAGGTAGGATGGTTCGGAGTAGGGGTCGCCATGTTTGCTGTCCCTGTGGCTCAAATAACCGGAATGCACGTATATGTGTTGATTGCTGCGATAGGCGTAGTGATGACAGTGACCGCATTCTTCGGAATGAGAGCTTTGACAGTGCTCAGTATTATTGCCGTTCCTTCTATTGCAGTATTAGGAAGTGTTTCCGCGGCGAGGGCAACAGAAACAGCTGGTGGACTGCAGGCATTGATGGAGTATCAGCCGGCAGAAGCAATGGGCCTTGCTGCTGCACTTACTGTCTGTATTGGTTCATTTGTCAGCGCTGGGACATTGACACCTGACTTTGCCCGCTTCTCCAAAACTGGGAAAACTGCGGTGAGTACCACGGTCATCGCCTTCTTTATCGGAAATTCACTGATGTTTCTGTTCGGTGCTGTCGGAAGCTTCGCCTTTGGCCTTGCGGATATATCGGAAGTAATGGTTGTACAAGGGCTGTTGATCCCGGCCATCCTAGTACTTGGCTTGAATATCTGGACGACCAATGATAATGCTCTCTACGCCTCCGGATTGGGCTTTTCCAATATTACCAAGATATCCAAGGGGAAGCTGGTCATTTTCAACGGCATCATTGGTACAGTTTTGGCTATGTGGCTGTATACCAATTTTATGGGCTTTCTGACCGTTCTAGGCTCGACCCTGCCGCCGATCGGTGCAATTGTACTGGCAGATTTCTTCCTGGTGAACAAAGGAAAATATCAGTCATATGAAACTATGGCATTCAAGAAAGTAAACTGGATAGCCGTGCTTGCATGGGCTGCCGGAGTCCTATCGGCAACATTCATACCAGGGATCCCGCCGATCAATGGAATTCTGATGGCTGCCCTTTTCTATGTTACGGGCATGGCTCTATCATCACACTTTACAGAAGAACAAGATAAACACCTCAATGGGGAAAGGAAATTGATCAATGATTATTAAAAATGCCAGTCTCAAGGGCCGGGAAGGCCTTTGGGATGTAGAAATAGTAAATGGGAAGTTCGGCCAAATCCAGCAGGCTACGGATGATAATTGGGAAGGGGACACGTTGGATGTAAAAGGCTCCCTCCTCCTCCCGCCATTCGTTGAGCCCCATATTCATCTGGATACCACCCTTACGGCGGGAGAGCCGGAATGGAACCTGAGCGGGACACTTTTTGAAGGAATTCAACGCTGGTCGGAACGAAAGAAATCCTTAACAACACAGGATGTGAAGGAAAGGGCAAAGACTGCATTGAAGTGGCAGATTGCACAAGGCATCCAGCATGTTCGCACCCATGTAGATGTGACGGACCCTGAATTGACAGCCATGAAAGCAATGCTTGAAGTGAAAGGAGATATGGCAGATTATGTGAATCTACAGCTGGTCGCTTTTCCGCAAGAAGGCATACCATCCTTTCCTGAAGGAAAAGAATTACTCGAAGAAGCGCTCAAAATGGGAGCAGACGTTGTTGGAGGCATTCCCCACTTTGAATTTACCCGGGAGTATGGAGTGGAATCTCTGGAGACGGCGTTTGACCTTGCCGAGAAATACGACCGCCTAGTTGATATACATTGTGATGAAATAGATGATGAACAATCCAGGTTTGTCGAAGTGGTTGCAAAGGAAGCCTTTGAGCGGGGGCTTGGCTCAAAAGTGACTGCAAGCCATACCACAGCAATGGGTTCTTATAATGATGCCTATACCTCGAAGTTATTCCGTCTGTTGAAGATGTCGGAAATAAATTTTGTTTCCAATCCTTTAGTGAATATCCATCTGCAAGGGAGGTTTGATACTTATCCGAAGAGAAGGGGACTTACTCGGGTGAAGGAACTGAAAGCAGCCGGCATGAATGTCTGCTTCGGGCATGATGACATTTTCGATCCTTGGTACCCATTGGGGACAGGCAATATGCTTCAAGTCCTTCATATGGGCATACACGCAGCCCAGTTAATGGGATATGAGGATATCGTCAATTCGATCAATTTCATCACCGACAACAGCGCTAAGACGCTTCATCTGGAAGAGAGCTATGGAGTGGAACAGGGAAAACCGGCAAATTTTATCATCTTGGATGCTGAGAATGAATATGAAGCTGTACGCAAGCAAGCCAAAGTGTTGTATTCTTTCCGCCAGGGGAAGAAAATTGCCGAGACGGACCCAGGCAGTACCTCCATCCTGCTCGAACATTCGCCAGAACAAATAAATTTCAATCGCAATTGATAGAGACACTTGTGGCCATGGGAAATGCCTCAGATGCCTGGTAAGCTGTACGTGTGCCACCTCTACCGCTGCGGAAATTCCACTTCGTTTTCCGCGGATGACCCAGAAGCTTCTTGAGATTATGCGCTCTATCAGCTTATAAATATCCTTCTTCACATGTTGTTTGGTAAGCAGCAAGGAGCGCTTCTCACACCGCTGCGGAAATTCCACTACGCTTTCCACGGTGACCCGTGAGCCTCCTCGAACTACGTTCTCCGGGGTCTCACCCCGGTCACGGTTCCCGTGGGAGTCTCCGTGGATTTCCTTCGCTGGAATGGCTGGTTATCCTCCAGTGGACGCCTGTTGCTCTATGCCCTGGGTGGAAGAATTAGGAATACTCACAAATTGTGATTTTTAGTGAGAAAGCTTCACTAGGAATTGCTTCCATGACCGACCTTCAACCGAAAACCAAAAATCTACACCCAGCGGAGACAAAATACGAAGACTCCTGTGGGAACAGCACGAGTCTGAAGGCCCCGGAAGAAGTGCCTTTCTTCTGAGGAGACTGAAGCCGTGCCCACGGAAAGCGAAGTGTTTTGTCGCAGCGGTGGCAGTCCTTCTCATTTTTATAAAAGGTTAGCAAGAGAGAAGCTGACGATCGTCCTGCCTGTTGCTTTTCCTTAAATAGAAATTCACACTCAGCGGAGACAAAATACGAAGACTCCTGTGGGAACAGCACGAGTCTGAAGGCCCCGGAAGAAGTGCTTTTCTTCTGAGGAGACTGAAGCCGTGCCCACGGAGAGCGAATTGTCTTGTCGCAGCGGTGGAAGTTATGGCCATCTACTTAGAAACCTGAAGGAATATAAAGTTTAAGTGCCCAGGCAGTAGGGAACATTTCTGTAACATGGAGTTCCTGAGGCTTCTTTTCACTGCCGGAACAACTCACCTCCATTTTTTCCTGTAGATGCCCCGCCATCACAACATACCTGTTCCAAGCGAGAATGAACAGCCGGGGAGCTCCATTCTAAAGGCAGGGAGATAAGGAGTGGAGTAATGAAGGTACTGGATCGGGCGGCATTGACCATCCTCATCATTGGAGGCCTGAACTGGCTGCTCGTTGGCTTGTTCGAATGGGACTTAGTTGGAGGTCTTCTTGGTGGAATGGATAGCCCACTCGCTAAAATCATATATATCGTGGTTGGTATCGCCGCCATCTATTCATTGAAGATACTGGGAAAATTGAATGATGAAGTGAGATAAAATGACACAGACTTGTTGGTCCGTGTCATTTTTTGCCAATTTTGAAATCTTGTGTTGACTTTAGCTACAGCGTGTACTAAGGTTACTTATAAATTTATAAAAAATTTAGATAGTTAAGTGCATCATGCTTGAAAAAGGGGGGAGGTTTTTGCTTAACTATCGAAGATTTCAAACAGGAGGGAGATTATGAAAGGGAAAAAGGAGCCGATCAGGTATTGGAAAATCTGGGTGGTTTTATTCATTTTACTCAGCCTCAGTGTACCGTGGTATTTGCCGGCAGGTACCTATGAGCCTCTGATTCTCGGGGTACCGTATTGGGCTTATATTATCATGGGGGTGTCCTTGCTGATTTCCATTACCCTTACCTATGTGTTGGACCGCTATTGGCAAATGACAGACGAAGAAGAGGAGGATGAAGAATGGAAGATCTAGCTTTCTCTGGCACGTCGGGAATCATGATTATGCTGGTTTATGGCGCATTGATGCTTGGCATCGGAATTTTTACATATCTACGTAATAAAGGATTGCATCAATCCCACAAAGAGTTCTATCTAGGTGGAGGAAGTATAGGAATGTTCGTATTGTTTTTCACTTTCTTCGCGACGCAATATAGCGGGAACACCATAGTAGGTTATGCACCCACCGCCTATCGAATGGGATTCATGTGGCTGCAGTCCATTACATTCTTCATTCTGATAGTTATCGGCTATATGATGTTCGCTCCGCGGCTCTATGTGCTCAGCAGGAAATATAACTTCATTACACCTACCGATTTCATCGAAAAACGATTCCAGTCCAAGGGGATCAGTATCCTTGCAGCCATTCTCATGCTATACGGCCTGTGTAACTTTCTACTCGAACAGATTGTGGCAATCGGACATGGAGTAAGCGGTTTGACAGGGGGAACGGTCCCATATCAGGCAGCTGTTATCTTTTTTGTTACAATTATGATCATCTATGGCTGGCTGGGGGGAATGCGGTCGGTTGCCTATACGGATACGATGCAGGGGATAGCTTTACTTGTCGGTGTTGCCATCCTATTAGTGGGTGCAGTGATCTATTTCGGCGGTGTTCCTTCTGCGACCGATTATGCCGCCACCGTCAGTCCAGAAAAGCTTGGTGTTCCACAAGGTGATGGCATCGTAAGCTGGTTCAGTATGCTGGTTTTGGTTATGATAGGGGCTGCCATCTATCCACATGCTATTCAGCGGATTTATGCGGCAAAAAGCGAGAAAGCATTGAAGAATTCTTTGAAATGGATGGCTTGGATGCCATTCGTGACTTCTGGATTGGTTTTTCTTATTGGGATTATCGGCATTCAGGCATTTCCAGGCTTGAATGAAGGTGAATCAGAACAATTAGTAGGAATGATGGCGAACCATATAGCCAGCCAGAATGCCTTTTTCTATTGGGCAATGGTTATTTTATTCGGCGGAATCGTTGCCGCCATCGTATCAACAGCTGATTCGGTATTGCTTACATTGTCTTCCATCATCTCCAAAGATATATACGGAAAGTATATCAACCCGAAGGCGGATGATAAGAAGCAGATTCTTGTCGGAAAACTGACAGGTGTCGTTCTGGTTGCTGCCCTGTTGATCATTGCGTGGTATCCACCGGCAACATTATATCGGATTTTTATTTTGAAATTCGAGTTGCTGATCCAAATAGCCCCAGCCTTTATTTTAGGAATGTATTGGAAAAGGATGAATAAGCATGCGGTGATGACAGGGATGGTCATTGGGACAGTTATTGCTGCTTACATGGCCTTTACCGGCTTGAAACCTTTCGGAATTGCCAGCGGGTTGTGGGGACTGATGGTGAACCTGGTCTTCAGTGTCGGCCTCAGCTTCCTGTTGAAAACATCCAAAACAGACAAAGGGGTTGCAGAAAAGGCAATATCCTGACATGCATCCTAAAGAAGGAAGTTGTTGCTGAATGATTCTGAGAGAGAACGCCTATACCAAAGCTGCCTGATTCGAAGCTTCTAGGGTCGCCTCTCAGCTTCCTCGTAGCTTTGACAACAAGGCCCGCATCCAACAGATGCGGGCCTTGTTTTTAAAATGATACAGTCTAGCCGAATCTTCCGGCGATGTAATCTTCTGTCCGGCTGTCAGCAGGATTATGGAAGACAAGATCGGTCCGGTCGCATTCCACGACTTCTCCGTTAAGGAAAAAAGCGGTTTGGTCGGAAATCCTGGCTGCTTGCTGCATATTATGGGTAACCATAATGATCGAATACTCTTTTTTGAGCTCTTGTACTAACTCTTCAATTCTCAAGGTGGATTTAGGATCTAGAGCAGAGGTTGGTTCATCCATTAAAATCACTTCTGGTTCAATAGCCAGGCAGCGGGCAATACATAGCCGTTGCTGCTGTCCACCTGATAATCCGTAAGCATTTTCCTTCAGACGGTCTTTCACTTCGTCCCAGATGGAAGCACGGCGGAGGCTTTGTTCGACAATCTCATCAAGGACTTTTTTGTTTCGAATGCCATGTATTTTCGGTCCATATGCAACATTTTCATAGATGGACTTGGGAAAAGGGTTTGGCTTCTGAAAAACCATCCCGACACGTGTACGGAGGTCTTCAGGTTGAAAGGATTTGTCTAGAATGTTCTTCCCCTGATAGGAAATGACACCGTTGGTCCGGACTCCTGGAGTGAGTTCGACCATGCGGTTCAAAGATTTGATGAACGTAGATTTCCCGCACCCGGATGGGCCGATGATCGCCGTCACTTCTTTCTCATGGATAGATAGATTTATATTCTGCAGTGCATGGGTTTCTCCATACCATAAGTTGAAATCCTTCGTGTCGTACACAACAGCTTTCTTTTCCAATTGTTTGCGTGCAGCAAAATCGATGGTTTTGGCATCTTGGACTGATTCTTGGGTGTTAACAGCAGGGATCATCATGTCACTCTCCTTCATCATTTTTTACGTAAGTGTTTTTATACGTAAACGCAATTTATCCATCATTTAAACTATCAGTAACGATGCTGGAATCGATGCCTAATGTATACGGCTATCGAGTTCAACAGGAATAATAAGACCAACAAGACAATGATCGTTGCCGATGCCAGGTAGGCATATTCCTCTACAAGGGAGGAATCCAAGGTCCAATAATAGATTTGCATCGGCAGTGCGGTGAATGTATCAAACATGCTGCCTGGGAGGGGGATCAGCAAGGCCGGTATGCCAAGTGCTGTCAACGGTGCCGTTTCCCCGATGGCGCGCGAAAGAGCCAGAATGGAACCTGTCAGAATACCAGGGAGCGCTGCCGGCAAGATCACCTTCTTGATCGTTTGCCATTTTGTAGCCCCCATACCGTAGGAAGCTTCACTTAAGTGGCCTGGAACAGCACGCAATGCCTCTTGAGCGGCCACGATGACAATTGGCAGAACAAGCAGGGATAATGTCAGTCCTCCTGCTAGAATGACATTGCCGAAGTCCATTGCCCGGACAAATACAGTAAGACCAAGCAAGCCGTAGACAATGGAAGGCACGCCGGCAAGGTTGGCAATGTTGGTCGCTATGAAAGACTGGACGGTTCCTTCTTTGGCATAGAGTTCGAGGTAGATGGCAGTACCGATCCCTAGGAAAGTTGTTACAGGGATGACAATCAGCATCAGCCAAGCTGTCCCTAGAATGGCACCCATGATGCCGGCACGGTCAGCATTGGTTGACAGCTTTCCGGTCAGGAAATCCATGTTAATCCAGGAGAGACCCTCAGTCAGTACCCGGATAATCAAGACTGCCAGTACGAACAATCCGAATAATGTAGCGATGAGAAAGGTCCCCTGCAAAGCTTTATTGGTTTTCAAACGGGATTGCATCCGCTGTTTGGTCTTGACTGGATCTAAATATCTCATGCTAGTATTCCTCCCTCCATCTACGTGATATATATCTAGCTAAAAGGTTCATGACAAGGGTGAAGGCGAATAGTGTAAGAGCTACTGCATAAAGGCTGTAATAGACAGTGGAGCCAGCCGGTGCGTCCCCACCAGCCACTTCGACGATATAAGCAGTCATCGTCTGCATGGACTGCGTGATGTCGAAGGTGAAGTTCTTGGAGCTTCCACTGGCAATGGTGACAATCATCGTTTCTCCAATTGCCCGGGAGATCCCCAGTACAAAGGAGGCGATGATACCGGATAAGGATGCTGGAATGACAACTTTCCAAGCTACTTCCCACTTGGTTGAGCCGAGTGCAAGGGCACCTTGCCGCATGGAGTTGGGAACAGACCCCATGGCATCCTCTGAGAGTGATGCAATCATCGGGATGATCATCACACCCATGATTAAACCAGGGCTCAATATATTAGTCGCTTCCACCTCCGGGAAAACAGACCGGATGATCGGGGTGATAAATGTAAAAGCAAAAAAACCATAGACAATGGTCGGTATACCGGCGAGAATTTCCAGTAGAGGTTTTAACACGCTTCTGGCTTTATCTGAAGCATATTCGCTGAGATAAATGGCTGTCATGATGCCGATCGGCCCTGCAACCAGCATAGCGATAACGGAAGATATGATGGTGCCGGTGAGCAGTGGGAGCAGACCGAACTCAGGCTGCTGGCTGAGCGGGCGGAGTATGGTTCCAGTAAAAAAATCGGCAAGCGGTACGATTTTAAAGAATTCAATGGCCTCTGAAAGCAGGGTATAGATGATGCCCAGTGTCGTCAGGACCGATACAGAGGCAATCAGAAAGAGGCCGGTCGGAACCAGTTTTTCTGTGAATATGCCTAGGTTCATACCTTGTTTCTTTTCGGCGATCAGGTCCCTGACTTGCCCTGGCTTTGTGAAATGTCCGGATTGTTGTGAGGTTTCCATCATAATGCTCCTTTATGGATGGTTTCATGACAGGAGATGAGAGCCTATGCCCTCATCTCCTTAACATTAATTCAATGCTTCAATCTCTTCCAGCTGTGCTTGGACTTCTTCTTCCGGGATTGGTGCAAAGCCGGTTTCTCCAGCGAACTCATTTACATGGTTCATGACATAGACGGCGTAGTCATATACTTGGGCCTTTTTCTTTGCCATGTCCGGGTTCAAATAAGTGAAAACCGGGCGGGTGAAATTGGCATATGGTCCGTCTTCAGCAATTGTTTCAAGGGATGGTTCTACAGGACCTTCGCCGAAGTCGACATCTACTGCCTCGAGTTTGTCCTGGTTGCTGTCATAATAGCCAAACCCGAAAAATCCAATCGCATTCTTATCTTCTGCTACCAAGTTCACGAGTGTAGAATATTCCTGCTGCAGATTGGCATTTGGGTCGATGTCCTGTTCTTCCAAAATATTTTCATAGAAGAATTCATAGGTTCCATGGTTTTCATTAGGGCCAACTTTGGTGATTTCTTCATCCGGCCATTCAGGATTCACATCAGACCAAGTAGTGATTCCGCTGTCTGCCAGGAAAATATCCTTCACTTCTTGTTCGGTCAGTTCGGCTGCCCAGTCATTTTCAGGATTGATGACGATGGTCAATCCATCCAAGGCCATCTTCATTTCCAACGGTTCGAATCCAAGCTCTTCGGCCTTAGCCAGCTCTTCATCTTTGATTGGACGGGAGGCGTCATTGAAATCAGTGCCATCCTCAGCGAGAAAGCGTTCAAATCCTGCACTTGTACCCGCCCGGCTGACCTCTACGGAAACCTGGGGTTGTTCATTTGTCATATATTCTTCAGCGAGCCTTGCCATCAATGGATAGACCGTGCCGGATCCATCAATGACAACACTTCCATCGAGTTCTGTATCTTCTTCACTTGCTTCTGAGCTTGCTCCTGATGCTGATTCCCCTGCTGCGGCATCTTCTGAACTGTCGCCGGAACCTCCGCAGGCTGCCAGTACGAGTGCCATAACGACTGCCGTGATCAGCAGTAAGTAATTCTTGAACTTCATGTCTTGTCCTCCCCTTTTCTTCTCCTGAATTTTTCTGGGCCTTTTGCCCTCAATTGCAAGTATAGTAGTTGATTGTTAAGGAGATATAAGCACAATGTAAATGTTATGTAAATTTCGACTAGGAATATTGTCACAAAAATGTTTAGGATGCTCTAGCTGGCCGGGTAGTATAATAGGAAGGAGAAAGAGGGATGCATCGTGGTAAAAATCTTATATTTCGTCATCATCGTTTCCTTTTTGGATACATTCATTCAACTGCCGATCATCACACCCTACGCTATGAATTTAGGAGCCAGCCATTTCATGGCAGGCGCGATTGTGGCAGTCTATTCGTTTACCAATTTGATTGCAAACATTTTCGGAGGTCATTGGATTGATTTGTTCGGACGTAAAAAAGTCCTGCTGATCGGAATGTTGTCCGGAGCAGTCATCCTGTTCTTCTACCCATTTGCTGCCACACCGGAACAACTCTTCTTCGTACGCTTTATCCACGGTATTGCTGGAGGGGTGTTGATTCCGGCGGCCTTTGCATACATTGGAGACCAGACCAGGAAAGGGTTGCGAGGCAAAACGATGGCATGGACTGGAGCTTGTATCGGTATCGCGGCTATCGCGGGACCTGCGGTTGGGGGAATAATGGCAGCCAGGGCACAGACGGATGATGTGTTCTGGATGGTAGCGATCCTGTTTCTGCTTTCGTCTGCATTGATTGCTTTCTTTATAGAAGAATCCTTTAAAGCAGGTGACCGGAATAAAGTCTCGCTCTCCCACTTTGTTCCGTTGTTAAAGCAACCGCTGCTCATGCAGGCATCTCTGGCTGCCTTCGGTCTGATGGTAAGCAACGGCACGCTGGCATTTGCGTTGCCACTAAAGGTGGAGCAGCTTGGACTTGATTCCAGTACGACAGGGATGTTGCTCAGTACATTCGGAATAGTGGCCATCATCATATTTGTCACTCCAGCGAACCGCATATTTGAAAAGGTACGTCCGATCTATTTGGTTATCATAGGTTTGGCGATCATCGGTTTTGTTCATCTGCTGCTCCACTTTGCAGCGGCTCTGTGGTTCAGCTTCTTATTGATGACGATATACGGCATTGGCTTTGCCCTAGTTTTCCCATCGATGAACCAAATCGTTTCTGAAGTATCATCCAAGGTGGACCGAGGAAAAGCGTACGGTATTTTTTATGCTTTCTTTTCCCTTGGTTCTGTTGCGGGGTCGATGTTCTCCGGTGCATCCTCAGAGCTTTTCGATCTGCCATTTGCATCAAGCAGTACCACATTGCTGTTCATCTGCCTGCTTCTTTTTGGTCTTGGCAGGAAGTACAACAGCACTGCCTGAATATAATTTCCTTCTATCAGAAAAGCTAAGATAGAATAAACGTTAGGAAAGGGGCATAAATGATGGCACAAGAGAAAAAGGGTCCGAACAACCAGTTCAAGGAAGAACAGCACCATGGAGAACATCGCAATGGAAGGAAAAGTCCTTATAAGAACAGCAGTGTACACGGTGATGAAGGAATGGATCAATACATCAGCAGAAAAGAAGAATAGCAGCAAACATTTCAGCAGCAGGGTTATACACGCCCTGCTGTTTTGTTTTGCATATACGCCAGCCAGACAAAAAATAATTTTAAAAAAATTCGTCATTAGGGGTTGAATTATTATACAAATTAATGCATAATAATTCATATCGATAGAACACGTGAGAGGAGCTTTTAAATGAGTAAAGATAAAATCGTTCTGGCATATTCCGGAGGGCTTGATACTTCCGTAGCTATTAAATGGCTTCAAGATAAATATAATTATGATGTAATCGCAGTGGCGCTTGATGTAGGGGAAGGAAAGGACTTGGAATTCGTTAAGAATAAAGCCATCGATGTAGGTGCTGTGAAATCCTATGTGGTCGATGCTAAGTCCATGTATGCTGAAGACTATGTACTTCCTGCGTTACAGGCCAATCTGCTTTATGAACAGAAATACCCATTAATTTCTGCTTTGTCCCGTCCATTGATCGCAAAAATCCTGACGGCGATTGCCGAGAAAGAGGGCGCAGTAGCAGTGGCACATGGATGTACTGGAAAAGGGAATGACCAGGTGCGTTTCGATGTAGCCTTTACAGCATTGAATCCAGAGCTGGAGATTGTTGCCCCTGTACGTGAATGGGCTATGTCGAGAGAAGAGGAAATCGATTACGCAAAAGAGCATAATATCCCGATTCCAATCGATCTCGATAATCCGTTCAGTATCGACCAGAATCTCTGGGGGCGCAGCAACGAATGCGGCATTTTGGAAGATCCTTGGCAGGAAGCACCGAAGGAAGCATATGAGCTTACCACAGATCCAGTAGAGGCACCAGATGAACCGCAAACCATTCAGGTTACCTTTGAACAGGGTAAACCGGTCTCCCTGGATGGGGAAGCCCTTCCGATGGAAGATCTCATCCTGAAATTGAATGAAATTGCTGGAAAACATGGCGTAGGACGGATTGATCATGTGGAAAACCGCCTGGTCGGAATCAAGTCCCGGGAAATTTATGAAGCGCCGGCTGCACTTACCTTGATTGCAGCCCATCAGGAGCTTGAAGCATTGACACTTCCTAGAGAAGTGGCCCAGTTCAAGCCGACAGTAGAGCAAAAGCTGGCCCAGACTGTCTACGACGGCCTATGGTATTCTCCATTGACCGAAGCTCTGAAATCCTTTATCAAGGAAACCCAGAAGCATGTGTCCGGTACGGTGAAAGTGAAGCTGTACAAAGGTCATGCACAGGTGGTTGGCCGTGAATCCGCAAGCTCTCTGTACGATCTTGATCTGGCAACCTATGCAAAAGAGGATGCTTTCGATCATAAAGCAGCATTAGGATTCATCAAGCTTTGGGGACTTCCAACCCAGGTACATTCTTCAGTCAATAAAGATAACGAGGATAAAACCGATACCTTTGAAAAAGTGAATTTCGATACGAAAGATGCTGTAAACCAATGAAACTCTGGGGTGGACGCTTTACCAAGCCAACAAACCAACTAGTTGATGAATTCAATGCTTCCATTCATTTTGATAAAAAACTTGCAAAGCATGATATCAGCGGAAGCCTCGCCCATGTCTCTATGCTCAAGAAATGTGCCATTATTTCGGAAGAGGATGCGGACACCATCACAGAAGGCCTGAAAAAGGTTGCCGAAAAGATAGAGAAGGGAGAGGCGGAGCTTTCCGAGGAGCATGAAGATATCCATATGAATGTGGAAAAGCTTTTGACCGATGAAGTCGGAGCTGTAGGCGGCAGGCTTCATACGGGCAGGAGCCGTAATGACCAGGTTGCACTTGATATGCGGCTGTATCTCCGGCAAGCGTTGGTAGAGATCACTGGACTGCTTCTTGATGTCCAAAGGTCTCTTACCAGCCAAGCAGAAGCGAATATGGAGACAGTACTACCTGGATATACCCATTTGCAGCGAGCACAGCCCGTATTGTTCGCCCATCATATGATGGCCTATGTGTTCATGTTCCAGCGTGATGTGGAGCGGCTTAAAGACAGTTGGAAGCGGGTCAATAAGTCACCGCTCGGAGCTGGAGCTCTGGCGGGGACGACTTTCCCGATCGACCGTGAATATGTGGCAGAGCAGCTCGGCTTTGATGGCATTACTGAAAACAGTCTTGATTCCGTGAGCGACCGTGATTTCGTCGTAGAGTTCCTTTCAAACGCTTCGATGATTTCCATGCATTTGTCCAGACTATGCGAAGAATTGATCCAGTGGTCCAGTGCAGAGTTCAACTTCATTGAATTGGATGATGCGTTCTCTACCGGCAGCAGTATGATGCCGCAGAAGAAGAACCCGGACATCGCAGAGCTGGTACGTGGAAAAACCGGACGTGTATATGGGCACTTGACAGGAATGCTGACAACCTTGAAAGGTCTTCCGTTAGCATACAACAAAGACATGCAGGAAGATAAAGAAGGCATGTTCGACACCGTGGAGACCTTGAAAGGGGCACTCGGCCTGTTTGCTCCGATGCTTGAAACCATGCAGGTGAAAGACCAGGAGATGTATCAAGCAGTACGGAGTGATTTCTCCAATGCCACCGATTTGGCGGACTACCTGGTCGGCAAAGGAATGCCTTTCAGAGAATCACATGCAGTAGTAGGCCAAGTAGTCCTTCATTGCATCAACCAGGGAAAGTATCTGCTGGATATGAGTTTGGATGAATTCCAGGAGTTTTCCAATTTGATAGAAGAAGATATTTTTGACGTATTGAAGCCGGAAACAGTGGTGAATGCCCGGAATGTGGCAGGCGGGACTGCCAAGAACCGTGTGGAGGAACAATTGAACAAAGCCTCCCAGCTGTATGGTGAGACAGATCAATGGATTCTTGAACATGAAAAAATAACCAGTCAAACAGCAATATAAGCTGAGGGGGGAACGATGATGGGAACGCTGGAGAAAGAGCAGAGCATTCAGCAAAAACTGCAAGGACGTGATTTTCTCACACTTGCCGATTATGATAAGGATGAACTGGAATATATCCTGGACCTGGCCCGCCAGCTGAAAGAGAAACATGGCCAGGGGCAGAAGGTGCAGACATTGGAGGGAAAGACTCTGGGGATGATTTTTGAAAAATCTTCGACCAGAACGAGGGTTTCTTTCGAAGCAGGAATCTATCAGCTCGGAGGCATAGGTCTTTTCCTTAGTTCCAATGACCTGCAAATCGGCAGGGGCGAACCCATCCCCGACACAGCAAAAGTACTTTCCGGTTATCTGGATGGGATCATGATCAGAACCTTTTCGCAAGAGTTGGTGGAGGAACTTGCCGCAAATGCAAGTATTCCGGTCATCAATGGTCTGACGGACACCTATCATCCATGCCAAGTGATGGCAGACCTCCAGACCATCCAGGAAGTAAAAGGTGGATTGGCAGGCAGGAAGCTTTCCTATATCGGCGATGGAAATAATATGGCACATTCCTTGATGCTGGGCGCCGCCATCATGGGAATGGATATCAGTATCGGGGCGCCGGAAGGCTATCAGCCGGATCCAGGCATTACCGATAAGGCGAAACAGCTGGCTTCCGTGGCAGGCGGCAAGGTAGAGGTAACAGCGGATCCTAAGAAAGCAGTGGCTGAGGCAGATGCCATCTACACAGACGTGTGGGCCAGCATGGGACAGGAAGAGGAACAGAGTATTCGGGAACAAGCCTTCCAGGGCTTCCAGGTGAATAGCAGTCTGTGTTCTCAAGCCAAGGATGATGCCATCATCATGCATTGTCTTCCTGCACACCGTGGCGAAGAAATTACTGCAGAAGTGATTGATGGCAAGCAGTCAGTGGTCTTCCAGCAAGCAGAAAACAGATTGCATGCACAAAAAGCAATCATGTCGGCAATTATGGGATAACTCTGAAGCTATACATCACTAAAGGGGTACGAATCGTCCATCGATTCGTATCCCTTCTTCTTTTGTTCGACCTTCCCACTTTTCGGGTCCTTGGAACATGTAAAGGTGGGAGAAAAGCAAAAAAAATGAAGGCTGCAGACAGAACCGCAACCTCCAAAGGGGGGGCAAATTTGAAATCATCCGAGACGTTCGGCATACTAGAAAAGTCTATATGGTATATAAAAGGACAGCAACAAGACAAACACTTACCTTGGCAAGAAATCTCATTGTGCACCTCCTACGCTTTGCCATATGCCTTTTCTAATTGTATTGTACAATAGCACCTTTAACTAAAAATGTATTTCCGATGAAGTTTATGTAAAGCTTTCTGCAGACCAAAAAAACCGCATTTCCGTAAGAAGTGCGGTTGTAAGATCTAATGTCGTTTGTTGAGCCAGAGTACACCGGATTTTGCCAGCCTCGGCAGTAGTCCTGTTACTGGCTTGTGCATCATATCTCCAAAACCATCCGATTTTCCAAGGGAACCCAATGTTCCTTTCAACTTAATCGGTTTTGGTTGTTTCGGTTGTTTTCCCTGAAGGACCGCAAGTAGTACATCAGCAATCTGTTCTCCCTGCTGTCCGGCAAGTTGTCCGCTTGGTGAGAATTCTGAAGAGGCACAGTCCCCCACTACATATACGTTGGGCTGTTCTGGAACCTGAAAATATTCGTTCAGGACGATTTTCTGTTGATTGTCTTTTTCAAAAGGCAGTTCCCTTACCAGATAATTCGGCTGTACCCCGGCGGTCCATATGGTTACATCATTAAGGTAGCAGACCCCATTGTTGCAGACGCCATCTTCTTCCACATACTCGACATTCGAGTGGTGGAACACATCTACGTCGTTGCGCTTGAACCAATCAGCAACATGGTCCTGAATCTTTTTATCAAAAGCTTTCAGAACAGAGCTTCCCCGGTCCAGCAGTCGGATATTCAAATCTTTGCGGCTTTCACGGATTTCAGAGGCCACTTCAATCCCGCTCAGTCCGGCTCCTACAATGGTTATTTTACCATATGCTTTGCAATTGCCTACAGCAGCACCGGCAAGACGGGCCTTTTGGAATGTTTGGACACTCTCCGTGAATTCTTCAGCCCCTGGTATACCATGATAATTATCTTCACATCCAAGTCCTATGACAAGATAATCGTATGAAACAGGGTCAGTTCTATTATCCAGCAGGATCTGCTCATTCTCTGTATCAATTCGGTTTATTTCTCCGTAAACATATTGTACTCGTTCATCATCCGGAAAGCTCTGCCGCACATCTTTGTCGGCCGATGTACCTGCAGCTATCGTGTAGAATTCCGTCTTGACAGAAAAATATGGGTTCCTGTCGATCAATGTGATTTCAACATCTTCCGGCAGCTGTTGATCAAGCAGACTATAGATGATCTTCAGGCCGCCGTAGCCCCCTCCTAAAATAACCAACCTTTTCATGAAATAACCCCCATCATGGATGTCTATTACTATAAAAGCGTTTACTCCCCTATTAGGGTAACAAAAATCTATTCTATTAACCACTGAAAATGGACGAATTTTTCCATGGGGGGAGTTAGAGGCCTTCATGGGATGTGAAAGAGGATAATAACACTATCTTTGGTAGGATAAATGGCTTCTATTAATAATGGAATAGATCCTTGGCAAAGAGGGAAGAGGGTAAATGTAGATCCCATATGAAAAGGAAAGGAGTGGTCTCAATGGCGGAAACAGTGAACTTAGCGGTAATCTATTACAGTTCGACGGGTACAAACTATCAACTGGCTAAATGGGCCGAAGAGGCGGGCAATGAAGCAGGAGCAGAAGTGAGAGTTGTAAAGGCTCCTGAACTGGCGCCAGCAGAAGCAATCGATTCTAACCCGGCCTGGAGAGAGCATATAGATGCTACAAACGATGTGCCTGAAGCGACCTCCGATGATATTGAGTGGGCGGATGCCATTATCTTCAGTTCGCCGACACGGTTTGGCAATGCTGCTGCACAGATGAAACAGTTTCTCGATATGCAGGGAGGTTTGTGGGGGTCCGGAAAGACCATCAATAAGGTAGTCAGTGCGATGTCCTCTGCCTCCAATCCCCATGGCGGGCAGGAAGCAACCATATTATCCCTGTACACTACCATGATGCATTGGGGGGCCATCATCGTCCCACCAGGTTATACCAATGAGGCGCTATTCGGTGCAGGCGGCAACCCATATGGAACCAGTGTGACGCAAGGAGAAGATGGCCAGATGATGGAAGATGTGGAAGATGCTGTCAAACATCAGGCACGTCGCACCGTTGATGTGGCAGTAAGTGTAAAAGCCGGAAAATAAGGGAGAGAAGCTGTCTCTGTAAGAAAGGCAGCTTCTTTCAGAACGGCTGAAAGCCCCTTAAAAATAACGAAAGAGCATACCATTTAAATGGTATGCTCTTTCCATTGCATTGCCGAGAAATCATAAGAAACCTTCGGCGTTCAGAATGGACTGGAGTCCATGTCTAGCTTCTTTTATCACTGAATCTTTCCAATCTTGCTCTTGTGGATAGAACATAGCGATCATTTCATCCAGGATATAACGACGGTCTTCTTCTTTCACAGCACCTTCCCAGTATAGTTGGTTTTCGAACACAATGGTCATCAACTCACGCAGTTCAGCCTTTTTCCCCTCTCCAAAGGTACCGAACTCAAATAACGCTGAGAACAAATAGGTATCCGGGAAATCCTCCTGTATCTGATAGAAGTAATGGTGGGAATCACCTTTTATATCTTCTCCGGAGGACCGTACCACATGTTTCATATCATACTGTTCTTTTACTTGGTTGGTGTCCCGTTCGTCCTTTTCAGGCAGTACCATGGTCATTTCCTTCGCAGGGCCGAGAGCGGTATGCCAGTCCATGTGCACGACACGCTGGTATTTGTCGAGCATGTCCTGTTGGATCTGTTTCATGAAGAGTGTGTTCTCTTCAGCTGCATCTCCACCGTAGTAGACACCTTTCTTAAATTCATACTGCCCCATTTTCTTTGCTTCCTGTAGTCCGCCATAACCTTCCTTGAAAATTCCTTTTGTCAGTTGTCTGTAAAGTTCTGTCTTCTCTAAATTGAGATCCTTGATTCGGCCGGCGGGATTGAATAGTTCTTCTGCTTTTTCATAATGCTTGTTGATGTCTTTTGGAAGGGAGGAACGATTATAGATGTAATTGCGGTTAAGATCGATATTATTTTCGGTAACGCGGCGGAAGTGCCGCATTCCCCATGGGTTGATGGCATGGATCAGGCAGATACCCGTGTCGGAAGGATCTATTTTGTCCATGAACTCTTCTACAAAAAGCTGGATGGACGCTGCCCCCGCATAACCCTCGATGCCATGTTCACCACAAGAAAGGAAGATGACTTTCTCATTTTCCTCCAACGCTTCAGCAGAAATCATATCAATGGTATTATCATTTTCCTCGCCGATCATCTTGGAAGTCAGACGGGCCTGAGGCCATTTAGCTCGTACATTGTCTAAAAAATCACGGAAGACTGCCCGTGATTCTTCGTAACTGTCAGAAAAATAATGGGTTCCCATCGGATCAGTTCCTTTCTCGTCTTGTTTCTATCAACATTCCACTTTCTCTGTAAAATAAAACAACCGTCCTGAAAATAGGTGACTGTTGAGGTGAACGGAAGGTGACAAATAACAGGAGACCCAGTAAAATAGAGGGGTGGAGGAGGATCTGTTGAGTAATGAGTAGTTTGAGAGATAGATGTGGAATACTTTCGGAACATCCGTATTTCTTACGGGCAGTGGTAACACTTATTCTAATAAATGGTGTGCTGGTGGGACTAGAAACATATCCATATATTGCTGAAAGATATGGATCGTTGATTTACATAGCTGACCGTATTCTCCTATGGATATTCACTATAGAAATATTGATTCGGCTTATCGGAAGCAGGACAATTGGTTCATTCTTCCGGGAGCCTTGGAATGTATTTGATTTTGTCATTGTCGCAAGCGGCCATCTTTTTGTTGGAGGGCACTATGTGACGGTTCTTCGTGTGCTCCGCGTGCTCCGTGTCCTGCGGGCGGTTTCGATTATCCCATCGCTTCGACGCATGGTGAATGCGCTGTTGCTTACGATACCTTCGATGGGCACGATCATGTTGCTGATGGGGATCTTTTTCTATATCTATGCAGTGATCGGAACGATGCTGTTTCAGTCGATCGCACCAGAATATTTCGGTACGCTGCATGACTCCTTCCTGACTCTGTTCCAAGTGATTACCCTTGAGTCTTGGGCCAGTGGCGTGATGCGGCCTATTCTAGCACAGGCCCCATCATCCTGGTGGTATTTTGTCACTTTCATCATCATCGGCGCTTTTGTGATTATCAACCTGTTCGTCGGTGTCGTTGTCAATAATGTAGAAGAAGCCGCTCGGGAAGAACATCCCACACCAACGGACATCAAGTTGGAAGAAGTACATGAGGAATTGAAGGAACTGAAGGAATTCATTGAGAAAAATAATAGAAACACATAAGGAGCACCGCGGTATGCGGTGCTCCTTTCAGCTATTCCATCAACTCTCCGATGATTTCGTAAGAACGGAGACGGGCTTCCATATCATAAATCTGCGATGTGACGATCATCTCGTCGGCCTCTGTCTCCTTCTGGAAATTGAGCAGTCCTTCCCGTACGGTTTCCTTGCTTCCGATAATCGTGGTCCTCGGGTCCAAGGACTCTTGTACGGCGGCTTTTTCCATTGGGCTCCATACCTCATCCATATTTTCAACCGGCGGCTGAAGTTGGGTTGATTTCCCTTTCCGGATGTTCAAGAAACTCATTTGGAGGGAGGTAGCGTGATACCTTGCTTCTTCATCTGTATCTGCTGCAATCACGTTTACTCCCACCATGGCATGCGGTTTCTTCAATGTTTCGGATGGCTGGAAATGCTTCCTGTACAATTGGAGCGCAGGAATCGTATATTGCGGGGCAAAATGGCTGGCAAATGAGAAATACAGCCCTTTCTGTGCCGCGAGCCTTGCACTGAAATCACTAGAGCCAAGCAGCCAGATCGGAATATCAAGGCCTTGCCCAGGGACTGCTTTCACTCTGGAAACAGGCTCATCAGCAAAGTAGTCCTGCAGTTCATTCACCTGCATCGGGAAATCTTCCGGTCCTGTATTCAATGTGCGACGAAGCGCATAGGCAGTTGCCTGGTCACTCCCGGGAGCGCGCCCAAGTCCGAGGTCGATCCGGCCTGGATAGAGTGATTCCAAGGTACCGAACTGCTCGGCAATAACCAGTGTTGCGTGATTCGGAAGCATGATGCCACCGGATCCGATGCGCATACGGTTCGTGTTCTCTGCGATATGGCCGATCAATACAGAGGTGGCGGAACTGGCGATTCCCGGCATGTTATGATGCTCGGCAAGCCAGTAACGGTTGAAGCCCAGTTTCTCTACATGCTGCGCGAGTGCGACACTTTCTTTGAAGGACTCGCTTGGATTGCTTCCCTCTTTTATTGGTGCCAAGTCGAGTACGGAAAGAGGAATTTGGTTAAACTTTTTTATATGTTCAGAAGTCACTGCTTCTCACTCCTTTAAAGATGTACTTATGGGAAATGATACGAGGTTTCCAGATAATCGTCCATATTTCAGCTTGACCTATCACTAAATTCCCCCATTCATGGCCAATCATTCCTTTTGGACAAGAAGCAGCGGTGGCACTAGGACATCCGAAATCCCTTTAAAAACCATTTGCCACGAAGCTTGACATGAAGTAATATGTAAGGTAGCACTAAAAGCATTGAAAGAAGGTATATGATGACTAAAACATCCATTTACGGACTGACATATGATCAGCTCAAGGATTGGCTCATGGAAAACGGCCAAAAGAAATTCCGTGCTGACCAGGTCTGGAATTGGCTTTATAAAAAGCGGGTCGCAGCGTTCTCGGAAATGAACAATGTCAATAAGGAAACCATCTCCCTGCTGGAAGAGAACTTTGTCCTGCATACATTGGGCGAGGAAATCAAGCAGGAATCGAAGGATGGAACGATTAAGTTCCTATTCCGTCTGGCAGACGGCAATTTGATCGAGACGGTTCTGATGCGGTTCAACTATGGCCTGAGTGTCTGTGTGACGACACAGGTCGGGTGTAATATCGGCTGCTCTTTCTGCGCAAGCGGACTGTTGCGAAAAAGCCGCGATCTTTCCAGTGGAGAGATTGTAGAGCAAATCATGAACGTGCAGAAGCATCTGGACGCACAGGGGGAAGAAGAGCGGGTCAGCCATATCGTGGTCATGGGAATTGGCGAACCATTCGATAATTACAACAACCTGATGGACTTCATCTATGTGGTGAACGATGATAGAGGACTGAACATCGGTGCTCGTCATATAACGGTTTCTACTAGCGGACTTGCCCATAAGATCCGTGAGTTTGCAGATGAAGGTACACAGGTCAATCTGGCTATTTCCATCCATGCCCCGAATAATGAGCTGCGTTCACAAATCATGAAGATCAACAAGGCCTTCCCGATCGAGAAACTGATGGATTCGGTCGACTATTACCTGGAGAAGACCAATAGGCGGATCACCTATGAATATATCATGCTCCGGGATGTCAATGACCATGAGAAGGAAGCAAGGGAACTGGCGAAACTGCTGGAGAGCCACAAGCATTTAGCGTATGTGAACCTGATTCCTTATAACACGGTCGACGAGCACGACCAATACCAGCGCAGCCAGTCGGAAACCATCCAGGCATTCTTTGAAACACTCAAAAGCTATGGAATCCACTGTGGTGTCCGCTGGGAAAATGGCGCAGATATCGATGCGGCATGTGGTCAGCTCCGCAGTAAACAGATCAAGAAGAAAAAGAAAGCGGACAAGCCTAAAGCAGTATAATAGGAGAAAGGACAGTGTAATAGGGCACTGTCCTTTCTTTGTGATGGAATTACTTCATCCGGTACTTGAGCTTCATGCTGCCCAGTTCATTCATAACGATGGCGCCAATAATCAGGAGGATACCCGCCCATTGCAGGACTGTGATCTCTTCGGAAAGGATCAAACTGGCAGAGATGATAGCAACCGGAAGTTCCACTGAACTCAGTATATTAGCAAGACCGTCTGGCACTTGATGGGCTCCCATAGCGAAAAACAGTGGCGGCAATACAGCCCCGAACAGTCCAACACCAGCAGCCAAGAGCCATAATTCCGGACCACCGGCAGGGACATCAGGTATGTCCCCCATGAAAAGAATGGTAACCAGTATAAGTGAGCCTGTCACCATTGTGGCACTTCTGACCCATGGGTCGACCGTGGTAGCGGCCTTGCCGCTGAAGAAGATGAAGCCTGCATAAGAGAATGCTGCAAGCAGCCCCAGTACAACCCCGATAACAGGGACATCTTGTATGGTTCCGCCCACGAAATCAGAAGCAAAGAATACTCCTGTAAGAATGAGAGCAATGGCGCCCAAAGTAAGAATTGTCGGTTTTATATTCGTGAAGACCCACTCAAAGACCATCCCGATCCAAACAAATTGAAACAGCAGGATGATTGCCAATGATGCAGGAAGATATTGAATCGAAGCATAATAAAAGACACTGGTCAGACCGACAAATGCACCGGTAACCAGCAGTCTAACAATGCTGACTCTGTTTATTCCCTTGAAACTGGACCGGCGGACGATCGCAATACCCCATAAAAATAGAAAGGCAATAGCCATTTGGGCAATATTGAGCTGTCCCAATGAGTAGCCATTGGCAAAAGCGGTCTTGACAAATACCGGTGTAAAGCCGAAACTCGCAGCACCGACCAAAACGAAAAGTACCCCTCTGTTTTTATTCAAATGGATCGCCTCCTTTAATGCAAGGCTATCTTATCATATTTCCATTGGAATTTGGCAGGTTTCCTGATAATATTTCATCCCTTTTGGTGATGCTTTCCATATCCATCTCAGAGACTACCAAAGAATTCACAGAGGTCAACCGATTCTTTCCCGTATCTTTTGAATGCAGCAACAAGTCATCGGCGTATATATAGGCTTCTTTTATGTCCAAGTGCTTACTGGCTTCGAAAAAGAACATGCCATAGGAACAGGTAAGGTAGATGGATAGGTCCTCCATATGATAATCGGCTTTTGCCGGATTCCGCTGCATGGCAGTTTGGATGCCCTGTATCTGGGAAACGCACTCGTGATAGCTTTTTCCTCGGAATATGAAGGTGAATTCCTCCCCGCCGCTCCGAAATAGATAATCATCTTTAGTCAAGCAGGATGAAAATGTATTGGCGGCATGGAGGATGACTTGGTCCCCGACATGGTGGTTGAAGGTGTCATTGGTCTGCTTGAAGTCATCGATATCTGCTACCACCACGGCCATACGCTCTTCCATCTTATTCAATTCACCCATTACCTTGTCCATGTAGGTGCGATTATGGACTTGTGTCAAAAAGTCGGTGTATGCCATTGCTTCGAACTTATCCCGCTCGATTTTATGTCGGACAGTCTGGGGGTTGGAGAAGAAAGAACGGGTTACCGTATAATTCAGCAGAAAAAGAATGATCACCAATTCCCAATGCTGTTCCATGAAAAAGACGGTTAGCAATCCATTGGAAAACATGGTCCTTCCCAGTTCCAGGGGGCTTCGCCGTTGCAAAAATCCAGCTATTGCTTTCATGATGTGAATTTGTCCTGTGATTCGGGTGAGTGATAAAAGGATATCGGAAAGAATGGCGGTGAATACGACCAATATAGCGAGTAGCAGCCAGAAATCGAAAGGAAGGGGTTCTAGGAAGGGATATACCAGGTGGAAAAGGAAATATGTCATGGAGTATATCAGGCTGTATGCCCCTATTGTATAAAAAGCATGTAGGAACTTCGCCTTCTTTCCGGGAAATGCTATTTTCCGGTGGGTGACTAAAAGGAAGCGGTAGATTGTCTCAAAGAGAAAGGCCCCTGCAGGACCGACAATCAATACCAAAGCCAACCCGTAGGATAGTCCCTGGTCACCGTCAATTCTCAGCGTTTTCTCTTTGGCATTCAGGCGCCAGTTAAGGTAAGAGAAAATCAGGAAAAGGGCGAGGGCAGGTAAAAATATAGACAGCTCGACATTGATCTTCCCATATAGTATAGCGATGATCGCGGAACCAACAAATAGACAAAAAGTCAATACCCTCACCCCAGCCATCTCCTTGTATACATTCATTTAGGTAATTTTTACCAGATAGGTTCATTACTATATTACCATAAAACAGAGTTGTGGGATTCAACTTTTACTATTTCCCCGGAAATGAACAATCTAATGCTTTATGTTTCTGTTTACATAGAAAGCTGTATACCAGGAGATAGTAGGAATAAAAAGGATTGGAAAGGGGTCCCCATGTATGCAGGAGAAAGAGAATAAAGTGACAGAGAAGAGTAAACAGGAACAGTTGGAGCAATACAAGGTAGATGATTCCAATAAGAAATTGACAACCAATCAGGGGCTGAAAGTTTCAAACGATGAATTGTCTCTCAAGGCGGGTGAGAGAGGACCCACCTTAATGGAAGACTTTCATTTCCGGGAGAAGATGACCCATTTTGACCATGAGCGGATACCTGAAAGGGTGGTACATGCACGAGGCAGTGCGGCACATGGCTATTTTGAACTGTATGAATCGATGAAAGACTATACAAAAGCTAAATTCCTGCAAACCCCGGGAACGAAAACGCCTGTGTTCACCCGTTTCTCTACAGTAGTAGGATCCCGCGGCTCGGCAGATACTGTCCGTGATGTACGCGGGTTTGCGACTAAATTTTATACAGAAGAAGGCAACTATGACTTGGTCGCTAACAATATGCCGGTATTTTTTATCCAGGATGCAGTGAAGTTTCCGGATATCGTCCATGCGATTAAACCTGAGCCCCATAATGAGATTCCCCAGGCCTCAGGAGCCCATGATACATTCTGGGATTTTGTTGCAAACAATCAGGAATCAGCCCACCAGGTGATGTGGCTGATGTCTGATAGAGCAGTACCTCGGAGTTATCGGATGATGCAGGGGTTCGGCATTCATACGTTCCGTTTCGTCAATGAGAAGGGGAAAGGGCATTTTGTGAAGTTCCATTGGGTGCCGAAACTTGGTGTCCATTCCCTTGTTTGGGATGAAGCTCAGAAGATTGCCGGGAAAAATCCGGACTATAACCGTCAGGATTTATTTGACGCAATCGAGCAGGGCAATTATCCCGAGTATGAACTGGGTGTGCAGATCATTGATGAAAAGGACGAGTTCGCTTTTGATTTTGATATTCTTGACCCCACAAAAATATGGCCGGAAGAGGATGTTCCCCTACAAATCATCGGCAAATTGGTCCTGAACCGGAATCCGGATTACTTCTTTGCGGAAACGGAGCAAGTAGCCTTCCACCCGGGGAATGTTGTGCCGGGGATAGATTTCACCAATGATCCATTGCTGCAGGGGCGCTTGTTCTCCTACATCGATACCCAACTGCTCCGCCTAGGAGGGCCGAACTTTCACGAGATTCCAATCAACCGGCCGGTATGCCCTTTCCATAACAACCAACGGGATGGCTTCCATCGCCAGACAATCAATAAAGGGAAGGTATCCTACCACAATAACTCCCTATCGGGGAACCATCCGAAGCCGGCAACGGAAGCGGAAGGCGGGTATACCCACTATGAGGAGAAAGTGGAAGGCAGGAAAATACGTGCCAGAAGTGCAAGCTTTGCGGATCATTTCTCCCAAAGCAAGTTATTCTGGAACAGTATGAGCCCAACAGAAAAACAGCATATTATCGATGCCTTCAGTTTTGAAGTGGGTAAAGTAAAAAGCATGAATGTCAGGCAGCAGGTAGTTGAGATGTTTGCCAATGTGGATATTTCGCTCGCAACTGCTGTTGCAAATAATATTGGGGCGACCCCGCCAACAAAGACAGGTTCCGATGTGACCAAGTCATCCCCAGCACTCAGCCAGGAAAACACAATCAAAACCGCTGCCACTCGTAAAGTTGCAGTTTTGATTGACCAAGGGTATTCCGGCACCGCAGTCAAAAACAACCTCCATGAACTCCAAGCTGCTGGGGTGCAGTATGAAACTGTCAGCAGCAGGCAGGGAATGGTAAAGGGGGAAGATGGTACAGAATTAATGGTGGACCATACCTTTACAACCACTTCTCCTGTTGTATATGATGCTGTTTACATCGTTGGAGGTAGCGGGGAGAATCCTGCCTTCCATAAGGACGCTACGTATTTTGTCAAAGAGGCATTCAAACACTATAAACCAATAGGTGCAACCGAACAAGGGATCCAATGGCTGGAAGATAATAAGATCAATGGTGAGCCAGGGGTCGTCAATGGGGCTTCTGGTCCATTTGCAAACCAGTTCATTCAGGCAATTGCCATGCACCGCCACTGGAATAGAAAAATGATGGATTAACCAAGAGGAGTGCTGTTATGGCGCTCCTTTTTTCGTGGCTTTCCCTGTTTAGGAACTGTTTATTGGTGGAATAGAACTTCAATGGATTGCTATCCACTAAATAATCTCTAGGAGGGACAGTTGGCCATGAAAAACAGACGCAATGTCGATGGCAACAGTAAGGACGAACAACTGGAGCAGTTCCGTACAGAGGACAAGGATAAAGATCTGACCACCAACCAAGGGTTGAAAGTATCTGAAGATGAATTTTCACTAAAGGCCGGAGAAAGAGGTCCGACATTAATGGAGGATTTCCATTTCCGCGAAAAAATGACCCATTTTGACCATGAACGTATACCGGAAAGAGTCGTCCATGCTCGAGGATATGCAGCGCATGGGGAGTTTGAATTATATGAGTCGATGAAAGATTATACGGCTGCAAAATTCCTGCAGGAGCCTGGTACGAAAACCCCTGTCTTTGTCCGGTTTTCTACGGTGGCAGGATCTAAAGGGTCCGGAGAGCTAGCAAGAGACGTTCGTGGATTCGCAACCAAGTTTTACACGGAGGAAGGCAACTTCGACCTTGTTGGAAACAATATGCCCGTATTCTTTATCCAGGATGCTATAAAATTTCCAGATCTTATTCATGCAGTGAAGCCGGAGCCGCATAACGAGATACCGCAGGCAGCTTCCGCTCATGACACCTTTTGGGATTTTGTGGCCAATAATCAGGAATCAGCCCATATGATCATGTGGCATATGTCAGATAGAGCCATCCCCCGCAGTTTCAGAATGATGGAAGGTTTCGGAGTACATACCTTCCGTTTTGTGAATGAACAAGGAAAAGGGCATTTTGTGAAGTTTCATTGGAAACCAAAGCTGGGGGTTCACTCTGTTGTCTGGGATGAAGCACAGAAAATTAATGGGAAGGATCCCGATTTCCATCGTGGAGACCTGTATGAAGCCATTGAGAAGGGCAATTATCCAGAATGGGAATTCGGAGTGCAAATCATCGATGAAGCAGACGAAGACCAGTTTGATTTTGATATATTAGATCCGACAAAAATATGGCCGGAAGAAGAGGTGCCTGTACAAATCATCGGTAAAATGACTCTTAATCGGAATGTCGACAATGTGTTTGCCGAGACGGAACAGGTAGCTTTCCACCCAGGACATGTTGTACCTGGTATTGATTTCACCAATGACCCGTTGCTTCAAGGTAGATTATTCTCCTATACCGACACACAATTGATTCGACTAGGCGGGCCGAACTTTCACGAAATTCCGATCAACCGTCCAGTATGCCCATTTCATAATAATCAACGGGATGGCTATATGAGACAGACGATCAATAAAGGGCAGGTAAGCTATCATAACAACTCGTTTTGGAAAAATACGCCATCACCTGTCAGTCCCCAAAATGGTGGCTATCAACATTATCAGGAAAAAGTGGAAGGCAGGAAAGTGAAGGCACGGAGTGACAGCTTCAAGGACCACTTTTCCCAAGCAGCATTGTTCTATAACAGTATGAGTGCGCCTGAAAAAGAACATATCAAAGAAGCGATGAGCTTTGAACTGGGGAAATGTAAAAGCAAGGATGTCCGGCAGCAAGTAGTGGACATGTTTGCTAATGTGAATCTCGATATGGCCCAGGAAGTGGCAGAAAATATCGGAGTGAAACCTCCGGAAACAGGAGGATCGGAAGTCGCTAAAGCTTCTCCGGCTCTCAGTCAGGAAAATACGACCAAAACAGCGGAAACACGCACTACAGCAGTGCTGGTAGGAGAAGGTTTCAACGGTTCCGAAGTTAAGAAGGTTTTACAAGGTTTAGAAGAGAACGGTGTAGATCCAGTAGTCATCAGCAGCCGACAGGGAATGGTTAAAGCTGACGACGGTACAGAAGTGGAAGCAGCGGAGCGCTTCGATACGGCTGACCCTGTGTTGTTTGATTCCTTGTACGTTGTTTCTGGTGCTCGTGTGGACAAGAAATTCCAACAGAATGCTTCTTACTATCTCCAAGAGATGTATCAGCATTATAAGCCGATCGGGGCCACACATGAAGGGGAGCAGCTGGTTAAAGAAAATGAGATGGAAAATCAAGAAGGAGTAATTACAGAGCAAGAACCTGACAGCTTTGTAACACGGTTTGTAGATGCTGTTGCTGCCCATAGGTATTGGGGGAGAGACGTAGATTAATAGACAAAGAGAAAGGTGCTGGAAAATGTTCCAGCACCTTTCTTATTTAATCTTTATCACTGAATAACGTGATCTTAGGGGCTCCTCCATTCCCATTATAAATGCGGTACATATAATCATCCGTCAGGCTCTTTACCTCTCTGCTCAGGAAAATCATCGGTATGATATTCAGGATGACGACAATCGCAAGCATCAGATCCACTAATTGCCATACAAATTGGAGGCCACCGATGGCACCGATATAGATGGCTATCAGATAGACGATCCGCATTCCTTGTGCTGCTTTCGGATTAAAGAGGTATTCCGCTTGTTTCTCTCCATAGAATATTAGAATACCGATGGTAGTAATGACAAAGAATATGAGGAAGATGGCAATGAATGCACTGCCGAATGTTTCTCCGAATACACTTCCATAAGCGACACTGATCATGATAGAAGCCTGTTCAGGCCCTACTTCCTGCCATGCGCCTGTTACAAGGACCACAAGCCCCGACACAGTACAGATGATAATCGTGTCGACAAAAACACTGAAAACACCCCAAAATGCTTGTTTGGACGGATGGTCCGTCTGCGCTGCAGCATGAGCAATGGGAGCAGTACCTACCCCTGCCTCGTTTGAATAAAGACCTCTAGCCATTCCCCAACGCAATGCTTGAGCAATTCCCGCACCTGCAAATCCCCCGGCAGCAGAAATCGGTGTGAAAGCATGAGTGAAAATCAATGCGAAGACATGAGGTAATTCGTCGATATGCACCCCTATTATGATGAATCCAAACAACAAATAGGTAATGACCATGAATGGTACCAGCTTATCGGTTATCTTCGAGATTCTTTTAATGCCGCCAAACACCATGATACCGATAAGCACAGCAAGGATGATTCCTGTCATACTCTGTGAGAATCCGAACGTTCCCTCTAACTGTGTCGATATGGAATTGGATTGCACCATTGTACTTGGGATCAATTCAATCATCAGGAAAAACGCAAATAATGTCGCAACTTTGTCCCACCCTAAAGCTTTCTTTATGTAATACTGTGGGCCACCTACCCAAATTCCTTTATCATTCTTCTGCCTATATTTTAACCCCAGCAGAATTTCCCCGTATTTTGTCGCCATTCCAATTAAGGCGACCAGCCACATCCAGAATAAGGCCCCAGGTCCTCCAAGTGCAATTGCTATAGGCACCCCGACGATATTTGTTGCTCCGGCTGTAGAGGCCAGTGCCGATGTAAATGCCTGAAATGGAGTGATTGTCCCTGTATGCCGGTTCTTCTTGAATACTTGGCCAATCGTCTTTTTCAAGATATGCGGAAAAAGGCGCAATTGGAAGAACTTCAATCGATATGTATATAGTACTCCCGTGAATAGTAGTAAGGCTGATAACACATAGGTCCACATGAAATCCGATATGCCAGCCACAATAGCTTCAAATAATTCCATCTGTCTCATCCCATCCTCAATATTGTATGTACCTTTATTACCCTTTTCTTAATTTTATTACACATGTTTACCGGAATAAAGGAGGGAGATGAGAGTTCTGAGAGACTGATATTTTGATGTATACATAAAATGTAAACATGTAAACAAAAAGAAAACATTTGTGTTCTACATACGTGTTCATGTATGCAAAAACGTGTACATGCTGATATGACAGTCGTTTGCAATTTTGTAAACATGTAAACATAAGTTGTTTACAAGTGCACAGAATTGTACACACGAAAGTCCTGATTGCTAAAATCCTCCAAAACTAGTATTCTATTACTTAACAGTCTAGTTAAATTTGGAAGGGGAATTTATTTCATGAATAATTCAAGAATAGCTGCAGTTGATGTAGGTAATGATGCGTTGAAGGCAAACTTTGGTAAAATGGAGAATGAATTGTACATACCGAATGTCATTGCCCCAGATTTTGAGGACCGCCCGGTCATAGGGATTGAGGAACTGGACGATAAAGATGTCATGGAAAACATCCATGTTCGCCTGCACTCTCCTGCACTGGAAGATAATAATGCTGTTTATCGTGTAGGTAACCTGGCTACTAAAAGTACAAACTCACAGGAGTTGGACCCAGGGAGCAGCAAGTCGGAAGAAGATCAGACTCTCGTCATGCTCTTGACAGCAATTGCATTGGATGCTGTAGGCAATAGCACAGCACAGCCGGGGAAAGGGAATGTTCTGGATGTGAATTATTCCTTGGGTACAGGACTGCCCCTCCGGGAAGTAAAAGAAGGTAAGGATGTAGGGTATCGTTCACAGCTTTTGGGTTCTGTCCATCAGGTAGAGTTCCTGGTTACACCAAAACATCAGGGCAAAAAAGTAAATATCAAGTTTGATGAAGTGAAAGTCTATCCGGAAGGCTTTGCTGCCTATGTCAATCTGATCATGGATAATGATTTGAAAGTGATCAACAAAGATTTAATTGATAAGCAAATCCTCATCCAGGATATTGGTGGGCTATCGACAGATATTGCTGTCATCCGCAACCGTAACGTGGATGATGATAAGGCACAAGGGTTCAATTTGGGTGTATCTGAGTCGCTGGAACAGATTCGTGAAGAAATACGCTCCAAACATGGTGTGGAATTGGACAGCCGCCGGGATGTTGTCGATATCATTACGAGAAAGAATGACCGCCACCATATCATGGTCAGGGGAAGCAGAACGAATGTACATGATATAACCGATCATATCCTACTCGAACTTGCGAAGAAAGAGTACCGCTTCCTGCGTAATGTGTGGCAGAAGAATTCCCAGTCGGAGATCTGCTACTTTGTGGGCGGTGGTTCTGCAGTACTGAAAGATTACATTAAAGCATTAAATAATAAAATGGACGGCTTTAATATCGAATTCTTTGAGGATGAGCAGGAAAGCATCTGGATGATGGCCAATGCATACTATAAACTGATTATGGACTATGTGCAGAAGAAGACGAAAAACGAGAGTAAAAGTGAACATAAGAATGAGCATAAGGGTGCTGAGAAAGCGGCAGAAAAATCGGCTAAGTAAGTAGGGTGAGATGATGGCAAAGAAGAGTATCGAACGGGGACAGACGATTACGTTTCGTGTCCCGTCTGACACACCTGATTATCTTTTGAAGCAGCTACAGAGATTGAAAGATAGTGAACGGAGGAACTTTTCCAGTCAAATTGCCCAATTTGTACTCAAGGGTGTGAATGAGACCTATGCAAGAGAGAAAGAGACGATAACGGTCCCTTTGCCAAAACAGCTGACAAAGGAGCAGAAAAGCTGGTTGAAGCACGAACACTCTGAAGCATTGATCGGTACCATCCTCTATCAGCTGTTAAGCGATCCCATGCGAGCGACCACGCTGCTCGCTTCACTCAACAGCAATACGACGGATATCGATCAAGCGCTTTACCTGCAGGAAGAACATCCTTTTCCAATGGGAGAAAATCACAGGGAAGAGCAGACAGAAACTCCGGAACCTCAGGATACGGAAGAAATGGCTGCTACTGCAGAGAAATTGGACAATATCGATATGGACATCCTGGATGATATTCATGAAGTTACAACAGAGACAGAGAAGGAGACAGAAGAGGAAGATCCGTTGGCAGACTTCTTCTCCAGCATGAATAAATAAAGGGTCGATAGTACCGATGAGCAGTGTGAGGATAAATACACGATAAACCACCCCTACTCTTGGTGAGAGTAGGGGTGGTTTATGTCTGTTGGTAAACAATCGCTTGGATATGCTATAATTTTAGTTTGATAAGACTGTTTAATAAAGATGGTAATAGAGGTATATAGAAAGAGTGCAAGTAGCCCTTCAGGTTACATAAAAAAGCTGGAAACCAGTGCGCTGTTGGTATAAGAGTCTGCGCCTGGAATAGGAGGTAGCAAAATGAATGTACAGGACTTATTTCAATCCATTGATTTAGTGGACAACCCGACCATCTACGACATTGACGTGTCTGGGATTGCCTACCATTCTCAAAAGGTTTCCAAAGGAGATCTTTTTGTCTGTATAAAAGGGTATAAAACGGATGGACACCAGTATCTAGCCGATGCGGCAGAACGCGGAGCCGAAGTGGCCGTAGTGGAAGAAGTACAAGAGCATATCGATATTCCGCAGTTCCGGGTAGCCAACTCCAGGAAGGCTCTGGCCCAGCTGGGAGCAGCGTTCTATGGCCATCCTTCCAGCAAGATGCATATGATCGGAATTACAGCGACCAATGGAAAAACGACCACTTCCTATATGGCCAATGCGATTCTTGAGCAGGAAGGATTAAAGACAGGGCTGATTGGAACGGTCCATATCAAGAATGGAGAAGATTCGATCCCATCAGAATTGACCACACCCGAATCACTCGATTTACAGTATTACTTGCGGGAGATGGTGGACAATGATGTATCCCACGTGACGATGGAGGCTTCTTCTGCAGCGCTTGAAATGTCACGTGTGGAGGCGGTGGACTATGATATCGTAACATTGAATAATATCAGTGAGGAACATATAGATACCCATGGGTCCTTTGAAAAATATTTCGCGGCTAAGTCCAGTCTGATAAAAAAGGCCTCTAAAGACAGCTTTGCTGTTCTGAACTTGGATGATGAGTATTCAGCATCTCTTGCGGACCAGACACAGGCTAATGTTGTCAGTTTTGGAGTCAATAACAAAGAGGGCCATACGTACTGCAAGGATCTTGATTTAAGTACAGGTAGGGCCCGCTTTACCTTTGTCATCCAAAAAGGTTTTCAAGCCAACGGCAAAGAGTATCAGCCAGGGGAGTTTAACATAGAACTTTCCGTGCCAGGACTCCATTCGGTTTATAATTCCATGGTAGCCATTGTCATCGGTCTGCTGAGCGGTGTCTCCATTCCGAATATTCAACAGGCCATGAAGGACTTCAAAGGGGTCCCAAGGAGATTTGAGTTCATTCATGAGGATCGCTTTAAGATTGTCGATGACCACTTTGCTAACCCCGGCAACATCCAAGTGACATTGGAGACATTGACTGAAATGAAGTTCTCCAACCTGCATCTCGTGTACGCAATCCGAGGCCAACGGGGACCAGAAATCAATAGAGATAACGCCGAGATTATTGCAGAGTGGGCATCCAAGCTGAACTTGACTGAGATTATTGCTACGAAAAGTATCTCCAACACGACGGAAAAAGATAAAGTAACGGAAGCGGAAGTTGACGCGTTCCTCCAGGTGATGGATAGAGCTGGCATCGATGTAAGACTTTATGATGAGCTGCCTGATTCCATCAATGAGTCCATATCGCGGGCAGAAGAAGATGATGTCATTCTTTTGGCAGGCTGTCAGGGAATGGATGATGCGTGCGGAATCGTACAAGAAAAGCTGGGTTCTTAACCCTTTAATCAGCGCCAATGCCATTTGGCCTGCCCAACTCATACAGGGCAGGCCTTTTTATATGGAGATGTCCCATTTCCCGGGGAATAAAGCCGATACTTTTTGGGAAACTATGCTGGAGACCACTATACAGCAGAGGTGGAGGTATATGGAATTTGATTTGATTTGGAAAGCTGTTGTCATAATTGTAGGAGGAACCTTTCTCTTGCGTTTTGCCGGCAGAAAATCCATTTCCCAAATGACCCTGGCGCAGACGGTGATCATGATCGGTATCGGATCCTTGCTCATACAACCGATTGCGGGAGAAAGTGTCTGGTTGACACTGGGGGTGGGCCTGGTATTAGTTTTAAGCTTAATTGCTTTGGAGTTCATTCAGATCAAGGGGGATTTTTTTGAAAGCTTGATTACCGGGAAGTCCAAAGTACTGATTGAAAATGGGCAAATTCAGCAGAAAAACCTTCGGAAGGTAAGGCTGACTGTTGATCAGCTGGAAATGAACCTTCGTCAAAAAAATGTAACTAGGATCAGTGATGTGCAGTGGGCGACATTGGAGCCTAATGGCCAGGTGGGGTTCATCCTGAAGGAAGAGGCACAGCCTGCAACCAAGAAGGAGTTGCAACAGCTTAACCAGCGGCTCGATCTTCTGCTTGGCCAGAGCAATGTCCCTCAGCAGCCCGTGCCCCCAGATGAGCAGGAAGACTTGTTTGCTGAAGTGAAAAGGAAGAGCCATAACAACACTCCGCCCAACCATTTGCAATAAGGGCGGGGTGTTTTCGTGGTACTGCGGTAAGAAAGTAACTGAAGGTGCAGTTTAAACCTAGGGGATTACGTAAATAGAATAACAAAAGCGATTATGGAGGGAAATAAATGACAAACAATCCTTATGGGGATAAGGTAATGCCCCTCACGTCGAAACAGAGCGGGAAAACCCATTTGGTCGGCGAAGATGTCTATTGTTACACCAATCAGATCGTGAATGTATTTTTTGTCGGCAATCGAAACCAGAGAAAGGGTTGGGTTTTAGTAGATGCAGGCATGCCTAGGTCTGCAGATAAAATCATTGAACATGCAGAAGATTTATACGGTGAGGGAGCAACTCCCGAAGCTATTGTTTTGACACATGGGCATTTTGACCATGTCGGTGCTTTGCCTGATTTGGCGGAGAAATGGAAGGTGAACGTCTATGCCCATCCGTTGGAGATTCCCTACCTCACAGGGGAAACCTCCTATGATAAGCCTGACCCGACAGTTGATGGTGGCGCCGTAGCAAAGCTATCTGGCTTCTTTCCAAATGAACCCGTCGATTTGAGTGGGTATGTAAAGGAATTGCCGCAGGATGGCAGCATTCCCGAAATGCCGAACTGGAAATGGCTTCATACTCCAGGGCATACGCCGGGTCATGTCTCACTCTATCGGGAATCTGACAGGACGTTGATTGCAGGGGATGCCTTCACCACCGTAAAACAGGATGAGATGTTCGAAGTCGTTAAGCAGGATAAGGAAATTAATGGTCCACCAGTTTATTTCACTCCTAACTGGGAGGACGCAGAGAAATCCGTGAAAAAGCTGGCTGATCTTCAACCGCTCCATGCAGGAACTGGCCATGGGCTTCCTATGACAGGAGAAGAATTGGAGAAGGGGCTTACCGAACTAGCCACGACATTCAAAGAAAAAGCAGTACCCAAACATGGAAAATATGTAGATGGTCAATAAAAAGGATGTACGGAGCTTATCCGTACATCCTTTCATATTAGCTGTTTTTATTTTCTCTTTTACGGGCCACTATGTCACGAGGCTCCAAGTAAATGGTCGGGGGCTGATAGTTTCTATGTGCCCGAATATCTTCATTGGAAGCCTTGATGAAGGACCAAGCAAGAAGAACCATGATGAACATGACAGGAAAGCCTGCGACAATACTTGCGGTCTGCAGTGTTTCAAGGCCTCCGATAAACATCAGAGCAAGTGGCAGGATCGTCAGAGTGAAGGCCCAGAACATACGATGCCACCTTAATGGTTCTCCCCCTTTCACCCTAGTTTGCGCAACCGCGGCCAATATATAGGAAGCTGAATCAAACGTAGTAGCCAGGAACAGGATGGCCAGGATCGTGAAGATCGGTACAATCAATACAGAAAGCGGCAGTTCATGAAGAATCGCTATGATTGCTGCCGGTGCACCATTTTCATTCATAAACGAAATCACGTCGAATTCACCGCTCAACTGCAGGTAGAGGCCGAAATTCCCCATAATTCCGAAGAACAGCACACAGCCCAGTGTCCCATATATCATGGTGCCAAGGATCATTTCCTTGATGGTTCTGCCACGTGATATACGGGCGACGAACAAGCCGACAAACGGGGCGTAGACCACCCACCATGCCCAATAGAACACAGTCCATGCTTCCGGGAACCCTGTTGCTTCATCACCGATGAGTGGCGCCATCGGTTCAAGCCAGGTTGACATGGAGAAGAAATTGTCACCAATCACTCCGAAGCTTGAAAAGGTTGTTTCACTGATGAAAACCGTTGGACCGAAAATGAATATGAAAAGGAGGATGAAAATCGTCAATACCAGGTTGATATCACTTAATACACGAATCCCCCTCCGCAAACCAGAATAGGCACTAATGCCGAAAATAATGGTACAGAGCAACATGATTGCAGCCTGCAATCCAAGCGTCACAGGTATTCCGGTAATATCATTGATACCCTCTGCAATCATGGGTGTTCCAAGTGCCAACGTGGTCCCGGCACCACCGAGTAAACCAAATATGAACAGGATGTCCACAATAACCCCGACCGGCCCATCGACATATTTACCTAATACGGGCCGAACAGCTTCACTGATTTTCAATACCGGCTTCTTCCGGACATAGTAAAAATATGCAATTGGCAGTGCTGGCAAGGTATAGATGGCCCAAGCAACAGGCCCCCAGTGGTACATGCCATAAGAGGCTGCCCATTGGATGGCTTGCTCGGAACCCGGTTGATCACCAAACGGCGGCCCCTGATAGTAATATGCCCATTCGATCATTGCCCAATATAGGATACTTGAACCGATCCCTGCAGAGAAAAGCATGGCGGCCCAAGAGAATGTACCGAATTCCTTCTTTACATCTTTACTCCCAAGCTTTATCTGACCGCTTTTGCTGAATGCCACATAAAGTAGGAAAATCAACGCACCCATACCCAACATAAGGTATAAAACTCCAAAATTTCCGGTCATAAATTCGTTGGCAGCGTTGATCACTTCTGCCCCAGCTTCCGGGAAGAAAACTAACGGAAGCACGACACTGAATAGAACAGCCAATGCCCCGATAAATGTGGGCCAGTCAATCAGTTTATTATTCATTTTATCCAATCCTTTCTGTGTGTTCATGAAGAATAATTGGTTGGAATTACAGTAAGTTCAGTCTTCATGTATCACTAGTAAGCCTGCCTAATGGTATCAAAGGGAACTTACATCTACAACCGGCATAAACTTTGTAAACTTTTTTGTTTATAAAGTTTATGGGGTTCGTCCTTCTTTTTTCTTTAGTATGCTCAAAATTCCTCGGTTCATTGGTATTTTTAATTATTTTTGAAGCATGATAGAGTTTGTCGTGACAGAAAAGGGTGAGAGATATGGCTAACGGAAAAACTGAGCACCTGAAGACGCAATTCATAGAAAAAATCACTGATAATATGCAGTCTTTCGGGGTCTCCACAACAGTGGGCAGAGTGTTGGGCATCATATATATGGAAAGAAGACCTATGACACTAGATGAGCTTTCCGAAGAAACGGGTATGAGCAAAACGCGGATGAGCCAAGTGGTCCGTGAAATGATTGATTTGAACATAGCGGAACGGGTTTTCCGCAAGGGAGTGCGGAAAGATCTCTACGAGGTGGAACAGGATTATTATCAGACGTTTGTCTCCTTGTTCACTTCCACTTGGAATAAGGCGATAAATAAAAATGCTCAATTTGAACAACGCTTAAAAGGAAAGATAGATGCTATAGAAAATAAGGAGAACCTGCCAGAAGAAGAGGAGCAGCTTGTGAATGAAATCCTTCAGGAGATGCATGAATGGATGTCCTATTATGATTGGATCAAGCGTCTTGTTGCCTTCTTTGAAAGTGGGGAAATCTTCAATCATGTACCAAAACACATACATTCAACCGATACAGGAGGAAATAGCCATGAATAAAAATGTAATCCTATCTTGTGCCGTAACCGGAGCAGGGGAAACAACGGAAAAGAGTCCACATGTACCGGTAACACCGAAGGAGATCGCCGATTCGGCAATCAAAGCGGCTAAGGCAGGGGCTACCATTGCCCATGTACACGTTAGAGACCCGAAAACAGGAAAGCTTAGCCATGATGTAAAGCTTTTTGAAGAAGTGGTAGAAAGAATCCGAGAGGCGGATACCGATGTAATCATCAATATCACTGCCGGTGGCGGTGGTGACTGGGTACCGGGCACAGAAGACCCTGCACGAGGTGGAGAAGGAACCGATATGCAGACACCGGAAGAGCGTCACGAGCCGGTAGGCCTGTTGCGTCCGGAAATCTGTACACTTGACTGTGGCAGCGTCAACTTTGGGGACCAGGTGTACATCAGTCCGACAGAATGGCTGAGAAAGCAGGCACAGCTGATCAAGGACAGTGGGGTGAAACCGGAATTGGAATGCTTTGATACAGGCCATATCCGTTTTGCCAACCAATTGGTTCAGGAAGGATTGGTGGAAGGCAGCCCAATGTATCAGTTCTGCTTAGGAATTCCATGGGGAGCCGATGCGGATGCAGAAACCATTTCCTATATGAAGAGCAGGCTGCCGGAAAATGCAACATGGGCTGCATTCGGTATTGGTCGTATGCAAATGCCGATCGTAGCGGAGTCTGTATTACAGGGAGGCAATGCCCGTGTTGGTCTGGAGGACAATTTATACCTGAAAAAAGGCCAGTTGGCAACAAACGAACAGCTTGTGGATAAGGCGGTAGGCATTATCCAAAGCCTCGGTTCCGACGTCATGTCTCCAGCCGAAGCACGTGAGCAAATGAATCTAAGAAACCCTAATGGAAAGAAGGATTAGTATGACATCAGAGAAGACTGCCATCAAGAATATCACAGTAGTTGGAACCGGGGTCATCGGCAATGGCTGGATCACCCGTTTTCTTGCTAATGGATACCACGTAACCGCAAATGACCCTGACCCAGCTGCAGAGGAACGTACAGTAGCGGCAGTGAAGCAGGCATGGCCTTCGATGGAGAAAGTGGGATTAGCTGAAGATGCCTCCATAGATAATCTCTCGTTCGAGCCGGATTTAGCAACAGCGGTCAAGAATGCTGACTTCATCCAGGAGAATGTTCCAGAACGGGAAAATCTGAAGCGGCAAGTGATATCGCAAATCGACAGCCATGCACCTGAGGGAGCCATCATTGCGTCGAGCACCTCAGGAATTCTTCCAAGCACACTGCAGGCTGATTGTGAAGTGCAGCCGGAACGAGTGATGGTTGCCCACCCATTCAATCCAGTATATCTGATGCCATTGGTTGAGTTAGTGGGAGGAAAGAAGACAGATAAGAATTACGTAGAGCTGGCGGAGGCTTTCTATAATCATCTCCATATGAAACCTCTGGTTATCGAGCATGAAATTGAAGGCCATGTAGCGGACAGGCTAATGGAGGCAATTTGGCGTGAAGCTCTTCATATTGTTAATGATGGAGTGGCAACTACAGAAGAAGTGGATGCATCCATTGTTTACGGACCCGGCTTGCGCTGGGCCTTGATGGGGCCATTCCTCACTCTTCATATGGGTGGGGGTAAGCAAGGCATGAGGCATCTCCTCGAGCAGTTCGGTCCAGCTCTGAAGCTCCCCTGGACAAAGTTGGAAGCTCCGGAATTGACAGACGAACTCGCTGAGAAAGTTATTTCAGGAACAGAAAAACAGACAGAAAATGTAACCATGGTAGAGTTGGAAGAGCGAAGGGATCAATTCCTTATTGAACTGCAGGAGCTTTTGGAGAAGTATTGGCCAGCTGCTACAGTGAAAGGTTCCAAATAGAAAGGGGAAATTGGCTTGTCTGAGACAAAAGTGATTCTAGAGGATAAAGTGCGTCAGGAATGGGTTGACTATAATGGCCATATGAATGATGCAGAGTATGTCCGGGTATTCAGCTGGGGAGTCGATCGGTTCATGAAGTTGATCGGTATCACAGATGAATTCCGTGAAGAGAACCACTATACGATTTACACAATGGAAACACATGTCTGCTATCTGAACGAATTGAAAGAAGGCGAGCCTATCGAAGTCCATCTGCAAATGCTTGATTATGATGCCAAGAGGGCGCATGTCTTCTTTGAGCTCTATGGGCCTGAGGGCAGGCGCGCGGCGACTAGTGAGCAAATGTTGATGGGGATTGATCAATCCACCGGTAGGCCTGGTCCATTCCCTGAAGAGATTTTTATACAAGTTGAAGAACTTGGTGCATCCTATAAGCCTTCAGAGAAGCCGGATGAAGCAGGACGCGTCATCGGTATACGTAGGAAAAAATAAAGGAAAGAGAACCTATTAAAATAACCCTTTCTAGATGATTAGAAACCCTGGAGATGATGACTTCTTCAGGGTTTTTTGTATTTCAGTTGAAAAACTGTAATTACTGTGTATGCCAGTTTTCTGGGTCGTGATGCAATCACTTGCCTCCGCTCCGGCAGAACGCTTCGCTTTCCGTGGGCACGGCCTCAGTCTCCTCAGAAGCACAGAACGCTTCTTCCGGGGCCTTCGGACACGTGCTGTTCCCACAGGAGTCTACGCATTCTGCCTACGCTGGTTAAGGCGTTCTGATTTTGAGTGGCTATGCCCTGAAGTAACTAGTTGAAAAGTGACACTGCGCTAGATAGAAATGTTGTAACCACCCGACTAGCGGAGGAAATCCAAGGAGACTCCTACGGGAACAGTGACCAGAGTGAGATCCTGGAGAACGATAGTTCGAGGAAGCTCACGGGTCACCCGAGGAAAGCGTAGTGGAGTTTCCGCAGCGGTGTGAGGAGCACACTTATTGTTTACCTCACAGCATATTGAAATCATGTGCGAGTAACATAATACAAGCATACGCTGTAGCACATGAAGTTTGAGCATTTTTCATACAAAAAAGACGATTCGAGGTAGCTCCCGGGTCACTTGCGGAGAGCTCAAGGTCATTACTGCAACGGATGCTAGACCCCATTTTATAAAGTAAAATTCTTAGTCCCGGTGTTTTAAAAGATTTTACTTTATCACTTTAGAGCGTGTATGTAATAAAACACAAAAGTTTTTTAAAAATTTTATCGATAATAGTTCGTAAGTATGATATAATCACGTTTAAATATTTAGCCATATATTTAACAGGGGGGAAGAAGCAGGATGATGAAAAAGCTCATAAGTCTATTAGCAATTATATCTATTTTCCTATTGGCAGCTTGCGGATCTGGAGAAGAATCCGCAAATGAAACTTCCGGTAATTCGGAAGCAGGGGAAGAAACCTATAAGGTCGGGGCAACACAGATTGTAGAGCATCCTTCGTTGGATGAAGCCTACAGAGGGTTTCAGGATGCACTGGCTGATGCCGGTTTGGAAGTAGAATATGATTTCCAAAGTGCCCAAAATGACCAGAACAACGTAAAGCCGATTTCAGATGGGTTTGTCGCAGATAATGTCGATCTTATCTTTGCCAATTCAACACCAAGTGCACTTGGTGCTCTCCAGGCAACAAGTGAGATTCCGATTGTATTCACATCAGTGACAGATGCAGTGGACGCCGGGCTGGTGCCATCGATGGAAGAAGCAGGCGAGAATATTACTGGAGTAGTAGATCTGCATCCTGAACAGATTGATGCCACAGTGGAGTTTATCGATAAACATTTTCCTGATGCAAACGTAGGTATGATCTATAATGCCGGGGAGCAGAATTCCGTGAACCAGGTGGAAAGTGTCAAGGCAGCAGCTGAAGACACAAGCCTCTCTATTGAAGAAAGGACAGTGGCGAATTCCGCTGAAGTGCAGCAGGCAGCTACAACGCTTGTGGAAGACGCAGATGTTTTCTATATCATTACCGATAATACCGTCGTGTCTGCTTTGGACAGTGTCGTAGGTGTCGCCAATGACCAGGATATCCCGCTTATCGTGGGAGAACCTGATTCCTTGGCTAAAGGCGGATTTGCGACCTTTGGAATCGACTACCACACTATCGGCTATCGGACAGGAGAAATGGCTGCAGATATTCTGACAGGTGAAAAAGAACCAGGAGAGATCCCTGCCGAATATCCTCCGGAAATCCAGTTGTTTATCAATAAAGCAGGAGCCGAAGAACAAGGTGTGGAGTGGAAAGAAGAATGGGATGAGTCCGCTGAAATCGTGGAAACGGAATAGTTGAAGCACCGGGAGCCGGGCATTGCCTGGCTCCCGTCTGTATTACTTCATGAATAGCTTGGAGGAGGAAGAATATGTTTATATCTTTATTTGGTGCAGTGGAATCAGGTGTCATCTATGCTCTGATGGCATTAGGAGTGTATTTGACCTTCCGTGTGCTCGATTTTCCTGACTTGACGGTGGATGGAAGCTTTGTCACCGGTGCTGCTGTGGCTGGTATCTCCATCATAAATGGTGTTCCTCCTATCCTTGCAACAGTGTTAGCAGCAGTTGCAGGATTCATGGCTGGGTGTGTAACAGGCGTTCTGCACACCAAGGGGAAGATTAATGCCTTATTATCCGGGATTCTGATGATGACCGCTTTATATTCCATAAACTTGAGAATTCTAGGGCAGCCAACCCTGTCGATGCTTGGGGAAAGTACATTATTCACCCAATTGGAGTCAATATGGCAGCAGACTGGGCTGGATTCAATATTGAATGGACTATTGTCGATCACCGGGCTTGACCGCCTCCCGTCCACTTGGGCGGTTCTCCTGGTAATGACCATAGTCACCATCTTGATCAAGTTGTTGACGGATTATTATCTAAAGACAGAAGTAGGGCTCGCATTGAGGGCAATCGGGGACAATAAACGAATGATCCGCAGCCTGTCAGCCAATACCGATTCACTTACCATTATGGGCGTAGGCTTGTCGAACGGCCTTGTAGCTCTTTCCGGAGGATTAGTCGCACAGCATGGCGGCTTTGCCGATGTGAATATGGGGATTGGTATGATTGTCATTGGTCTCGCCTCCGTCATTATCGGGGAAGCGCTGTTTGGCACGAAAACGATCGCGAGAGCTACATTGGCGGTCATCCTGGGGGCGGTTATCTACCGGATGATTGTCACCTTGGCACTCCGCGTCGATTTTCTGGAAACCGGGGACATGAAGGTGATTACAGCTGTGATTGTCATCGGTGCACTGGTCGCGCCTAAACTGATTCAGACGAGAAAAGAGAATAAGCGCCGTCTGGAAAAGAGGAAACAACTGGCAAGCCAAGTGAAGGAGGTTTCGTAATGCTTGAGCTGAACAACACGTCGATTACTTTCAATGAAAATACACCAGACGAGAAAAAGGCATTAAGAAATATTAACCTTTCCCTGGAAACCGGAGATTTTGTAACAGTCATCGGCAGTAATGGGGCAGGTAAATCTACCTTGATGAATATCATTTCCGGTGCACTGATCCCAGATGTAGGAGATGTGGTGATTGGCGGGAAGCAGGTGGTTCATCTGCCTGAATATAAACGCTCTTCATTAATCGGAAGGGTGTTCCAAGACCCGATGGCCGGTACGGCTCCCTCGATGACTATTGAGGAGAACCTGGCCATGGCATATTCCCGGAATAAGAAAAGAAGACTGAGGCTGGGAGTGAACAAGAAACGGAGGGAATCGTTCCGAGAACACCTTGCATCTCTGAATATCGGATTGGAAGACAGGCTTACGGCTAAGGTAGGACTTCTTTCGGGTGGGGAAAGGCAGGCATTGTCCTTGCTGATGACCACCTTCACCAAACCGGATATTCTCCTGCTTGATGAACATACAGCCGCCTTGGATCCTTCCCGTGCCGAGCTAATTACGAATTTAACCGGTGAAGTCGTTCGGGAATCTGGTTTAACGACGTTGATGGTCACCCATAATATGCAGCAGGCACTCGACTTGGGGAACAGGCTGATCATGATGGATAAAGGACAGATCATTTTCGAGGCAAGCGGTGAGAAAAAACAAAAGCTCACCGTGGAAGATTTACTATTTGAATTTAAAAGAATTCGTGGATCCCAATTTGAAAGTGACCGTGCAGTACTGGGATAAAAAGAAGGAAAAGGCCGGTGGAGAATTTCATTTCTTCATTGGTTTTTTTGCCCATAGAGGCCGGATTCCGGGTGATCAAGGGTACACTTACATAAAAAAGAGCTGTACCAGAAGTCAGATGAAACTTCTAGGTACAGCTCTGTGTATATGCTGTCTGCTTAGCAGACGAATGTGGGGCTTATACTCCCTGAGAAATCATAGCGTCTGCTACTTTTTTGAACCCTGCGATATTCGATCCAATTTCCAGGTTTCCAGGCTTTCCATATTCTTCTGCTGCTTCCATGCAATTTTTGTAAATATCTTTCATGATTTCCTGCAATTTTGCATCAACTTCTTTGAAGGTCCAAGATAAACGCATGCTGTTCTGGGCCATTTCCAATGCAGAAACTGCAACACCGCCAGCATTGGCAGCTTTTGCTGGAGCGAATAATACACCTTTTTCCAAGAACAGGTCGATTGCTTCGGAAGTGGATGGCATATTAGCACCTTCTGCCACTGCTTTCACTCCATTATCGATCAACAGTTGTGCAGCTTCTTCATCAAGCTCATTCTGTGTTGCACATGGCAGTGCCACGTCACAAGGAATGGACCATATGCCTGTGCATCCCTCATGGAAGGAAGCATGCGGGTGCTTCTCTACATATTCACTGATTCTGCCTTGGTTGATTTCTTTGATTTCCTTCACGGTGTCCAGATCGATTCCATTTTCATCATGGATGTAACCGGAGGAATCACTGCAGGCAACTACTTTAGCACCAAGTTCCATGGCTTTTTCCATGGCATAGATCGAAACATTTCCGGATCCGGAGATGACCGCTTTGCTGCCATAGAAAGCGATCCCTTGGTCTTGAAGCATTTCTTTTACAAAGTAGATGGTTCCATACCCAGTCGCTTCCTTACGTGCCAGGCTGCCGCCGTAATCCAATCCCTTACCAGTCAGGACACCTGCCTCATAGCGTTTGCGCAGCTTCTTGTATTGGCCGAACATGTAACCAATTTCTCTGGCACCGACACCGATGTCACCGGCAGGTATATCAGTGTCCGGGCCAATGTGATGGTATAATTCAGTCATGAAGCTCTGGCAGAAACGCATGATTTCATTATCGGATTTGCCTTTGGGGTCGAAATCCGAGCCGCCTTTCCCGCCGCCGATCGGCTGACCAGTAAGGGAATTTTTGATGATCTGCTCCAAGCCTAGGAATTTAATGATGCTTTGGTTTACAGAAGGGTGAAAGCGCAATCCACCTTTATATGGACCGATTGCGCTATTGAACTGAACCCTGAAACCACGGTTGACTCTCACCTTGCCTTGGTCATCCACCCATGGAACTCGGAAGGTAATCAGCCTTTCAGGTTCTGAAAGCTGTTCGAGAATGCCTTTTTCAATATAAACGGGGTGTTTTTCCAGAATGGGAGAGAGGGATTTAAAGATTAGTGCAGCTGCTTGGTGAAATTCTGTATCATTGGGGTTCCTTTCCACAAGCGTGTTGTATACTTCACTGATATATGTCTGTACTTTCTGCTTCATTTCGGTATTGGTGTTTTCCATTGTTGAATTTGTCATAATTGCATTAAGAACCTCCTGATATAAATTTTGAAGTGTTAAAATTTTAATCAATATAGCAATAATTTTACATGTTATAATATATAACAGCAATATAAATTCTAGATGATATCTATGCCTTTGTGATATGAATAAAGAGAGGTGCCTAGCATGGAATTGAAACAAATCAAATATTTTATAGAAGTTGCCAAGCGGGAGCATGTGACCGAGGCTGCAAATGCTCTGCATATTGCACAGTCCGCCGTAAGCAGGCAGATTTTCAACTTGGAGGCGGAGTTGGGAGTGTCCTTGTTCATAAGAGAAGGTAGGACCGTGAAGCTCACCCCGATCGGCAGAGTGTTCAAAGACCATATGGAACAGGCTCTCCATACAATCGAGGATGCAGCCCAGGTAATAGAGGAGTATACAGACCCGGAGCGAGGGACGGTCCATGTCGGCTTTCCAAGCAGTTTATCCGCTTATATGCTGCCAACCGCTGTATCAGGTTTCCGCAATCAGTACCCGGATGTCAAATTCCAATTGAAGCAGGGTTCTTATCACGAACTGAAAAAAGCAGTACTGAACGGTGAAATCAATATGGCATTACTAGGACCTGTCCCGATGAATGAGAAGAGGCTCAAGGGAGCTATCCTTTTTACGGAAAATATGGTAGCTCTCCTGCCATCCAGCCACCCGTTAGCAGGAGAAAAATCCCTCAAGTTGAGCGATCTTCGCAATGATCAGTTCATCTTGTTTCCTGATGGCTACATCCTGCGTACGTTGCTTCTGAATGCCTGTAAGCAGCTGGGATTCGATCCGGAGGTCTCTTTTGAGGGCGAGGATATTGATGCCATTAAAGGTTTGGTCTCTGCTGGGCTGGGTGTTACACTTGTACCGGAAATAACCTTGGTAGACAGTATCCCGAGAGCCACTGTGAAGATTCCGGTGACAGAACCGAATGTAGCCAGAACGGTTGGAATGATCGTACCGACCGATCGTCATCTTCTTCCTACTGAACAAGTATTCTACGATTTTCTGAAGGATTTCTTTACTCGTCTGGAAAGATTTCAAAATTAATGAACGTATTCAGTTGCAACTAGTTTAAGCTTATGCTAACCTTGGGTACGATATATTGTGATTAGTTTTAAAATTAAATACTATATGTAGTGAATTGAGTTATGGTGGCATTTGATGCCTTAAAAGGGAATCCAGTTGGAATCTGGAACTGCCCCCGCAACTGTATGTGTAGACGAAAGGGATGCACCACGAGTCGATATGCTGAACAGGCGATCGTCTTGGAAGGACCCTGGAGGATGATGCACAAGTCAGGAGACCTGCCGTATTCTCATGTTTCAATTCTCCGGGGTGAGGGAATGTGAAGCGGCAGTCATATGGTGGATTACTGTCGTTTTATGCCGTTCATCCCGGAGGATGGACGGCTTTTTTCGTGTTCGGGCTTAGGGGGCATTGAAGGTCCGGAACCGTAATCTAATAAAGGAGGAAGTTGGACATGATGGCAGAAGCACCGGTAATGCCGGGAGAAATCTCCACTCTGATCGACGAGGAAGCTGAAGGTTTATCATTGGATATAGACAAGTGGAAAGATAGAGCGATCGAGGCAGCAAAACTTGATGGTTCTATGGAAAAAGTAGTTGATACCCTGATTAAACAAGCATTGGAGAACATAGACGAGGCTAATCCGGACTGGACCTTTCTTGCGGCCCGACTCTATTTGAGAAATTTGTACCGAGAGGCGGGGCAGAATCGTGGCTATGATCCTTCCATAAAATATGGTGGTTTTTATGAATTGCTGGAGAAACTGACTCGTTTGGGAATCTATTCGCCAGACCTCCTTGATAGATACAGCAGTGAGGAGATTGAGGAGCTGGCAATGGTAATAGATCCTCAGAGAGATCTGCTGTTCAATTACCTGGGGATCTATACCTTGGCGACACGTTATTTAGCTGTAGACCATGAGAGGAAGGTATTTGAGCTTCCACAGGAACGGTGGATGGTCATTGCCATGCATCTGATGCGGGAGGAAAAGGGAGAAAACAGAGTAGATCTTGTCCAAGAGGCTTACTGGGCGCTAAGCAATTTATACATGACTGTAGCTACCCCGACACTGAACAATGCAGGGAAAACCCATGGCCAGCTGTCCAGTTGTTTCATAGACACAGTGGATGATAGTCTGCAATCTATCTATGACAGCAACACGGATATCGCCAAACTTTCCAAGAATGGTGGGGGGATCGGCGTCTATATGGGCAAAGTCCGCAGCCGCGGAAGCACCATCAAAGGTTTCAAGGGGATGTCGAGCGGTGTGGTCCCATGGATCAAACAGCTCAATAACACAGCGGTAAGTGTCGACCAACTGGGAACCAGGAAAGGGGCCATTGCGGTCTATCTGGATATATGGCATCAGGATATCGAGTCTTTTCTCGACCTGAAGTTGAACAACGGGGATGACCGAATGCGTGCGCATGATATATTTACCGGCGTCTGCCTGCCTGATTTATTCATGGAGCAGGTAGATAAAAGAGGTGACTGGTACTTATTTGATCCGCATGAAGTCCGTCAGGTGATGGGCTACTCATTGGAAGATTTTTATGATGAAACCAGGGGGGCTGGGCAATGGAGGCTCAAATACGAGGAATGCGTAGAGTCTGAGGAGTTGTCTAAACGGAAGGTACCTGCCATTGACCTTATGAAACGGATCATGAAATCCCAACTGGAATCGGGGACTCCCTTCATATTCTACCGTGATGAAGTGAACAGAAAGAACAACAATTCGCATGAGGGAATGATCTACTGCTCCAACCTATGTACGGAAATCACCCAAAACCAATCCCCAACGGAATTTGTCGAAGAGTGGCTGGAAGAAGGAAGCTTATTGAAAAAGTATCGGCCCGGTGACTATGTTGTCTGTAACCTGAGTTCTATCAATCTAGGAAGGGCAGTACCGGACCAGGTGCTGGAAAGACTCATCCGCATTCAGGTCCGTATGTTGGATAACGTCATTGACGTCAACACGTTGCCGATTCCTCAGGCAGAGCAGACCAATAAGAAATACCGGGCTGTCGGTTTAGGCACCTTTGGTTGGCATCATCTGTTGGCAAAGCAGAATATAGACTGGGAGTCGGAAGAGGCTGTCCGTTATGCTGATGAGCTGTATGAACAGATTGCATACTTGGCAATCAGACAAAGCCAAGAATTAGGCAAAGAAAAAGGGAGTTATCCTCTGTTCACTGGCAGTAAATGGGAGACGGGGCGTTACTTTGAGGAACGAGGATATACAGGAGAGAAATGGGAGCAGCTTAAGCGGGAGGTCCAGGAATATGGTATTCGCAACAGCTACTTGATGGCAGTGGCGCCTAATTCCTCAACCTCTATGATTGCAGGATCGACGGCAAGTATCGACCCGATATTCCAGCCGTTCTATCATGAGGAGAAAAAAGATTTCAAGATTCCGGTCACTGCTCCGGACATGGATCATCAGAACTATCGCATCTATCGGAGATCTGCGTATATTGTCGATCAGCGCTGGTCTGTCCGACAGAATGCAGCGAGACAAAGACATGTCGACCAGTCCATCTCCTTCAATTTCTATGTACCGAATACGATCCGGGCAGCAGTTCTGCTGGACCTTCATCTCCAAGCATGGAAAGAAGGTTTGAAAACAACCTATTATGTCCGTTCCACCTCGAATGATGTGGAGGGATGTGAGTGGTGTGAAAGTTGAAGGTGCTTATTGCTTATCTCTCTTATAGTGGAAATACCGAGGAAACAGCACAAATGATTGCTGAAAGATGCAGGGAAGCAAAGATGGAAGTAGAAATGCACCAAATTGGAGTCGATCCTCCCATTAATCCGGAAGAATATGCACTCATTTGTCTTGGCACTTTTACGTGGGACAGGGGCAGCACCCCGGAAGAAATGAAGGAGTTTGTCCTGGAGATTGGTTATAAGCCGGGTCATATTGCTGTTTTCGGGTCAGGTGATACACAATTTGGAGGTGATGAATTATTCTGTCGAGCTGTGGATAAGTTGTGGACATTTTACGGAAGCAAATGGCCGATGCTGAAAATTGAGCAGTCCCCCAGGGGAAGCCAGGAGAGGAAAGTAATAGAATGGACGGAAGGAGTGTTGTATGATGTCCGAAACACTACTGGAAATAGCAAAAACGTTGGAACCACGCCATCCGAATAAATCAACGGCCCTGTTTGGCGGAAGGTCGAGCGGTATTTTGAATTGGAACAATATAGCCTATCCACACTGGTACAAATTATATAAAAGGCTTGTGGGCAACTACTGGCAGGCGGACGAAGTAAACATGTCCGGTGATATTAAGCAGTTCCCTGAATTGACTCAGCAAGAAAAGGATGCCTATCTAAAGATCATCGGCCTATTATCCACTTTGGATGGTCCCCAGACAAGGACAGCACTGCTGCTGTCTCTGTACGCTACAGACCCTGCAGTCCAATCGATTATGGCAGTGATCTCCCAGCAGGAAGCTGTACACAATGAGAGCTATTCTTATGTACTTTCTTCTGTTGTATCGCTTGATGAACAGGAGGAATCCTTTCAACTGGGCAGAAGGGACCCTGTACTATTGAAGAGGAATGAGCTTTTGATACAGCAGTATAATCGATTTGCTGAAGTGCCCTCGATGGAAAATATCCTGAAGACACTGGTATATACTTCCCTGTTGGAAGGAATGTTCTTCTACTCCGGTTTTGCGTTCTTCTATAATTTGGCAAGGAACAATAAAATGGTGGGAACTTCCACGATGATCAGCTATATCAACCGGGATGAACTCGAACATGGACGATTCATCTCGGAATTGTTCCGAGCAGTGCTTGCGGAACGGCCGGAATACAATACACAGGAATTCACTGGATGGATCTATGAGCAATTCAAGATTTCCGTGGATTTGGAAATCGAGTGGTCTACCTATGTACTCAAAGACGTAGAGGGCATCAATCTGGATGAGATGGCTGGGTATATCAAATACCGGGCAAATAAAATGCTCCGAATGATGGGGCTGAGTGAATTTTATCCAGAGTTTGTGGATAACCCGATGAAGTGGATCCGAGCCTATGTGGATAACTTTGATGGGACCAAAACGGATTTCTTCGAGCAGAAATCCAGACAGTATACGAAGACGAGCGACCTGAACGGTTTCGATGAACTGTAGGCTGGCCACTACTGAATCGGCGACAAAGCGAATGATCAACAGGAGATACGCGCGGTAAATAAGCCTGAAGCGAGATTTATCTGCAAAAATACTTCATAAAAAGAAATCGGCACTCGCCGATTTCTTTTTATTACAATTCATTCAAGGAGATGACCTCACCTGTCACTGCATCCACACCGTAATCGGAAGCAATTTTACCACAAAGGATGTATTTTTCCTGGGAGGCTTCATACACGTACACAGGAGTGACATCCACGTGGTCTTTCAATTTCTGATATGACTCCTCTGTGGATAATCGTGTTTGCTCGGCAGGCTCGAATTGCTGGAAGATATCCACAATCACCTGGTTATCAAGATAGCTGACTGCATGGAGATCATCCTTGTCCAGAATCAGTCTGATTTTCCGCTCCACGACTTTGTTGGTAGTTTCAGCTCCCTTCAAGTCTGCAAAAATATAACCGTTCTGTCTGTAAATACCGGCCAGTCGCCAAGTGCCGCTGCCTTCCGGATAGACACGTTGAAGGAAATAGACCGCTTCTTCGACTGCTTTGGCTTGATCGGTTTCCGTCAATGGCTGTGTATCAGGATCCATCTCGTTTTCAAGTGCTTGTTTTTCTGTCACTTCCAAGGAAAAATCCACTTCCTCTTCAGCAAATTCCTCCTCTGCTGGTTGATTCCACTCCAACAGGGTATCTTTACCCACATAAGTGAGATGCTTTTCTACTTCTTCAAAGGATATTGTACGGGAAGCGTCATTTGTCAGAAAGACAGTATTCAGTCCATAAACAGGCAGCCACCTCGTCTCTTCTTCCAATGGAATTTCCATCAGTTTCACTTGTTCCTCGGCAGTCTGCCCAGTTTTGTCTGTGGTCAGATTGAATGGCTCCCAACGAATATGCTCTTCATCTGGAAAGGTACCATCGACGGAGAATAGGATAAGGTTTCCCTCCTCATCGAATCGTAACTCGATCGTTCCGGAAGGATAGACGGGAACATTATCCACAGCAGCCTGAAAATAAAGAGTGTCAGCCTGTTCATCGACTAGACGGAATTGACGGCCGAATTCCAATCCGGTCATTTTCTCCACCCACTCGATTGCGTCCTCTTTGTCGGAAGATGGGAGATTCTTGTTCTCTTCAAAGGTAACACCCTCAGAGAAAATGAGCTGCCTGACCTGATGACTGTGAATGTCCACCTCGACAACAGCCGTTCCAGCCGGGTTGAAGTTTTCTCCGCTCTCTTGAACATGGTTCGGGAACCATTCCATATTTAGAATATAGACGGTTTCATGGAAAGTATTAGTCTGTCTGAAAATGGAGTGCCTCGCCAGTTCATACTGCTGGAGCCCTAATCGGTCTGCCGTCCGGTTTACCAAATCTTGAAGCTGTTCATCCATCGTATAACCTCCAGTTTTTTGTTTAGTATAACATGCCACATTTACAGGGAAAGTCAAAGGTTTGCTTCATAAAAAAAGCTGCCCTCTGATAAGGACAGCTTTACTGGATCAATTGAAATAATTCTTCAATCCGCTGGTTAGAGCTTTTGCTGCGTTGGACTGGTAATAGGATGTCTGCACTTCCTGCAGATCATTCGGATTGGACAGGAAGCCCAGTTCTACAAGGACTGCCGGTGCTGTTGTATGATTCAATACCCGGTAGTCTCCATGGTGGATTCCTCCGTTTCGCAGCGGGAGATGGGAGGCAAGGGATCCTTGGACCTGCTGGGCCAGCGATTTTCCATTATTGCTATAATAAGTGCGTGTGCCGCTAGCGGCGAGCATCGGGAAAGAGTTATAGTGAAGACTTATGAATGCATCTGCACCTTGCCTGTTACTGATGTTCGTCCGCTCGTTCAGTGAAACGAAATAGTCGCCGTTTCTGGTCAAAGTAACTGCTGCTCCCGCATCCCGCAGTTCCTGTGCCACATAGTCCGCTGTAGAGGAAACCAAGTTCTTCTCATAGACACCGTTCAATCCAATGGCACCAGAGTCCTTTCCTCCGTGTCCAGGATCGACCACAATATGGAGGCCGGACAAGGATCCATTAGATGAAATCTTTGTGGTCGGTACTGATTCGTGAGCCACGCCACTGCTGCTAGCAGGCATGTCAGTCAGCCAGGAGGCTATCCATCCAGTGGTCCCGTTGCCCATGACTACTTGATGCCAATCTCCTTCCGTGCCAGTCATCTGATATGTATCACCGGAAGCGGCAATATCGATGATCTGATTGTTTGTGCTAGGGCCTGTCCTGACTCTGACTCCATTTTTTTGGATGGTTATGGAATCAGTATAGGACTGACCATGAGAGTTCCCTGATGATGTCGAGACGAGATAATGTTTTGCTACCCATGCCTCTTCCCCGCCGAAGTACGTTTGCACCCAGCCATATTTTTCCTGGAAGGCGGTAATCGTGTCATTTTTGCTTAAAGTTCCGATAATTTCAGCACTGTCTGAAGGTGCCTCTCTTACGTTCAGTATTTGATTGCTGACTTCATATGTTTCTTTGCTGTGTGCACTGCTTTCTTCCGGAGCGAATAATATCAATGATAACAGGAAGCCTGCTCCGATGATCAAAAAATTTCTCCAGTTCATCAAATCCTCCTTTTGGTGCCTTGACTTTTAATGATAAATATATAGTAATATGTTCAAGACCAGGTCACAAGAAATAAGGGAATAATATGGAAAATATCAATCGAGGGTCCTATCAAACTTTGTCGTAATCAGGCGGAGGACATATGCTATGATGCCCATATTCGTTAGTCCGAGTTGGTATGGGAATGCAAAATTTCGTGGAAGATTTCTTCGATCTGTTCCGTGGTGTAATTGTAGTTGAGGGCGGTTACCAGGGCCTTTTCAAGGATGTCATATACAGTAGAGACCTTGACCTGTTGTTTTAGAGAAGCGTCAATGTCCTGCACAAAAGTTCCTTTGCCTTGAATTGTCAGCACAAACCCCTTATGTTCCAAATTTTGATAGGCTCGCCGGGTGGTAATCATACTTACTTCGAGTTTTTTCGAGAGGGAGCGGATAGAGGGGAGCAGAGTGCCCGGAGGAAGCTGGCCGCCAGCAATCCATGCCTGAATCTGCTTTTCTAACTGATGATAAATAGGTTCACGTGATTCCTTGGAGAGTTGAATCCATTTCTCAACGGTCATTATTCGGTATCCTCCCATCATTGGTTTCCTGAAAAAGCCAGAAGCAGCATCATGGAGGTACCTTGAGGAGACAGTGAATGCAGCTGTTCTGGTGTTTATATGTATATATACAGAATACACTGATTTGAATTTTCAGTCAAATACTCATGAGTGAACCGTTCACAATTTAGACATATAGTTTTGACTAAATTGTGAAATGGTGAACAAAAGCGTGTACAGGTCTTGTTAACGTGGTATTCTATACATGTACCAACGAGGTACCTTTACAATATATTGTGAAATACTGAACAAGTGAAGCAACAAATAAACGATAGATCAATAGAAGGAGATGGAAATGATGATGGATTTTATTCGTAACAACAAGGCTGTTGCAGGTATCTTAGCTTTTCTCAGGGTGTATATCGGATATCAATGGTTAATGGGTGGATATGGAAAGATAACCAGCGGGGAATTTGATGCAGGCGGCTTCATTCAAGGAGCGATCGCTCAGGCAGGTGGAGACCACCCAGCCGTTCAAGGTTGGTGGGCAGCATTCCTGGAAACAGTAGCCCTGCCGAATGCAGGAGTCTTTAGCTACATGGTTATGTGGGGAGAATTCTTGGTAGGTATTGCTCTCATCCTGGGGATTTTCACCAACTTTGCAGCATTGATGGGGATCACGATGAACTTCGCATTCCTGTTCAGTGGTACAGTAAGCACCAATGCACAGATGGTACTGATCACCGTATTCTTGATCGTAGCAGGATATAATGCCGGCCGTTACGGTTTGGACAGATGGGTGATCCCATTCTTGAAAAGCCACACACCAATTGTTAAAAATAAAAGAAAGAAAGTTGCGGTTGTCTAATAAACTTGCTATTGAAACTAGACTGGAAGGGGAGGTAGTGAGTCTTCCCTTTCAGCAATGAAATAAGCATTTCGACATACACGCCATATGACAGCTTGTACTCAGCTTGTAGAGAAACCACGTGGTTTTCTACAAGCTTTTTTTTCTGGCCTTCAGGAGCACAGACCATTCCCTTTCCGCGGACGAACGCCCGAGCCTCCTTGTGAAACCCCACACTGCGGGGACTCGGATCGCCCGTTTTTCCGCAGGAGTGTCATGGTCCTTTGCTCCTTAGTCTGAGGTTGAAACCGAAAAAGACTCTCCACCACCTAGTTCACCCTAGCTAGATGGAGGAGAGTCTTTTTCATATTTTGACGTGCAGCCGTCATCAGCGCCTGTTCCTTGACTTCTCTCTTCCGCGCAAGCGACAATAGCGCAGCCCATGCAGTTCTTTTGAATGCCGATCTTTCATGAATTGAAACAAGTTCCCCACCGCCTGCATACACGCCATATGACAGCGTGTATTTTTGATTTGGGGGAAGGAAGCGAAAATCTACCTTCCCTTGCGATAATTCACCACTACCTCCGCCGTGTTGGGCGGTCCGTTTTTCCACATAGAGGAAAACGGCCTATTATATATAAATATAGGTTTAAAATTCTCTTCCTCCGTGAAGTATATTGATAAGTTGTTCACGGGAGGAGACGAGTGAAATGAAACGATGGTTATTACTTATTACAGTTCTGCTACTTACTGTTATTCTAGGTGCATGCGGCGGAGCCGAAGAAGAGCCTGAAAATGGCGGCACAGGAGAAGAGGGAGAGGAGAAGCTGGATGAGAAAAATGAAGAGAGCATCCAGCAGCAACAGCAGGATTCAGAATCAGAAGAGGCGGAAAGCGAAGATGCAACAGCAGATGGCCCCCAGTCTGAAGATGATACGCTTGTATCGCTGGAGAATGCAGATGGCGATATCGTAGCAACGGCAACTTTACAGGAGATGGAATCAGGAGTGAATATTCAGTTGGAAGGAACAGACTTGCCAGCTGGTACACATGGCTTCCATATTCATGAAACAGGTGCTTGTGAAGGTCCGGATTTCGAATCAGCAGGCGGCCATTATAATCCAACAGATGCCAACCATGGGTTTGATGATCCAGAAGGACCACATGCAGGCGATTTGGAGAACATTGAGGTATCTGAAGATGGCACCGTGACTACAGAAGTTACTGCGGATATGGTGACATTGCAGCCGGAAGCAGAGAACACCCTATATACGGACGAAGGAACTGCACTGGTCATCCATTCGGAGGCAGATGACTATCAATCACAGCCTTCTGGTAATGCAGGAGAACGTATTGCATGTGGGGTAATCGAATAATATCACAAAGAAGAGGGCCTCTTGTACAGGCCCTCTTTGATTTATTTATTCCATTTTCAGCAGACATATTCAGCAAGTACTCCCTGGACGTGGTAAATGTTCAATTGTTTATTGAATGTTTTCTCTATAGGAGCAGAGGACCCGGATACCCAGATTTTCAGTTCGGCATCCAAATCGAAGGTGCCGGCTGTCTCCACAGAAAAATGGTTGATATGCTTATAGGGAATGGAGTGGTATTCAGCCTTTTTCCCTGTCATCCCCTGCTTATCAATCAAAATCAACCGTTTGTTGGTAAAAATCATCAAATCGCGGACAAGTTTGTAGGCATGTTCCACTTGTTCGGAGCTTGTCAAAAGCTCTGACAATTCCTGTTCGGCTTTATTCACGTCCATCTCGGATGCATTCCCCATCATACTGTCAAAAATGCTCATACATACCCTCCTTCACTCTTTCCTCCATTGTAAGGCACTATAAGTGTCGTTGCCAGCAATATAATGGCCCGGCAATCATTTAAGGTGGGTCTGTCGTTCTATTTATATATCCATCTTCCATCACCCCTACTTTATTCCTGATTGAGGCCAATGGAAGAGGATTATGTTTCCAACCACCTAGTGCTGAGGTATAATATATTTCGAGTATCGAAGAGAGGGAGATAATGATGGATGCAGTGAATAGAAAAGCAGCAGGCAGTACCAACCGAATATGGACCCGTGATTTTGTATTGATATGTTTGGCGAACTTTTTCGTGTTTCTTGGGTTTCAAATGACACTTCCAACCATTCCCTTGTTTGTGAAGGAATTGGGCGGGAATGATCAGTTGGTTGGTGTCATCGTTGGTGTGTTCACATTCTCGGCATTATTGTTGAGACCATACGCTGGCCATGCCTTGGAATCGAGAGGGCGTAGATTTGTCTATATGGTCGGCCTGTCTGTTTTCGTCCTATCCATCGGCTCCTACGGCTTTATCGGGAGCATCCTGCTATTGTTCCTTATCCGTATGATCCAAGGGGCTGGCTGGGGGTTTTCCACCACAGCCGGTGGTACCATTGCGACCGACTTGATTCCTCCAAAACGCAGGGGGGAAGGGATGGGGTATTTTGGCCTGTCCGGTAATATTGCACTGGCAGTCGGCCCGTCCTTGGGTCTGGCGCTGGTCGGTGTCATTTCATTCAGCAGCCTCTTCATGATTTGTGCTGCATTTGGGCTTATAGCATTACTATTATCCTCCCGCATCCAATATAAAAAGGTCGATCAATCCGTAGAGACGACCACAGTGAAATTCGACATCTTTGAAAAGACAGCACTTGAACCTTCTATTCTGCTGTTTTTTATCACGGCTACATTCGGGGGGATCGCTACATTTCTTCCACTCCACGCAATAGAAAATGGGGTTGCAGGAATTGAACTGTACTTCCTTGTCTATGCTGTCTTCTTAATGATTTCCCGTACGTTTGCAGGGCAAATTTATGACAAAAAGGGACATCAGTATGTCTTCCCACCAGGCACTGTGTTGATTATTTCTGCCATGTTCTTGCTGGCATGGTTGCCGAACACGGCGATTCTTCTTGTTGCAGCCGCATTGTATGGCTTGGGGTTCGGCAGCGTCCAGCCAGCATTACAGGCATGGGCAGTCGACAAGGCAGCCAATAACAGGAAAGGTATGGCAAATGCTACTTTTTTCTCTTTCTTTGATCTAGGGATAGGGATAGGAGCCATAGCATTCGGACAATTGGCATATATCTATGGATACGGCTCGATATATATAACTTCCGGATTATCTGTCATGGTATCCCTCCTGCTTTATGGGTATCTTTTTATCCGTGCAAAAAGAAGATCCAACTGGCCCTAGAGTGGATAGGTTCCTTTTCTTTACGTTATATGCCGGTTCAATAGTTTAAAAACATGCATTTCTCGTTTACAATAGAGGTAATGAATGGAGAAGGCAGGTATAAGGTATTTTGAAAAGTATAAGGGAAATCAATGTCCAGAAGCTTTTCCCTTCCGTAATCTACCGGCGGGGATTGGAATACGTAAAACAGAATAAGGTCAGTGAACTATTGTATGATATCAATTTTAAAGTCTGGACCGCTACCGTCCACGGAACAGAGGACTACTTCGTCGAAATCAATATGAAGGATTATGAGCAAGGATCCATTGACACGTATTGCGACTGTCCAGCATTCGATACATTTGGTTCCTGCAAACATATTGCTGCGGCATTAATAAGCATCGTTCATAAAGAGACGGAGAGAGAAGGTGGAAGTCCAAGCTCTGCCCCTGCACTGGATGACTACAACTACTATAAGGCAGATCGTTTCATACAGGCGGTTACATCCATTGAACATACAGAGTCTTCTGGTGGCATACTTCCCGGGAAAGCATTGTTGCGGGTGGAATATTTATGCAGGTGGTCCTATGACAGGAACCTCCTTATCGAGTTGAAAACCGGTGTGAAGCGTGCTTTCGTTGTCAAAGATTCCTATGCTTTTCTTCAGGATGTTCTTGGGCATGATGAACATTACTTTACAAAAACATTTACCTACGACCCGGAAAAGCATGAGTTTCTCCAAGCGGATTTGGAAATTTTCGAGCTGTTGCATTCCATTAAGAAGAATGAACAAGTATTCCAGAATTTCACCTTCTATAATGATGAAGGGATAAAGGATAAGCGGGCGATCATCATTCCTCCGCTTGCAGCAAAGGAATTGCTTGCAAAGCTTGCAGAGAGGGATTTGATGGTGGAAACGCCGGTAAAGACGTATAACCATCCCTCCGTAGCGGAAGAAGAATTGCCCTTTCAGTTTGAAGTGACAAAGAATGACAGGAATGATCTCTTGCTGAAGATGGAAGAGGTGGAAGAGGTTACCTATTTCCCCCCATATGAATTATTGTTCTACCAAGGGACATTCTATTTTCCGAAGAAGGAACAGGTTCCGATATTGGAAGAAATCAGCCGCTTCGGTATGCAAAATCTACAGTTTTCGATTCCATCTTCCAAGTCCGACACCTTCCTATCTGAAGTTCTCCCTTCCTTGAAAAAGGTAGGGGAAGTGGAAATTGAGGAGCAGGTAGCGGAAGAAATCATTCAAGTGCCGCTAAGAGCAAAGCTTTTCCTTGAGGTGAAGGATGAGTGGATTGCCGGCAAGCTTGAGTACCATTACGGCAACCAAGTGATCGACCCCTTTGGTGGGAGTGAAGCACGTGACGTGATTATCATCCGTGACGTCGAAAAAGAACAGCAGATCATGCGTCTCATTGAACATGCCAACTTCCACTACAATGGGAAAGAATTGTATATCGACACAGATGAGGAAGAGATGTACGATTTTCTTTATCATGTACTGCCGCTGATGGATGAGTATGTAGAACTCTATTTGACATCGGAAATCAAAAATATGATGGTGGAGAATGACCCGATGCCAAGCACCAAAGTACAATTGGAATCTTCCACGAATCTATTGGATATCGGTTTTGAGATCGATGGGATAGACGATTCGGAAATCGACAAGATCATTGAAGCAATGATTGAGAAAAAACGGTATTATCGCCTGGGAAATGGTGCGCTTCTTTCTCTGGAGGGGGAAGAATTCTCTTCCATGAGGCAGTTCTTCGACGAAATGAACCTGGATAAGGATGATATCCACGAGGGGAACGTCCAGATGCCTGTCTACCGTGGCACCCAGGTAGATGAACTGATCGGGACCAAGAAGGATTATGGTCCGGCATTCCGCAAGCTCTTGGATCAGCTGAAGAACCCGGAAGAACAGGAATACCCTCTGCCTGACAATCTCCAGGCAAGCTTAAGAAACTATCAGCAGACTGGTTACCAATGGTTCAAGTCGCTTGCCGATTACCATCTCGGAGGTATTCTGGCCGATGATATGGGGCTCGGGAAGACATTGCAGTCCATTGCGTATATTGCTTCGGATCCTGGTGACCGTCCGCATCTGATCGTGGCGCCATCATCGGTGGTATATAACTGGAAGAATGAATTCGATAAATTTGTCCCTGACCTGGATGTCGCTGTACTTACAGGCAACCCAGCCGAACGCAGGAACTACCTTGCAGAAGGGACAACGAAGGATGTTTGGATTACATCCTATGCAACCTTAAGGCAAGATATCGAATGGTACCGGGAAATAGCTTTCCGTAATTTAATTCTGGATGAAGCGCAGTTTATCAAAAACTATGCCACGAAGACATCCAAAGCCATCAGGGAAATCAAGGCTGCTAGAAAGTTTGCCCTCAGTGGGACGCCGATCGAAAACTCGATTGAAGAATTGTGGGCCATTTTCCAGGTAGTCCTTCCCGGCTTGATGCCGAACCAGCGGGAGTTCAAACAGCTGCCACATGAAAAAATATCGCTAATGACCAGGCCGTTTATCCTACGGCGTCTGAAGGATGATGTACTGAAAGAGCTCCCAGAGAAAATTGAATCTGTGAGCGTTTCTGAGCTGACGAAGGAACAGAAGGATCTGTATCTAGGTTATCACCGACGCTTGCAGCAGGAAGCAGCACAGTCTATGAAAGATAACGGCTTCCAACAGAACCGGATGAAAATATTGGCTGGCCTTACCCGTCTGCGGCAGATTTGCTGTCATCCTTCGTTGTTTCTCGAAAATTACGAAGGGCACTCAGGCAAGCTGGAACAGTTGATGGCCACCGTCCGTAACGCTGTTGATAACGGGAAGCGGATGCTGATATTCTCCCAATTCACGAGCATGCATGACATCATCAAGAGTCGCCTGGAGGAAGAAGGAGTCGGTTATTTCTATCTTCATGGAGGGACGTCCTCCAAAGAAAGGATGGAAATGAGCGAACGGTTCAATGGAGGGGAGAATGAGGTCTTTCTTATCTCCTTGAAAGCAGGAGGGACTGGACTCAATCTTACTGGGGCCGACACGGTCATCCTTTATGATTTGTGGTGGAACCCGGCAGTGGAGGATCAAGCCACTGGGAGAGCCCACCGATTCGGACAGAAGAATGTGGTCCAGGTGATCCGGATGATTACAGAAGGAACCATTGAAGAAAAAATATATGATTTGCAGCAACGGAAACGTGAACTGATCGATCAGGTGATCCAACCGGGAGAGACAATGCTCTCCAGCCTGAGCGAAGAGGACGTCAGAGAACTGTTGAGTATTTAAGGAAGGTGCCGGCTTGGTGCCTTCTTTTGTTTTTTCTGCTTGAAGGAGGGGAATTATAAGTGAAAGTTGTCCTATACTAGGATGTCTAAAATAGGAGGGAAGAGCCAGAAGTCTTCCGAAAAAAGGAGAAAGGGTGTTTTCTCGATGGAGCCGATTCAAGCCTATTTTAAATCGGAAAATGATGCGGAAGCCGCAAAGGCTGACTTACAGCGGTTAAAAACTGAACGTGTAATGGTAGATTCCATCCCGGAAGATCAGAAAGATGCAAGCCTCATTCCTATCAACAACCCAGGCGCCGGAGCAGGCACCGTAGGAGTTGTTGGGAGTGGGGAAGCTGGAATATCTACAGAAGAAAGGGAGAAAGAATTCACTCATATTGTGGAAGGGGAGGTAGAAGAGCGGGAATATGAACAGGCGCTGAACATCTTGAAAAGGCATAAAGGTTATCAGCTGAAAGACTGACATTTCCGCTACGTTAAAAAGCCTGCCTCTCTACAGGGGGCAGGCTTAGGTTTTGCGATAGATGCTTTTATGCACAGACGAGTGGCCAGATTTTTATGCTAAATGGTAGAGGAACTTCGATTGTTTTGTTTTTCAGCATACAGGCTTATTGATTCAACGAGAACAGCTTTCTTGGCCGTCCTTTTACATAAGGCTTTTCTTCACCGACTACTTTGATGACGTCTCCGGTCAGCAGTTTATTGATGGTCCGTTCTGCACTGCGTTTGGTAACACTGTAATAGGTGGCAATATCATTGGAAGAGAATGGCTCATTATTGCGTACGTTGATGAAATCGATAAAGTTGTAGGAGAGTTCATTGTTCAACCTTGCTTTATGAATCAATTGCTGATAAAGCTTGGAGGTGCTGAATGATTTTTTCACTCCCAGTGGCCCGATGGTATCCTGCCTGTCATTTACTATATAACAACTGCTGCCCTCGGTATCTTCACATTTCTCCAAGGCCAATTTAGCATGCCCTTCTGCTTGTTTAGCCGTTAGACCAAGCCCGAATCCGATGTGCACTGGAATGGTGAGCTTCTGTTCTACCTCCTGGATCAGGGGAAAATCACGGTAATGGTTTGTAATATGGTCAAGCATCCCTCTAGTGCCAAGCAAAACGAATTCATCATCATGACAGGAGAGGACCGAAGCATAGGTTTTATCTCCGAAGTTGTCCAGAATCTGATGAAGGATCTCTCTAATGGCGGATGCTTCTTTTTCCCCCTTCATTTTTTTCAATGCCGGGTAGTCCTTCAGCCGCACATATCCGGCTACAATCTGGGCGCTCTTGCTCTGGTTCAGGGTGGCGAGGGATTTTGCCTCTTCAATGGAACGGATGATATTCAGTTTGGGAACGGACATACGAATCACTGGTATATTCCGGGACATCAGCCGTTTCTCCACCTGTTCAATGGATGTAATGACATAGTCAATCTTATTGTCCGACCAAAGCTGCTCATGATGTGCAGCGATTTTCTCCAGATTCCATGTCCCACTTGCTGCATAACTATATGTATAAATTTCTTGCTGATCGATGTCAAGCTCTCGTAGGACACCATCTACACAGGATTGTTCCAGTATATCGATGGACATGCGGTTCAATTGCAGATGATGGTGGTTTTTAGCACGATAAAAAGACGAAAGGATCAAATATTCATCAAATGCCACTTGAATTGCCGGCAGCCGTTTCGACTGTATTTTATCATGTGCATATAAATAGGAAAGTGGTTCAGCAAAAAGGTAAACGTCACACATGAAAGCCTTTTCAATTAAGTCTATAGTTTCATCTGCATTGGTATACGGAAAGAAGACGACCTCTATGTCCCTCTGATTATTAGTGTAGTCACTTATGCGACTGAGCAATTGTTCGGTACCAAAGGCAGCTATTTTCACTTTCACCATACCAGCTCCTCCAACAAATATTTTAATAGTTTGTCAATTTACTTTATGATATAGAAGATTAAGTAGATTGTCAACACATTTTGTGCCTGAAGCAGAATATACATATACTGAAACAGAATAAAAGCGACCTGAAGAAGATGATCTCCAAGTCGCTAATAATGTGATCTATCTGGTCGGCTGGTGCTCACCTGATTCAATTTCCTCCATATAGTGACAGGCGGCTTGATGTCCGCCGTTCATATAGTCGGCAGTACGGAGTTCAGGTGTCTCCGTTTTACATAGATCTGTCGCAAAGGGACAACGGGTATGGAACCGGCAGCCCTGCGGCGGATTAATTGGAGAAGGGACGTCCCCTTTCAGGATGATCCTCTCCTTTTTCTTGTCAATATTGGTTGTTGGAATTGCGGACAGCAACGCTTTCGTATAAGGGTGCTGTGGGTTGGTGAATAATGATTTTTTATCGGCGATTTCGACAATTTTACCCAGATACATGACGATCACCCTGTCAGAAATATGCCTGACAACACCTAGGTCGTGGGAAATGAACAGATAGGTCAGCTTGTATTCCCGCTGCAGCCTTTTCAACAGGTTGATCACCTGCGCCTGGATGGAAACGTCCAGAGCGGAAACAGCCTCATCTGCAATGATCAGTTTTGGGTTGACTGCAAGTGCACGGGCAATTCCTATACGCTGGCGTTGTCCGCCACTGAATTCATGTGGCAGCCGATCTGCCTGGTGAGGTCCAAGTCCCACTATTTCCATGAGTTCGATAATCTTGTCGTTTCGTTCATGTTTCGGTACGACATTTTGTATTTCCATTGCTTCGTTCAATACTTGGCGAACGGTTTGTCTCGGGTTGATCGAAGCATAAGGGTCCTGGAAAATCACTTGCAGATGTTTCCTGGTTTCGTTCATTTTCTTTTTATTGAAGGAAAGAAGGTCTTCCCCGTTGAATTCGATTTCACCGCCGGTAGGTTCATCCAAGCGGAGAATGGCTCTTCCGGTAGTTGATTTGCCGCAACCGGATTCTCCTACGATACTGAGGGTTTCTCCTTCATAAATCTCAAATGATACGCCGTCTACTGCTTTGACATGGTTGACTGTCTTTCCCAGTAATCCTCCTTTAATGGGAAAATGCTGTTCCAGATTATTTACTTTGAGCAGTTCTTTGGTCATCTACGTTCACCTCCGGATCTCCATCCCATTCATCTGTGTATATCCAACAACGGATTTGATTGCCTTTTTCATCTGTCTCCAGGAGAGGGAGGTTATCCCTGCAAAGCTCTGTTGCAAATGGGCAGCGCGGTGCAAAACGGCAGCCGACTGGCATTTCTGCCGGACTAGGCACCGTTCCTCTGATAATAGGAAGATCCCCATCGATATCCTGGTCGGCTGGTGGGATGGAGTTCAACAACCCAACAGTATAAGGATGTTTAGGAGAATGGAACAGGGTCTTTACATCGGCATATTCAACAATCTGTCCGCCATACATGACGGCAACATAGTCGCATACTTCTGCCACCACGCCCATGTCATGGGTGATCAATACGACACCCATGCCGAGTCTTTCCTGCAAGTCCTTCATCAAATCAAGAATCTGTGCTTGGATGGTTACGTCAAGAGCGGTTGTCGGTTCATCAGCAATCAGGAGTTCGGGATTGCAGGCTAGTGCCATGGCAATCATGACCCGCTGCCTCATTCCTCCGGAAAGTTCATGCGGATATTGATCGATCCTTTTTTCAGGGGAAGGAATACCGACAAGCTTCAGCATATCAATGGAACGTTTCCTTGCCTCTTTTTTATTCAATCCTTCATGGATTTTGTAAGCTTCTCCAATCTGTTGGCCTACTGTATAAGTAGGATTCAGTGAAGTCATGGGCTCTTGGAAAATCATCGATATTTCATTGCCTCGGATTTTCCTCATATCGGATTCTTTTTTATTTACGAGATCCTCGCCTTTAAACAGGATTTCACCGCCGACTATTTTCCCAGGATCCTCAATTAATTGAAGGATGGACAGGGCGGTGATACTTTTTCCCGAGCCTGATTCTCCGACGACTCCCAAAGTCTTCCCTTTGGGCAAGGAATAGGTTACACCATCTACTGCCTTCACTTCCCTTTCATCCGTAAAGAAGGAAGTGCGCAGATTATTTATCTCTAATATATTTTCATAAGCGTTATCTTTCATTGTTGCCATATTCATTCACCTTTCTTCCCTTTATTCAAGGTCAATTCGTTTGTTCAGGAACTGGTAAGTTATGTCGACCAACAGGTTTACGATGACAAATAATAGGGCAACTACTAGAATAGTCCCCTGCACGACCGGGAAGTCACGAGCATTGATGGAATCGATGATCAGCCGTCCCATTCCATTAATGGCAAAAACGGTTTCGGTAAGAACGGTCCCTCCAAGCAACGTACCGAATTGAAGCCCAGTAACGGTAACAACCGGAATCAAGGCATTCTTGAGGGCGTGACGGTATGTCACTACTCGTTCTTTCACCCCTTTTGCTCTGGCTGTCCGGATATAATCTTGCCCGATGACATCCAGCATGCTGGAGCGGGTCATACGCGCTATAACTGCGGCACCTGCCGTTCCCAGTGTTATGACAGGGAGCCAAATTTGTGAGACATTTCCCCAACCGGAAGCAGGGAACCAACTAGTACTGTCGAACGGAACCCATGCCGGCATGTCGATTCCGATGGAAAACCACTGGATGAGCATGAGTCCCAGCCAGAAGTTTGGCATGGAAAGACCGAATAATGCTACGATCATGAGAAAAGTGTCTGCAAAAGAATAGCGTTTGGTTGCGGATACGATACCGGCAATCAGTCCCATAAAGATACTTAATATGGTACTGTAAATGGCCAGTTCGACCGTCACCCAGAATCTTGCACCTATTTCTTCGGTGACATCACGCCCACTTCGGAGGGAATTTCCCAGGTCTCCCTGAACAGCATCCCCTACATATTTAAGATATTGGACAGGCAGCGGTTCATTCAGCCCGAGTCTCTCCCTGATGTTTTCCACCGTCTCTTCCGGGGCACTTTCACCGGCCATGATTTGTGCCGGGTCACCCGGAATCAGATGCATCAGGCTGAATACTATAATGGAAACCCCGATCAAAACGGGAATGATTTGAATCAATCTTCTTATAATGAACTTAAACATATGTTACCCCCCTTTACTAGTCTTTCATTTTAGGATCAAGTGCATCTCTCAACCCATCTCCGAGAATATTGAACGCAAGTACGACGGCTACAATTGCAAGGCCTGGAAATGTAGCTACGTGCGGCGCGTTGAACAGGTAGTTCCTTCCGTCCGAGAGCATGGCTCCCCATTCAGGAGTAGGCGGCTGTGCCCCGAGTCCAAGGAAGGACAGCCCACTTGCAGACAAGATGGCTGTTGCAATGCTGAGTGTCGACTGGACGATGATTGGAGAAGATACATTCGGCAGGATATGCTTGAAGATGATCCGTGCATCGCTAGCACCCAATGCCTTCATGGCGTCGATATATTCCAGCTTTTTGACGGAGAGCGTCGAACCCCTTACGATTCTGGCAAAAACAGGGATAGACGAAACTGCCACCGCTAGGATGACGTTAAAGAGGCTGCCGCCTAATGCACTGACAATGGCCAGGGCGAGAAGAATGCCCGGAAATGCGAGTAGCACGTCCATGAGCCTCATCAGAATGGTATCGATGCGGCCACCGTAATATCCTGAAACCACACCGATCAAAACTCCCAAGGTCGCTCCCAGAATAACGGAGAAGAACCCTACATATAAGGTGATGGACATACCATGGATGATCCGAGAGAAGATATCACGTCCAAAATGATCGGTCCCGAACCAGTTATCTGCAGAAGGTGGAGCCAGTTTGTTGACGACATCTTGGGTGTTCGGATCATAGGGGGTGAAATATGGACCCACTATTGCGACAATTAAGAAAAATAAAATGAGAAATCCGCCGGTCATGGCGGCTTTATTCTTTTTCAATTTATTGAAGACGATCACCCAGTTTTGAAGGCGCGGATTTGGCGGCTTCATAGATGTCTTGGGGTTATCTATGGTCTCAATTTGTTCACTCATAGTTAAAATCTCCCTTTCCGGCTAAATTTTCACACATTTCAAAAGGTATATGCGCTTGAAATATTATATCACGGAATCGACATATTACAACATAAGGAAAATAGAAAAATGCCTACAAAATACCTAAATTCGCCATTATGAAAATTGGGAAATAAATAACACATATATAATAGAAGAGAAAATGTTTGAATAAATAAAAGGTTTCAAAATATCTTGTATTTTATGGAGGTGTATTATATATTTAGTGTACTAGTTTAGTTTACCTACAGATAATCAGGGGGGAAGAAACGATGAAAATGACCAAGAAATCACTCTTGCTATTGGCTTTTGCACTGCTGCTCAGCCTTCTGCTTGCTGCTTGTGCAAGTGAGCCGGATGAAGGCGGAGATACAGGTTCGGAAGGCAACGGAGAAGAGAATGCAGACGGCGACGAGAGTGCTGCAGGCGGAAATGATCTGGTGATCGCCAACTTGTCCGATGCGGTAACATTGGATCCTGCTGGTTCGAATGACACACCTTCCAGTGATGTACAGGCTAATATCTATGAAACTTTAGTCACACAGAATCAGGATATGGAATTGCAGCCGGGCCTCGCAGAAGAGTGGGAACTGGTTGAAGATAATGTATGGGAATTCAAGCTCGTGGAAGGGGTTCAATTCCATGATGGAACTGAATTCAATGCGGAAGCAGTAAAAGCGAACATAGAAAGGGTCATTGACCCTGAGGTTGCTTCACCACGGGCGTTCCTCTATGAAATGGTAACCAATGTGGAAGCGGTGGACGAGTACACGGTCCGAATCACAACAGAGTTTCCATTTTCTCCTTTGCCATCCCACCTTGCACATCCAGGTGGCGGAATGGTCTCCCCAGCTGTCATTGAGGAAGACTACGCGGCAATGGAAGAGGGAGAAGAACCGGGAAGCTACATTAATGAGAACCCAATTGGTACTGGATATTTCAAATTTGAGAAATGGGAGCCAGGAACCGAAATCGTACTGGTGAAAAATGAAGACTATTGGGACGGGGAAGCACAACTTGATTCTGTTACCTTCCGAGTCGTACCAGAAGACCAGACACGTATTGCGGAGCTGCTGAACGGGGACATTCATATTTCCAATCCGCTAAGCCCATCCGATGTGGCGCAGGTGGAAAATGAAGAAGGTGTCCGTGTCAACCGTCAGGGAAGTGTAAGTACAAACTATATCGGTTTCAATACACAAAAGGAACCATTTGATGATGAACGGGTCCGCCAAGCAATTTCCATGGCAATTGATAAAGAACAGATTGTTGAAGGAATTTTTGATGGTGTCGGGGAACCTGCCAACGGCCCGTTAGCCCCAGACGTATTCGGCTATAACGAAGATCTCGAGCCTTTGGAATATGACAGAGAACGGGCACAGGAACTCTTGGCTGAAGCAGGTTATGAAGATGGCTTCTCGACAACCATCTGGACCAACGACAGCCGTGAGCGTATTGATGCGGCAACGAACATTCAAGCTCAATTGTCGGAAATCGGCGTTGATGTAGAAGTAGAGCAGCTTGAGTGGGGTGCATACCTTGAGCAGACCGCGAATGGGGAGCATGACATGTTCGTGCTTGGTTGGACCACTGTAACCGGGGATGCTGATTATGGGCTTTACCCACTGTTCCACTCCAGCCAGCAAGGTAATCCGGGTAACCGTACCTTCACCGATCATGAAGAGCTGGATAACCTCTTAGATGAAGCTCGTCGTGAAGAGGATCAGGCAACACGTGAAGAGCTGTATGCAGAAGCACAGCAGTTCATTGTGGAAGATGCTCCATGGATCTTCTTACACCACTCAGAATATCTGCTAGGTGTAAGGGAAGAAGTGAAGGGGCTGGAACAAACACCTACACAGATCCTTCAATTGAAAGATGTGACCATTGCACAATAATGGGTAGTCAAAAAGTCCTTCCTGATCAGGGAGGGCTTTTCTTGTTCCTGTTTGTCGATACATGTTGTTTGAACGAATGCGTAGCTTAGGGGAGAGTAATGCCAGTTTCAAAGATTGATGTGACAATAGTTTGACATCCTTATAGTTTACAGTGTAAAATACAACTACCAAAATGAAATAATTTTTTAAAAGGGGGAGTTTACGTGAAAAAGAATAAGTTATTATTCTCTGCAATCCTGCTTTCTATGATGGTTCTCGTGCTTGCTGCATGCGGAGGAGACGGCGGCAATGAAAGCGGCAGTGAAGGTGGATCATCAGAAGGTGGCAGTGAAGCTCCTGATTTTCTGAGCATGGTGACCGGTGGGACTAGTGGTACATACTACCCATTGGGCGGGGAAATGGCACAACTCATTACAGATGCAACTGGCATTCAGACAGACGCCATTTCATCGAATGCCTCTGCTGATAATGTAGTGTCCTTGCAGGAGAACCAAGCAGAGTTGGCATTCGTACAGACAGATGTAATGGCAAACGCTGTAGAAGGGATCAACTCTTTTGACGGCAACCCAGTGGAGAATGTGCAGGCAATTGGATCCCTGTACCCTGAGACCATACAAATTGTCACCACACAGGATTCTGGCATCACTTCCGTAGAAGACTTGGAAGGGAAGGCGGTTTCCGTTGGGGCGCCTGGTTCGGGTACTTATGTAAACGCTGAACAAATCCTGGAAGTTCATGGATTGAGCATGGATGATATTGATGAGCAAAATCTGGCATTTGATGAGTCGACAAGTGGCATTCAAGACGGAAATATTGATGCAGCCTTCATTACTGCAGGTACACCGACTGGTGCTGTAGAAGGCCTAGGAGCTACTGTTGATGTCTCCATTGTACCGATTGAACAGGAGAAAATAGATGAGCTTGTGGATCAGTATCCATACTATGCAGAGGATACGATCGAAGCCGGGACTTATGGACTGGAAGAAGAGGTGACCACAGTTGCTGTGCTTGCCATGCTGGCTGTCAGTAAAGACTTACCAGAAGACACTGTCTATGAGATTACCAAAGCCATCTATGAAAACACGGGCGACATGGCCCATGCGAAGGCAGAATTCATCACCACTGAAACTGCATTGGATGGTATCGGAATCGATGTGCATCCAGGTGCACAGAAGTACTATGATGAACAAGGAGTCAGTGGCGAATAGTTCCAGCTGACTGAGATAAAAGAATGGCCGGCTGTCCAGCCTTGTTGAAGGGATTGGCTGCCGGCCATTTTTAAGTGTGATCCTTCTGATTGTGGTGTGGACCACAACCTTGGTTTAAAAAGCAATTTGTTCGGCTTTCGCTGGATAACATAGGTGGATAAAAGCATGAAAAAGCATAGACTTACATTGATCCTTGGTGGTCTTCTGGTGATTGCTGCTATTGCAGCTTTGTTTATCCCGTTACGTACTGCCTTGGTTTTCTATGAAGAAAACACGGAAAATATAGAAGCTTTCCTGCCCTTGGAAGCCGGAGATACATTTCAAATCATTTTTACCCATTCCATCCATCTAACGGATGTAGTCGAGAAATATGAAGTCATGGATACGTACGAAATTAGACAGAATGAAATCATTTATGAAGAATTTGGGATCGGTATGCCTTCCAACGCTGAGAAAGGAGCAACCTTCTCCCATGAAAATGGCAGATACCATGTAAAAGATCTGGATAATTATTTCGCCTCCATGAATATCCGCAATGGGAAAGCCGTTTCGGAACACCGTCTGGTATGGAATTCCTCTACAGATAACACCTCTGAAAATGAAAAAATGGTCTGGTTCAATGAATACTTTGAGCCGGGTGCATGGTTTACCCTTAAGGTCGAAAAGCTTTCCTTATGGGATTATTGGAAAGGAGTGAAAATCAGTGACTGACAACAGAGCAGAGAATCAAATGACAGATGATCAACGAGAATTACTTCAAAAATATGATGCAGAGTCGAACACCAGGGATGTCACCGGCCTCATGGCCAAGGTCATATTTTTCATATTGATAGCCTTTTCTTTGTTCCAAATCTATACAGGAGCATTTGGGCAATATACAGCGTATATACAGCGAACCGTCCATTTGGGCTTCGCCTTGACCCTGATATTTCTGTTATTCCCTGCCAGAAGAAAAGCAGAAAAAACCAGGATACCCTGGTATGATTACATACTTGTAATCCTATCCATAGTCGTCTGTGCCTATTGGCCCGTCTACTATGAAACACTGGTACAGCAAATCGGGAGCATTACGGAGGTACAGCTGATTATTGGCGGAATTGCCATCCTGCTGGTTTTGGAAGGGGCACGTAGAGCGGTGGGACTTCCTATCACCATAATTGCGATCGCTTTCCTGCTGTATGCGATTTTCGGTCCACAGATGCCGGGGATGCTGGCACACCGCGGACTTAGCCTGGAGCAGCTGGTCAACTCGATGTTCTTTACCACAGAAGGCATTTTAGGTACACCGTTGCAGGTTTCTTCCACATATATTTTCTTGTTCCTATTATTCGGGGCATTCTTGGTACAGACGGGTGTAGGTACCTATTTCAATGATCTCGCCATTGCACTTGCTGGACGCCGTACAGGGGGACCGGCAAAGGTGGCTATCTTTTCCAGTGCATTGAATGGCACGATTTCCGGAAGTTCGGTGGCCAATACGGTTACTACCGGGTCTTATACCATTCCGATGATGAAAAAACTGGGATACCGCAATAACTTTGCGGGTGCAGTAGAGGCTGCTTCCTCTACCGGTGGACAGATCATGCCGCCGATCATGGGTGCAGCTGCATTCCTGATGATAGAATTTGCAGGTGTAGGTTACTGGGAGATTGCCAAAGCGGCGACCATCCCAGCCATTCTCTACTTCTCGGGAATTTGGATCATGACCCACCTTGAAGCAAAACGTCTTGGACTTCACGGCCTTAAAAAGGAAGAAATCCCAAGCAAGCTTTCGGTCTTGAAGAAAATCCACTTGCTTGTACCAATCCTTGCTATCGTATTGATGCTGTTCCAAGGTTTCAGTATCGAAAGAACCGCCTTGTATGGGATAGCGATCACTATCCTGGTCAGCTTGTTCCGTAAAGATACCAGAATTACGCCGAGCAGGTTCATTGTAGCTTTGCAGTCTGGTGCCCGTACAGCATTAGGCGTGGCAGCAGCGACTGCCTGTGCCGGGATCATTGTCGGTGTTGTAACAAAAACTGGTTTGGGACTGAAGCTTGGGAATGGACTGGTAGGACTTGCTGAAACCTTAGCAACATCTGTGAATATGCAGTTGCTGCTGACTCTATTCTTCACGATGGTAACTTCCATCATTCTTGGCATGGGGTCTCCGACAACAGCCAACTATATCATTACGTCAACCATCGCGCTTCCTGCCATTCTGGCATTGAATGACCAACTGGAAGTAGCCATTCCGGTCCTTGCCGGGCATATGTTTGTATTCTATTTCGGTATTGTTGCCGATATCACCCCTCCGGTTGCATTGGCCGCATTTGCGGCAACGGGGATCTCCCAAGGGGAACCGATACGGACCGGGATCAATGCCTCCAAGCTTGCCATTGCCGCATATATCATCCCGTATATGTTTGTGTTGAATCCACAGCTTCTGATGATTGAAGGGACGGCAACTGGGATTGCCTGGTCGTTATTCAGTGCCTTGGTCGGAATGCAGGCAATTGGAGCCGGCATGATCGGCTTCTGGTACCGGGAGCTCAACTGGATCGAGCGGATCATTACCGTCGTGACGGGACTGGTGTTGATTTATCCGGAAGGAAGCACCGATATGATCGGTCTTGGTGCCTTTGTCGTCCTGCTTCTGATCCAACTGTTCACCAGGCAGGATAAAAAGGTTAGAGAAGCTGGTAGTGAAGCATAACTTAATAGATTGATGGTCCAAAGGACAGCCAGATATAGTTTGGCTGTCCTTTTGTCATGCAAATGGGCGGAGATGCCGCTGATTATGTGCTAAAATGGCAGAATAACATGGTAGAAAGCTGGGTTTTACGTGGCTAAACAATATGATTTTACGGAAGGAAATATATTAAAGCAGCTCTTTTATTTTTCTGGTCCGATTATGCTGGCGAATCTGCTTCAGACATCGTACCAATTTGCAGACAGTCTATGGGTAGGAAATTTGCTTGGAGCAGATGCACTAGGAGCGGTTGCTGTATCAGGGACCATCATTTTTACGGTCCTTTCCTTTGTGATCGGCTTGAATAATGCGGCACTGACCATCCTTTCGCAGCAGAAAGGCAGGGAACGTGAACAGGGGTTGGAGCGTTACTTGAATGCCTTTGTAGTCGTTCTGACAGTAATGGCCGTCGCTCTAGGATCTATGGGCTATCTATTTGCCGAGCAGTTTCTTCATCTGCTGGGAACACCAGAAGGAATGATGGATGAAGCGACAGTGTACTTGAGGATCAACTTCCTGGGAATTCTGTTTCTATTCGGCTATAACTTTATCAGTACTGTCCTTCGTGCGCTCGGTGACAGTAAAACACCTCTGCGGTTTGTCACGATCGCTGTCATCCTCAATATAATTGTCAACCCGCTGTTCATTTCAGGGTTTGGTATGGGCGTGGAAGGGGCGGCATATGCAACAGTGGTTGCGCAGGGCAGTGCCTTTCTATACGGAATGATCTATGTGCTTTATAAAAAGCTGGCACCTTTCCGGATACCCACCCTCCCTTCTCGTAAAGAGGTGGGGCTTATTTTGAATCTGGGAATCCCAGCAGGTCTGCAGATGGCTGTCATTTCTGCTGGTTCGGCTGCGATTATGAGTGTGGTAACCAACTTTGGAGGAGGGGTCGTCGCCGGTTTCGGTGCGTCTCAGCGGCTCGATAGCTTGTTGCTGCTGCCGGCTCATGCCCTCGGAACAGCAGTGAACAGTATGGCCGGACAGAACCTGGGTGTCCGTCATCTATCAAGAGTCAGGGAGATTGCAAAATATGGTGTGATTTATAACTTTGCCATCATGACGCTGATCGGCTTGGTGGTTGTTCTATTTGCTGAGCATGGGGTCAGGCTGTTCATCCAGGAGGAAGAGGCGGTACAATTCGGAACGGTCTATCTGCAAATAATTGCTCTGTGCTACCCTTTTTTGGGGATCAACTTTGTGTTGAACGGCATCGTCCGTGCTGCAGGAGCGATGTACCAGGTATTGGCTCTCAACATCATATCCTTTTGGGTGTTGCGCTTTCCGCTGACCGCCTTGTTCTCCTGGATGTTTGGAGAAATTGGTATCGCCATCGGGATGGGGACAAGCTTTCTTGTTAGCAGCCTGGTAGCCTTTCTTTATTATCGGTTTGGGAATTGGCGGAAAAAGGAATTATTCAAAGAACAGAGTAGAGGTCAGCGATGAGCTGTTTGCTAAAGCTATTGAAACGGTCTGCGGCAGGCGTGATAGCAGGAATTCTGCTAGGCATCTGCCTCAAATCGTTCGAACTAATCACTGGAAAGGCTGTCTATACTTTGCTGCTGAATATCGACTATATTCCGCTCGTATCCGATTGGGAGCTTGGTGAAGGGGGAGAATTTTTACTGCATTTAATGGTTTCAGTGGTGATTGCTCCTGTTCTCCATTATTTGCTTTCCCACTGGCATAAAGAAAGGGAAACAGTTTTATATGTGGCAGGAAGTACAGTGATCGGTGCTGCTTATTATCCTGTGACAATCCTATCTGAAAAAACGCCTGCATTGTTGGACCCAGCAGCGTTTCTATTATGGATTTCCGCTCATGTTCTCTATGGTTATGTACTCGCAATTCTATTAATCTATCAAGAGGAGAAAAGAAGTGAATGAAAAGAAACATCATCCGTGCATGTAAACAAACAGGAGGAGTTGTCTTGCTGCTCTGTAGTCTGTTTCTGGTGCTTTCCTATGTCTCAAGAGAACAGCCGGTAACAGAGACTTCTCAAGGTCCGGAAATAAGCGAGGAAGTGTATCAATATAGACCATTGGTGGAAAAATATGCTGAGCACTATGAGGTAGGGGATCATGTCAATGTGATTCTTGCCATCATGATGCAGGAATCCGGCGGGAGGGGGAACGATCCCATGCAGTCTTCAGAAAGTTATTGCGGAGAAAGAGGCTGCATTGAGGACCCCGAGCTGTCCATCCAGCAAGGCGTCCGTCATTTTGCCTCCGTGCTGGCTGAAGCGGATGGAGATCTTCCATTGGCTGTTCAATCCTACAATTTCGGCAGAGGGTTTATTTCTTATATGGAAGAAGCGGGACAGGAATACTCACAGGAGGCTGCCATTGCTTTTTCCCAGGAGATGTTCCAGCAGGTGCCCAACCCGGAAGACTACCGCTGCCTAAGAGAAGGGGCTGAGGAAATTGGCGCATGCTACGGTGATATTTACTATGTTCCGTCTGTATTGGCATACCGGAACGTCCTCGCTTCAGAATAATGGTTATAAATGGTATGATGATAAAAAAGCCATCATCTAGGAGGAATTATTATGGTCAAAGCAATACATACGGAGAAAGCACCTGCTGCCATCGGACCGTATTCACAAGCAATAGAAGCGGGAGACTTTATCTATGTTTCCGGGCAGATTCCAATCAATCCAGAGACAGGAGAAGTCGTAGAGGGGATTGTGCAGCAGACCAAACAAGTACTCGAAAACCTGCAGGCAATTTTGACAGAGGCAGGCGCCGATTTCACCCAGGTTGTGAAGTTCACCATTTATCTGGATTCCATGGGGGACTTTGCTACGGTCAATGACATCTATGGCTCCTACTTGAGTGAACCGTATCCAGCCAGAGCGACCGTGGAAGTCAGCCGACTGCCAAAGGACGTTCTTGTAGAAATGGATGTTATCGTTTATAAAAAATAAGACAGGAGGAATTCCCGGTGAATAATTTTACTTACCATAACCCGACAAGACTCATCTTTGGCAAGGGACAGTTGGATGCCCTGCCTAAAGAAGTGGAACAGTATGGAAAGAAAGTCCTGCTTGTCTATGGAGGAGGCAGTATCAAAAGAAACGGCATTTATGATACCGTTCTTTCTAAGTTGGAAGAAATTGACGCAGAGGTATTCGAACTCCCAGGAGTGGAACCGAATCCTCGCATTTCCACCGTACGTAAAGGTGTTGAAATCTGTAAGAATGAAGGAATCGACTTCCTGCTAGCCATTGGGGGAGGAAGCACCATCGATTGCACCAAGGCTGTTGCCGTGGGAGCCAAGGCAGATGTAGACATGTGGGACATTGTGACCAAAAAGGAAAAAGCGACGGGTGCTCTTCCATTCGGTACAGTGCTGACGCTTGCTGCAACCGGGTCGGAAATGAACCGTGGGTCTGTCATCACGAATTGGGAAACCAATGAAAAGCATGGATGGGGATCACCATACAGCAGTCCGAAGTTTTCCATCCTTGATCCGGAGAACACTTTCTCCGTGCCGAAGGATCAGACGATTTACGGGATTGTCGATATGATGTCCCATGTGCTGGAGCATTATTTCCATCAGGAGACCAATACACCAATCCAGGACCGTTTCTGTGAGTCGCTCTTGCTTACCGTTATGGAAACTGCTCCAAAACTGCTGGATGACTTGGAGAATTATGAGTATCGGGAAACCATCATGTTAAGTGGAACCCTGGCCCTGAACGACATGCTCAGCATGGGCTTCCGCGGGGACTGGGCAACACATAACCTGGAGCATGCAGTGTCAGCAGTCCATGATATTCCACATGGCGGCGGACTTGCCATCCTGTTCCCGAACTGGATGAAACATGTATTGAATGAAGAGAATGCTCCACGCTTCAAGCAATTGGCTGTACGTGTCTTTGATGTTGATCCGAAAGGCAAGTCTGATTATGATGCGGCATTGGAAGGAATCGAGAACCTGAGGAAATTCTGGACCGTAATCGGGGCTCCTTCCAAGCTGGCAGATTATGATATCGATGAAAGCACGGTCGAGGAGATGGCAGAAAAAACGGTAATTGCCAATCCGGAATTCGGTAACTTCAAGAAGCTTACCAAAGAGGATTCATTGGAGATTTTCCGGGCAAGTCTCTAGTTCCGCATAAAACGACAAATTATTTCCCAGGAAATAAGGGATAAAAAAAGAACTGGCTGTTATTCATACACAGCCAGTTCTTTTTTTATCTCTTCCCGGATTTTCTCCAGGCATTCTTCCGGAGTATTCCCGAATACCCGTTTATTATTGACGAGGGCATACGGCCTAACCCTGCAAAGGCCACAAAATGAAAGGCACTCATTCATCAGGACGGCCACTTCAGGGAATTCCTGTTCCAAAATTTCTTCTATATTAATTTCCGTAATGGAATTTCCGTCACACACTTCTACAACGACGATTCCCATAAAGATCACTTTCTTTCTAGAGTAGAATCTCTGACAGTTTTAACATAAGTTCATACGGAAAGCAATGATTCGAGCCTATATTCATCATGTGCAGTCCAGAAGTTCTCATACATCATATTCCCCTACAAGGGGGCAGGAGAAACCCTTGAGAATGATAATATCAGCGTGACGCGTGAGGAATCAGCAGGAGAGCGGGGATATCTTCCGGACGCGCGCGGAATCGGCAGGAGAATGAGAATATCTTCCGGACGCATGGGGAATCGGCAGGAGAGCGGGGATATCAGCAGGACGCGTGCGGAATCAGCAGGAGAATGAGGAAATCTTCCGGACGTGCGCGGAATCAGCAGGAGAATGAGAATATCATCCGGACGCGCGAGGAATCGGCAGGAGAATGAGAATATCTTCCGGACGCGTGGGGAATCGGCAGGAGAATGAGAATATCTTCCGGACGTGCGCGGAATCAGCAGGAGAATGAGGAAATCTTCCGGACGTGCGCGGAATCGGCAGGAGAATGAGGAAATCTTCCGGACGTGCGCGGAATCGGCAGGAGAATGAGGAAATCTTCCGGACGTGCGCGGAATCGGCAGGAGAATGGGATATCAGCAGGACGCGCGAGGAATCGGCAGGAGAATGAGAATATCCTCCGTACGCTCGTGGAATCAGCAGGAAAATAAAAAAGCTGCCCGATTTCCGGGCAGCTGGGTCGTCAACTTCGATGTGCGGAAAACGAGCGGGACTCCTTGCCGGCATATTCATGCTTATACCATGCCCCAAGGAGCAGCGCACCACTCAAGACCAACAGGCCGCTGGTGACAAAAAATACAGCGGAGAAGCCGAAGAATCCGGCGATCATGCCGCCCATTGCCGGGCCGATAATATTCCCGAGAAATCGGAGGCTGGTATTGTAGCCGAGCACTTCTCCTTGCATGGACAAGGGAGCTTCTTGCCTGATATAGGCGACACGTAACGGTATAATGCCTCCAATAGCCGAGCCGAGGAGGAACCTCAGAATAACAAGCTGCCATATATTAGTGACAAAGGCGCCAGGGAAATAAACGATTCCTGCCATGAACAGGAGGACAATCAGTATTCTGACATACCCTATTCTATCTCCAAGTTTACCCCAGTTTCTCGTCATCAAAAGGTTTCCCAGGCCGGCTGCAGAAAAGGCCAACCCTGAAAAGAAGGCGATGTTGGCAGGTCCATGGATCTCTGCAACAAAAAGGGAAAGGATCGGTTGGACACTGAAATGAGCTACTTGGACAAGGGTGGACATCAACATGACCACCAGCAGGACGGGATGAGTGACGATATGCCGGATGACTTCCCGTCTGGAATAAGTTGTCGTATCATTTTCCTCTCCAGCGAACTTCACCTTAATCTCTTTTATTCCGAACATGACAATGAGCGAGGATAAGAATACAGTGATCGATACCCATTTAAATGTACTGGAATAGCCGAATGCATCTGCCAGGACACCGCCGAGCATCGGGCCGAACAAAGAGCCGGTGATACTCCCTGTCTGCAGGGTGCCAAGGACTTTCCCTGCCACATGTTGAGGTGTTTGAGTGGAGATGAAGGCTTGGGACATCGGGATGAACCCGGTTGCCACCCCCATGAAAAACCGCAAGATGAATAGCTGCCATACCGTCGTGGCGTAACCCATCAAAAGAACAGACAGGCCAATGCCGAATGCGGAGAAAATCAGAATCTTTTTCCTGCCATATTTATCCCCGATTCTCCCCCATATAGGAGAAAAGAGGAAGGCTGTCACAAAGGTGATGCCGAATGTAAATCCGGACCATCTTTGGACAAAACTGTCGGAAAAGTTTCCTAGTGATTCTATATATAATGAAATGAACGGAATAACCATCGTCATGCTTCCTGCAACAAAAAAGTTAGCAACCCACATGATTGCTAAATTGCGTTTGACTATTTTTTCTTGATCAATGATGACAATGACCTTCTTTCTGCCAAATTTATTTCGTCACCCTAAATATACCCGATTTTCTAGACAGTCAAAAGTCTTCTGCTCAGAAAATGGATCATGATATGGAAGGTACACATTTTCTGAAAAAAAGGTATAATGGACGTGAAGTACCACACATTGAAAAGGGGTATACACATTATGAAATATATAGGGAAACTGCTGGTTGCTTTTATGCTGGTTTTCTTGATAGCCGCTGGAACAGCTTCCACTGCAGGAGCTGCTTCAACTACCATCATGGTTTACGGAGACAAATTGACAGAACAGCAACGGACAGAAGTAAGGGACTTGGTCGGCATCGATGGGACGGATTCAGTCGAAGAGTACGATATCGGTGGAGAAGATTATGCAAAATATATCAATGGCAATCCGAACGCAAATATGTATTCTTCCGCACGGATTACCCTCGAGGACAGTGGAGAAGGATTGGATATCAATATTGTAACCCCCGACAACATAACGGAAGTCACCACAGAGATGTACGCTAATGCCCTATTGACAGCGGGTGTAGAGAACGCAACGGTCGATGTAGCTTCACCGGTAGCAGTCACCGGCCACTCCGCACTTACAGGGATCTATAAGGCATATGATGTAGAAGGAGCGGAACTGGACAAGGAACGCATGGAACTTGCCAATGATGAATTGAATGTGGCAACAGACCTAGCAGAGAATGAAGAAGTTTCTCAGGAACAAGTAAGTGAACTGTTGACGGAAATCAAGCAGATGATTGCTGAACAAGACCCCGCAACAAGAGAAGAAGTGGAGCAGATTGTCCAACAAAATCTGGAGAACCTGGAAATTTCTTTGAGTGAAGCGGATCGTCAAATGCTCATCGACCTGTTCGACCGGATGCGTGACTTGAATATCGATTTCAATCAGGTGCGCAGCCAATTGGAGGATATTGCGTCAACCGTAACAGAGAAAATGGAAGAATTGGGGTTGGATGAAGGTTTTTGGCAGAAAGTCGCCAACTTTTTCCGGGATCTTTTCCAGTCCCTGAGCGACATGTTTCGTGGATGATGAAAACTGGAGCTCTTCAAGCAATAGGTTATGCTTGAAGAGCTCCTTGTCAAATGGAATATAGTACACCAAAGAGAGGGGCTGAGTCATCAATGATTCAGCCCTTTTCCCAAGGAGAACTTCTAGAAGCCTTCCAAATGAAGGGAAGCATTCTTCCATTAATAGATTTGCAACAGTTCTTTTTCCCTAATTTATTAGATTAAAAGACGGTAGAATTGTTACAAACCAATTTTTTCCGTTACTTTTGTAATATAAAAGCCACTAGGACCAAAGTAATATTACAAAACTGTTACGTTTGTAACATTTTGGCGATAAAAGCGGATGTGTGTAACATACACTTAACTCCCTTGTAACTGTAATGCCTCGTTTCGTATGCTAGTATAGGCATTGTCAGAAATTCAAAGGAGGAATTTACTAATGCGACAATTAGTAGCAGCTATTGCTGGTATCATTCTAGCCGGTACAGCTGTAACATCCGTTTCAGCAGCAGATTATCAGGTCCAAAAAGGGGACAGCCTTTGGAAGATTGCAGATAAATATAATACTACAGTTGAAGAGTTAGTTGATATAAATGAATTGAAATCTACGGTGATCCATCCTAAACAAGTAATCGAAGTAGAAGAAAATGGCAACATAGAATACTATGTAGTGGAAAAGGGAGATACATTAAGCAAGATCGGTAACGAACATAATGTATCTATAGAAGATTTGAAAGCATGGAACGACCTTCCATCCGATTTGATTGTCACAGGTGAAGAAATTGCGGTAAACGGAGAAAGCACGAAAGAACGTAAAGCCCAAGTACAGTCCGCTGATGTAGCAGTGGCAAATACAACAAGCAATGAACCTGCCAAGCAGGAAACAAAAACTGCTGAGCCGAAGCAACAGGAAACCAAGTCCGAAGAGGCAGAAGGTAAAACCATTGCAATGGAAGCAACTGCATATACTGCAGGATGCTATGGCTGTTCCGGAATAACTGCAGCAGGAGTCAATTTGAATGAAAATCCGAATGCTAAAGTAATTGCCGTGGATCCTAACGTGATTCCACTAGGTACAGAAGTATATGTGGAAGGGTATGGCTATGCCACAGCAGCTGATACCGGTGGTGCGATCAAAGGCAACCGTATCGATGTGCATGTACCGACAAAAGATGAAGCATTTGACTGGGGACGCAAAACAGTCAATGTTACAATTGTAGAGTAATAGCATCATTACGATCGGACACCAATACCATAATAAAAGGAAAGTATCTCTTGGTACGATACTTTCCTTTTTTTCGTGTATTAAAACGTCATTTTAAAAACAAACGGACTGCTATGTTAATAGGTTATGGTAGTGGAACGATGATGATCATCAATTACTTCCACCGGCTTGTCGTTCGATTCGACGTAACCGGTAATCCCGACAACCAAAATGATCAGTATGAATAATGCCAATAATACTCTTCTCATGTTGAAATCCTCCAGAAATGTTCTCTTTTCCCAGTATAATAAAGTAATTGCAGGATGACTATTGTTTTTAGCAAAATACCGTATAGATTGACAGATTCATAACTTTTTTACTATTGCGGGCTTTTTCAACCTGATAACATTTGATAGGCGGTGTGTTAAACTGAATGTATATGGATGCAACGTTTTTCTGTTGGTACCATTTATGTAAAGCGTTTACATTCCAAGGAGGATATGAATATGACAAGCAAAGCTTTGGATAATTTTTTGAATGAGAATATTGCTGGCTTGAAAGACCAGGGCCTTTATAATGAAATTGATCCAGTACAGGGGGCTAACGGGCCGGTCATCCAATTGAATGGAAAGGACCTGATCAACCTTTCTTCCAATAACTATCTGGGGTTGGCCACCGATGAATCACTGAAAGAAGTTGCCAAGGAAGCGGTCGATTCCCATGGAGTCGGGGCAGGAGCTGTGCGTACCATCAACGGCACTCTTGATCTTCACATAGAGTTGGAGAAAAAGCTGGCAGCCTTCAAAGGTACAGAGGCGGCAATTTCCTATCAATCTGGCTTCAACTGCAATATGGCGGCGATCTCCGCTGTGATGGATAAGAATGATGCCATCCTTTCTGATGAATTGAACCATGCATCCATCATTGACGGCTGTCGTCTGTCAAAAGCGAAAATCATCCGGTACAATCACTCAGATATGAAGGATCTTCGTGAGAAAGCGAAGGAAGCGACTGAATCCGGACGATATAACAAAGTGATGGTCATTACCGATGGTGTCTTTTCCATGGATGGGGATGTCGCCCTCCTGCCGGAAATCGTCGAGATAGCGGAAGAGTTCGATCTGATTACCTATGTGGATGATGCCCATGGGTCCGGAGTGCTTGGAAAAGGTGCCGGTACTGTTAAACATTTCGGCTTGGAAGATAAAGTGGATATGCAAATGGGAACTCTCTCGAAAGCTATCGGGGTCATCGGTGGTTATGTCGCTGGAAAAGCAAACCTGATTGATTGGCTGAAAGTACGGTCACGTCCGTTCTTGTTCTCTACAGCGGTGTCGCCGGCAGATGCTGCGGCCAGCACGAAGGCAGTTGATATGCTGATGGAGAGTACGGAACTCAATGAGAGATTATGGGAAAATGGCAACTACCTGAAAGAAGGGTTGAAGAAGCTCGGTTTTGATATCGGAAACAGTGAGACACCGATCACACCATGTATTATTGGGGACGAGAAGGACGCACAGAAGTTCAGCAAGCGTTTGTATGAAGAAGGGGTATATGCGAAATCCATCGTGTTCCCAACAGTGCCGAAGGGGACAGGAAGGGTACGGAATATGCCTACTGCCGCACACACCAAAGAAATGCTGGATGAAGCTATTGCCGCTTATGGAAAAGTAGGCAGGGAGATGGGCTTGATCTAGAAAGACAACAAGGGGAGAGACGATGAAAAAGATTTTAGTAACAGGGGCTGCTGGGCAGATTGGTTCGGAGCTCGTACAGAAACTGCGACGGACATATGGGGAAGCCAATGTTCTGGCAACGGATATCCGCGAGCCGGTTGAAGGAATCGGTGATGGGCCATTCGAACAGGTGGATGTGACGGATGCAGACCGACTGCATGAGGTGGCAAAGGAATTCCAGGCAGATTCACTCATGCATCTTGCTGCGCTCCTTTCTGCTAAAGCAGAGGTTGTCCCGAAATTTGCCTGGGATTTGAATATGGGGGGATTGGTCAATGCCTTGGAAGTTGCCCATGAGCTTGACTTGAAACTTTTCACTCCAAGTTCCATCGGGGCATTTGGGCCGACGACGCCACAGGACCATACGCCACAGGATACTATCCAACGGCCTACTACAATGTATGGAGTGAATAAGGTTGCAGGGGAACTGCTCTGTGACTATTATCATCAGCGTTTTGGTGTAGATACGAGGGGCGTGCGATTTCCAGGATTGATTTCATATGTCACCCCACCCGGGGGGGGAACGACGGATTATGCTGTGGAAATTTATTACGAAGCTATTAAGAAGAAGTCGTATACTTCTTATATCGGTAAAGGCACAAAGATGGATATGATGTATATGCCGGATGCGTTGGACGCAATAGTCCAATTGATGGAAGCAGATCCGGCTAAGCTCATTCATCGTAATGCATTCAATATTTCCGCATTTTCAGCAGCACCAGAGGATTTTGCCCGGTCCATCCAAAACCATATTCCTGAATTTGAGATGAAGTATGAGGTGGATCCGGTACGGCAGAAAATTGCCGACAGCTGGCCAAATTCCATCGATTCTTCAGCAGCACAGCAGGAATGGGGCTTTCATGTGGATTATGATCTGGATAAGATGACCAAAGATATGCTGGAAAAAGTAAAACAAAAATAATGATAGGGGTTTTTTCCATATACTTAAGCCTACGAAAAGGGACCTTTTTCGTAGGCTTTTTCTATTTCCTGCCGATCCCTGGATAGGGATACAACTTCCGACTATCCAAATATCATGCGTTACCCACTTCTATTACCAGCCTTTTGGCTCCCCTAGTTGATAATCATTCTAATTCCTTATACCTACATGTTCAATTTTTCAAAAAAGGTTCATAAACAATTGGCTATTTAATGAAATCGCTTCCAATTACAGAGATAACAGGAAAAAATCTAATATAATGAGGACAGAAGAGTTCTTCAAGGAGGGGAGTGAGTGAAATGAAAGCAGAAAAAAAGGTGGTCAGACATACTGCTTCCGAAGAAAAAAACCCCAGCCTGAAAGGAACATTGATTTCGGTTTCTGCAGTTGGGCTGTTTATCTTGATCAGCTGGGTGGGGGCATTTATGTTGTTTCTCGGCAGGTAAAAAGTGACGGAAAGGAAGTGAGTGGCGATGCATTTGCACAAGTATGAAAAGATTTGGCTGTTCTCCGGGGTGGGGGCTCTTATTCTGTTTCTGGTGGTTCTTGGTTACGGCGCATTTTATATGGGAACACATCCACAGAGCCATGGAGTGACCATCGATCCGGAAAACATCGAGGCACATGATGCTTTCAAACCGGAGAATCTGGGCCTTACCAAAGTGGAGGAAGGGAAATATATCCTTAATATTGCAGCCTCTGCTTTCAATTATGATCTTGGAACAGATGAGGAAGGTAAAGCAGTCAAGCATATCCGGATACCAAAAGGTTCTACCGTCCTGTTTCAGGTAACGACGAAAGATGTGGTCCATGGCTTTAATTTGGCAGGTACGAATATCAATATGATGGTCGAACCTGGATATGTGAGCAGTATGGAAGAGGTCATGGATAAGCCTGGCGAATACACCGTAGTGTGCAATGAGTATTGTGGCACGGGTCACCATCAGATGTTTGCCACAGTGGAGGTGTATGAATAATGGAGCTGGAAGCACTGGAAAGATATAAGCAAGATAATCGTTTACCTTTGTCCATCACCAAAAGAGAGTCAAGACTTTATATGTCCTATATGTATGTTGCATTCATAGCATTATTCGTCGGGGGGTTGATGGGACTTCTGCAAGTGTTCGTCCGATCCGGCCATTTTCAACTGCCATGGGGAATCGACTACTATCAGGTCTTGACAGTACATGGTGTCATTCTTGCCCTTGTACTTACCACCTTCTTCATCATAGGGTTCCAATATGCATTGATGGGTAAGACGGTCGGCATATCGGAAAGGCAGCGGAGGGTTTCTTGGCTGGCATTCTGGACAATGACCACAGGCACCATCCTTACTGCTGTTACGATCATGCTTGGCAAAGCAAGCGTATTATATACCTTCTATGCACCATTGAAAGCTCATCCCGCTTTTTATATCGGGCTTGCTCTCGTAATCATCGGCAGCTGGATTGCCGGATTTGTGAATTGGCATCAACTGTATACATGGAAGCAGAAACATCGTGGAGAAAAGGCACCGCTTCTGGCATTCATGGTTACCATCAATATGATCATGTGGTTCATTGCATCCCTTGGTGTCGCAGCAACTGTGCTGATTCAGTTCATTCCATGGTCCCTCGGATATGCAGAGACTATCAATGTATTGGTCAGTCGTACGTTGTTCTGGTATTTCGGCCATCCACTCGTCTATTTCTGGCTGCTTCCTGCCTATATGGCATGGTATGCAATCATTCCAAAGATCATAGGTGGGAAAATATTCAGTGATTCTCTTGCTAGATTATCCTTTGTGCTATTCTTATTCTTCTCTATTCCAGTCGGTTTCCACCATCAGCTGACAGAGCCGGGGATTGATCCGACATGGAAATTTGTCCAGGTTGTGCTGACATTCATGGTGATCGTTCCAAGCCTGATGACTGCCTTTTCCATGTTCGCGACATTTGAAATAACCGGCAGACGCAAAGGGTTTGGAGGCTTGTTCGGCTGGTTCAAGCACCTTCCATGGAAGGATGTCCGCTTTCTGGCTCCGTTCCTCGGTATGGTTGCGTTTATCCCAGGAGGGGCCGGGGGAATCATCAATGCCTCCCACCAGTTGAATTCCATTGTCCATAATACCATCTGGGTAACCGGGCATTTCCATCTGACCGTGGCAACCACCGTTATTCTCACCTTCTTCGGTGTTGCTTATTGGCTGATCCCACATTTGACTGGAAGGCGGCTGACGGAATCCATCAACAGGCTGGGAATTATCCAGACCATTGTGTGGGCTGTGGGTATGCTCATCATGTCAGGCTCCATGCACATTCAAGGTCTGCTTGGTGCACCACGGCGTTCCGCTTACTCCGACTATGGAGGAACCGCCCAGGCAGCAGAGTGGGGCTGGTATCAGATGGCACAGGCTGTCGGCGGGGCAATCCTGTTTATCGGCATCGGCTTGATGGTTTACATCTTTATTAAACTGGCATTCTTCGCACCAAAAGGGGATGAAGAGTTCCCGATTGCCGAAGAGGAGGAAGAAGCACCAGCAACACCTATGTGGCTGGAGAACTGGAAGTTGTGGATTGCTATTACAGCAGCACTGATCCTGTTTGCTTACACCATACCGTTTATGGATATTATTCAGCACTCACCACCAGGATCTCCGCCATTCGACTGGCCGATCGGCAATTCTTGATGAAGTTTCCACGGAGAAAAAATAGGAAAAGGGCTTAGAGAATGTTCTCTAAGCCCTCAGGCTGTCGAGAAAGTTCTCGACAGCCTTATTTTTGTGTGCCCGGCATGTGCGCACGCTTTAGGGTTCGAGTCCCGAGCGGTGAAGGTCATTGTAGCCG